>DATFRN010000105.1:0-14813 GCA_035263165.1 Acidimicrobiales bacterium | reverse complement strand
GGCCAGGCGGACCGTCTCGCGGCGGCCGTCGGTGCGCACGACGATGAGGCCCTGGCGCTCGAGCTCCTCGAGGACGGCGAGGCCGGACTCGGACTCCAGCTGGGCGAGGCCGAGCGGCTGGCACAGGGCGAGCAGGTCGAGCACGTCCCGGGCGGGGGGCGGGAGGGCGGCCAGGCGGACCTCGACCAGCTCGCGCAGGCGGTCGGGGGCGGCCAGGGGGGCGTCGAGGTGCCAGACCCCGTCCCGGCAGGCGAGGGTGCCGCCCTGGCGGGCGCCGAGGACCAGCTCGCGCAGGGCGAGGATGTTGCCCCGGCTGGCCCGCCACAGCTCGGCCGCGGCCACGCTGTCGAGGGGGCCCTCGAGCGCGATGTGGAGGAGGGTGTCGACGCCGAGCTGGTCGAGGTCGGCGAGGTCGAGGCGGACGCCCCGGTCGTCCCGCCACCAGCGGGTGACGGTCTCGGGGACCGGCTCGCCGAGCACCACCGTGGCCACGCACAGCAGCGCGCCGTCGGCGACGAGGCGGTCGACCACCCGCAGCGACCAGCCGTCCACGCGGTGGGCGTCGTCGAGGAGGAGCACCGGCGTGCCCCGCTCGCCGCCGCTGGGGGCGAGGGTGCGGCGGACGGCGTCGAGCACGCGGGCGAACCCGGCGGGGGTCACCTCGTCGCCGTCGCCCAGGTCGGCCAGGACGTGGGCGGGGAGGAGGTGGACGACGGGGCCGAAGGGGATGCCGCCGGCCTCGGTTGCGGTGCGATCGGCGGCCGCCCGCAACGGCCGGCGCCCGGCGGCGGCGGCCAGATCGAGGCACTCGTCGCCGAGCCGGCTCTTGCCGACCCCGGGCGGACCGTAGATGCACACGGCCTGGCACCCCGGATCCGCCAGGGCGCGGGAGAAGGTGTCGATCTCGTCACGCCGGCCCACGAGCGGCCACCGTGTAGCGACGGCCATCGCCGGGAGCGTACCGGCCGCCGCCGGCGGCGGCCGGGGCGCCGGCCCACCGGGCGCCCGGACCGTGGCGGTGCTAAACCTATAGATGTATGGCTGAGCGGCTCTCGGGGAAGGTCGCCCTGGTCACCGGCGGTGCGTCGGGGATCGGGCGGGCGGCGGCGCGGCGGTTCGTGGGGGAGGGGGCCCGGGTCGTCGTCGGCGACCTGGACGAGGCCGGCCTCGACACGCTGGCCGGCGAGTCGGGCGGCGAGAGCGTCGCCATCCAGCGGTGTGACGTCACGGTCGAGGACGACGTCGCGCAGCTGGCCGACCTGGCGGTCGAGAGGTTCGGGGGGCTCGACGTGGCCTTCGCCAACGCCGGCATCGGGTCCGTGCAGCGGCTCGTCGACGCCGAGCTGGCCGACTGGTCCCGGGTGCTCGACGTCAACCTGACCGGGCCCTTCCTCACCGTCAAGCACGCGGCGCGGCGCATGAGCCAGGGCGGGTCCATCGTGATCACCGCCAGCCTCAACGCCGTGCAGGCCGGCGTCGGCATGGGGGCCTACTGCAGCTCCAAGGCCGGCGTCGCCATGCTGGCCCAGGTCGCCGCGCTCGAGCTCGGCCCGGCCGGCATCCGGGTCAACGCCGTCGGCCCCGGGCTCGTCCGCACCGCGCTCACGGAGGGGGCGTTCGCCCTGCCCGGCGTGGCCGACGGCTACGTCGAGAACACGCCCGTCGGCCGCTACGCGGGCCCCGAGGAGATCGCCGGCCTCGTCGCCTGGCTGGCCTCCGACGAGGCGGCCTACGTGTCCGGGTCGCTCTACCTCATCGACGGCGGCGCCCACACCATGCGCTACCCCGACATCCTCGGGATCGTCGAGGCGAGCCTGCGGTGAGCGCCCCCGCCCGGGCCTGGCCCGAGGCGCCGGCCGCGCCGCCGCCCGGGGCCCGGCTGGCCGCCGGCATCGCCGACGCCGACCTGGCCACCGCCCGCGGCTTCGTCGCCGGCCCGCCCCACGCGGCGTTCGACGCCCTGCGGCGCCAGGGCGGCATCGCCTGGCACGCCGAGCCGCCGGTGGCGGGG
Organism: Acidimicrobiales bacterium; assembly: GCA_035263165.1. Classification (GTDB taxonomy): domain Bacteria; phylum Actinomycetota; class Acidimicrobiia; order Acidimicrobiales; family VFJN01; genus ZC4RG19. The sequence goes on along the minus strand of DATFRN010000105.1, from coordinate 12,802 downwards.
ACGATGGGCGACAACCCGCTGCTCCAGTTCGTCGACGCCCCCGGCTTCTGGGCCGTCACGTCCCATGCCCTCGTCGGCGAGGTCGACCGCGACCAGGAGCGCTTCTCGTCCGAGGCGGGCGGCACCTTCCTGCCCTCGCTGGCCGAGGACAGCCTGGCCATGTTCCGCCAGATGATGCTGAACATGGACCACCCCGGCCACAGCCGCCTGCGCCGGATCCTCCAGCCGATCTTCACGCCCCGCTCGATCGAGCGGCTGCGGGCGTCGGTCGCGGCCAACGCCGCCGAGATCGTGGACGATGCCGGCACCGGCGAACGCGAGATCGACCTGGTCACCGCGGTGGCGGCCGAGATGCCGCTGCGGGTGCTCGCCGACCTGCTCGGCATGCCCCGGGACGACCGCGGCCTCATCTTCGCCTGGAGCAACGCCCTGCTCGGCGCCGAGAACCCGAGCGCCGCCCAGCACGCCGCCGACTCGATGGACGCGCTGGCCGGGATGATGGCCTACGGCCAGGCCATGGCCGACGACCGCCGGGCCCGGCCCCGGGACGACATCGTGAGCCGCATCGTCAACGCCGAGGTCGACGGCGAGCGGCTGAACGACGCCGAGTTCCAGATGTTCTGGCTGCTGCTGATCGTGGCCGGCAACGAGACCACCCGCAACGCGGTGGCGGGGGCGGTCGTCGCGCTCCACGAGCACGACCTCTGGCGCTGGCTGGCCGAGCACCCCGAGCACCTCGACACCGCGGTCGAGGAGCTGCTGCGCTACCTGTCGCCGGTCCAGCAGTTCCGGCGCACGGCCACCCGGGACACCTTGCTCGGCGACCAGCGGGTGCGGGCGGGGGACAAGGTCGTGATCTGGTTCGGCGCCGCCAACCGCGACCCCGAGGTGTTCGCCGACCCCCACGGCCTCGACCTGCGCCGGGACCCCAACCCCCACGTCGCCTTCGGTGTCGGCCCCCACTTCTGCCTGGGCGCCCACCTGGCCCGGCTGGAGACCGCGGTCCTGCTACGGGCCCTGCTCGACCGGGCGCCCGGCATGGAGATCGGCGCGCCGACCCGGGTGGCGTCGAACTTCATCAACGGCATCGCCCACCTGCCGGTCCGGCTGGACGGCCGGGCCGGCCCGGCCCGCCCGTGACCCCCGACCTGGCCGGGCGGGTCGCGGTCGTCACCGGCGCCGGGTCCGGCCTCGGGGCGGCGATGGCCAGCCTGTTCGCCGGCGCCGGCATGGGCGTCGCCGCCCTCGACATCGACGGGCCGGCGGCCGCCGCCACCGCCGAGGCCATCGCGCACGAGCACGGTGTCCCGACGACCTCGGCCGGGGTCGACGTCGGCGACCCCGACGCCGTCGCCGCGGCCGCCACCGTCGTCGAGGCCGCGCTGGGCGGCTGCGACGTCGTCTGCGCCAACGTCGGCGTCCAGCAGTTCGGCGCCGTCGACCGGCTGACCGAGCAGGACTGGGAGTGGGTGCTCGGCGTCAACGTGCTCGGCACCGTGCGGACGGTCCGGGCCTTCCTCCCGCTGCTCCGGGCCCGGGACGGCTGGCGCCGCATCGTCCTCACCGCCAGCTCCAGCGTCCTCGCCCCCGGCGTGCGCATGGCGGCCTACCAGACCAGCAAGTTCGCGGTCATGGGCTTCGGCGAGACCCTGCGGGAGGAGCTGGCGCCCGAGGGCATCGGCGTCACGATCCTGTTCCCCGGGGGCATGATCACCCGCCACCTGGAGAGCAGCGTCCTGGCCCGCCCCGCCCGCCTGGGACCGACGGCGGTCGACCCCGACGACCTCACCGCCATGCTCGACCACCGGCCCCTGGCCGAGGGTGACGTCGTCGAGCCCGGGCACGCGCTGCGCCACCTGCTCGACGACCTGGCGGCCGACGTGCCCTACTCGGTGACCCACGGGTCGTTCCGGCCCGTCTACGAGCAGCGGCGGGCCGCCATGGACGCCGCCCTCGACCGCATGGAGGCCCCGTGAGCGACACCAGCGACGACACCGCCGACCTCGTGCGGCGGCTGGCCGCGGTCGAGGACATCAAGCGGCTCAAGGCCCGCTACTTCCGCTGCCTCGACACCAAGGACTGGGCCGGGTTCGGCCGGGTCTTCACCCGGGACGCCGTCCTCGAGGTCCCCGAGGCCGGCATGGTCAGCGAGGGTCGCGACGCCATCGCGGCCGGGGTCGGCGGGGCGCTGGCCGGCACCCGCACGGTCCACCACGGCCACATGCCCGAGATCGAGGTGACCGGGCCCGACACCGCCCGCGGGATCTGGGCCATGTTCGACTACGTCGAATGGCCCCCCGCCGAGCCCGGCGGCGACCGGGTCGGGATCCAGGGCTACGGCCACTACCGGGAGGAGTACGTCCGCGAGGACGGCGAGTGGCGCATCGCCCGCTCCCGCCTGGAGCGCCTCCGGGTCGACCCGCTGGGCGGCGCTCAACCCGGGATCGGCGACGCCCCCACCGTCTCGTAGGGCAGCGTCGGCTCGCCCTGCGCGTCGAGCGTGGTGCGCAGCGAGCCCCGGGTGCACACGGCCGGGGTCAGGGCGAAGGCCTTGCCGTTGCAGCGGAACTTGAGCCCGCCCCCGCCCGGCAGGTCGGTCTCGGGCATGGCCTTGATCGCCGCCGTGATGGTGGCCGGCGTGACCGCACCGGTGAGCCCGCCGAGCGCCTCCCGGGCGCCCATCATCGTGCTGAACATGTTGGTGGCGAGCGCGTTGTCCACGTCGATGTCGCCCCGGCCGTAGGTGTCGATGATGGCGCCCAGCAGCTTCAGCCCGGGGTCGTCGCGGTCGCCGACCGGCGACGGCGACGCCATCACGACACCCTTCAGGTAGTCGCCCACCGCCTGGCGCACGCTGTCGTTGATGCAGGAGTTGAGCGTGTCGATCGGCCCGTCGAAGCCGGCGTCGCGCAGGCCGCCCAGGGCGGCGATGCAGAAGGCGTCGTTGCCGATGATGTGGACGACGGTCGGCCCGCCCGAGGCGATCTGGGTCATCTGCGGGGCCATGTCGGCCTGGCCCGGCGGGATCGGGACGACGTCGAGGTCGATCCCGGCGTCGGCGAACATCTCCTTCCCGATCGTCTTGTAGAAGCCGGTGGCGGCGGGCACGTCGATGACCACGGCGGTCACCTTCTTCAGGTGGTGCTCCTTGGCCACGTCGATGGGCAGGTCGGCCAGGCCGGCGGTGGTGGAGGCCAGCGTGAAGGTGGAGTCGGGGTCGAGCAGCACGCTCTGGTCGCCGCTGCCGTAGGCGAACAGCGGGATGTGGGCGTCGTGCACGGCCTGCTGGACGGTGGCGGCGGCCGTCGTCTCGCCCAGCACGACCAGCGCCACCTTGGCCTGGATGAGCTCGGCGGCGCAGTCGGCGGCCTTGCCCGGGTCGCCCTCGGACTCGCAGGTGACCAGGCGGATCGGCCGGCCGGCGATGCCGCCCCGGTGCTCGTTGATGTAGCGGGCGACGGCGGCGGCGGCCCGCAGCTGCATCGTGTTGTCGAGCGCCGCCGTGCGGCCGTCGCTGACCACGCCGACCTTGACCGGCTCGCCCTCGGCCCGGTCGCGGGGCCCGAGCAGCGCGGCGGCGTCGGCCGACCCGGAACCGCTCCCGGAGGAATCGTCGCCACCGCCGTCCGACCCGCCGCAGGCGGCCGCCGCCAGCAGCAGCCCGGCGGCCAGGACGGCCAGCCCCCGGCACAGCCCCCGGCAGAGCCCCCGGCCCAGCCCCGTGTTCCCGTCCATGGTCCCCCCCATGTGGTCCGGCGGCCGGTTGCGGGCCGTCCCGGCCGATCCTAGGGTTTACATCTAGATGTTTCCACCAAACATCTAGATGTAGGGGAGGGGGCAGCGGTGCTGCGAGTCGTGCAGTGGGCCACCGGCGCGGTGGGTCGCCACGCCCTGGCGGCGGCGATCGACCACCCCGACCTGGAGGTCGTGGGCGTGCGCGTCTACGGCGAGGACAAGGCCGGCCGCGACGCCGGCGAGCTGTGCGGCCGCGGGCCGATCGGCGTGGCCGCCACCCGCGACCGCCACGAGATCCTGGCCCTCGGCGCCGACTGCGCGCTCTACATGCCCCAGGGCGAGATGGACCCGGCCGGCGCCCTCGACGACATCTGCGCCCTGCTGGCCGCGGGCACCAACGTGGTGTCGACCGCGGTCACCGCGCTGATCTACCCCGCCGCCATGGGACCGGCCGTGGTCGAGCAGCTGGAGGCGGCGTGCGCCGCCGGCGGGACCACCTTCCACGCCACCGGCATCGAGCCGGGGTGGGCGTCCGAGGTGCTGCCGCTCGCCATGTCGGGCCTGTTCCGCCGGGTCGACACGCTGGTGGTGCAGGAGCTGCTCGACTACTCGTCCTACGCCAGCACGTTCATGCTGTTCGACATCATGGGCTTCGGGCGGCCGCCGGACGCCGACGTGCCCGGCGCCGACCCGGCGCTGCTGGGCGGCACGTTCCGGGCGCCGCTGATGCTGGTGGCCGAGGGCCTGGGCGCCACGATCGACGGGTTCACCTTCGACCGGCGCGTGGCGGTGGCCGACCGCCCCTTCGACGTCGCCGCCGGCCGGGTCGAGGCCGGGACCGTGGCCGGGCTGCGCTTCTCCGCCACCGCCGTCGTCGGCGGCCGGCCCGCCCTCACGGTCGAGCACGTCACCCGCCTGGCCGAGGACGTCGCCCCCGGCTGGCCCCGGGGCCGGGGCTGGCGGGTGACGGTCGCCGGGCGGCCGTCGATGGTCCTGGAGGCCCGCATCGCCGTCGACGGCGAGGACGAGAACGACCAGGGCTGCCTGGGCACCGCCATGCACGCCATCCACGCGGTCGCCCCGGTGTGCGCGGCGCCGCCGGGCATCGCCACCTTCCTCGACCTGCCGGCCATCGTCGGCCGCCACGTCCTCGCCTGAGAGTCTGCGAGGCTCAGTCGGCCCGGCCGATCGAGCGCAGCACCTCGCCGTAGGGGCGGCCCCTGCCCGGCAGGTCCTCGCGGGGCAGGCCGAGGGTGCGCTCGGCGATGACGTTGCGCTGGATCTCGTCGGTGCCGCCGTAGATCGACGACGCCGGCGAGAACACCAGCGCCCGGCCGAAGCGCCCGCCCTCGGGGCCGTCGGGCGCCGCCAGCAGGGCGCCGGCGCCCATGACGTCGGCCGCCAGCCCGGCGGCCAGCTTCACGATGCGCGTCTGCGCCACCTTGGGAAGGTTGGCGACCGCCTGGCCGCCGCCCCGGGCCGCCTCGGCCCGGGCCCGCTGGGCCGTCCACTGCCCGAGGCGGGTGTAGGTGTGCAGCCGGGCCAGGCCCTGGCGGACGTGGGGGTCGTCGGTCCGCCCCTGGGCCCGGGCCAGGGCCAGGACGTCGGCCATGCCGACGACCGTGTCGCCCCCCGGCGCCGGGACGAGCGCGGCGTCGCCCGCCCGCCGCCCGAGCATGCCGCCCCTGGGCCCCGGCTCGGGGAACCCGGCGTGCGAGCCGCCGGCGCCGATGCCGGTGCGCTCGAACCACAGGGTCGTCTGGGTCACGGCCCAGCCATTGCCCTCCCCGCCGACGAGGTCGGCGCCGTCGCACACGGCACCGTCCAGGAACACCTCGTTGAACACCGCGTCGCCGGTCATCTCCCGCAGCGGGCGGATCGTGACGCCCGGCTGGTCGAGCGGGAGGGCGAACCACGAGATGCCGGCGTGCTTGGGCACGGAGAAGTCGGTGCGGGCCAGCAGCATCCCGTAGTCGGCCTGGCGGGCCATGCTGCTCCACACCTTCTGGCCGTCGATCACCCAGCGGTCGCCGTCGCGCTCGGCCCGGGTGGTCAGGCCGGCAAGGTCGGAGCCGGCGCCCGGCTCGCTGAACAGCTGGCACCAGTCGACCCGGCCCTCGAGGACGGGCGGCACGTGCCGGGCGATCTGGTCGGGCGTGCCGTGGGTGAGGATGGTCGGCGCCGCCATCAGCAGGCCCAGGCCGCCCGGCGGGCGGAGCGCGCCGTGGCGGGCGAACTCGGCCCGCACGGTGGTGCCGGCCGACCGGTGCAGGCCCCGGCCGCCCTGCTCGGGCGGCAGGTGGGGCGCGGTCCAGCCGGCGGCGGCGACCAGCCGCCACCACTCGTCGACGGACAGCTCGGGGTCCCAGTGCGCGTCCAGCCAGGCGCGGACCTCGGCCCGCAGGTCGTCGCCGGCCACGGTCAGGCCGCCGCCGGGCGCAGCAGGTCGAGCGCGTTGTCGCGCAGGATGCGGCGCCGCTCGCCGGCGTCGAACCCGTCCAGTTCGGCCACGAAGTCGAGCGGCTGGGCCAGGCCCTCGCCGTGGGGCCAGTCGGACCCGAACAGGATGCGCTCGACGCCGACGAGGTCGGCCAGCGCCCGCAGGTCCTCCTCGTAGTAGGGGGTGACCCACACGTGGCGGCGCAGGGTGGCGACGGGGTCCTCCTCGAAGGCCCACGGGGTCTGGTTGGCCTGCTTGCGCAGACGCTTGGCCAGCAGCGCCATCCAGTCGGAGCCGTTCTCGATGCTGGCCACCCGCAGGTCGGGGTGGCGCTGGAACACGCCGTGGACCACCAGCGAGGCGATCGTGTCGTGGATGGCGCGGTCGGACACCAGCACCTGGCCGAACGGGTCGCTCTGGCCGAAGCCGAACGTGTCGCCGGCGCCCCAGGCGCCGGCGAAGAAGCCGTGGTAGCCGCTGTCGCCCAGGTGGAAGGCGACGGGCACGCCCGCCGAGGCCAGCCGGGCCCACACCGGGTCGTGGCGGCGGTCGCCGAGCGAGCGGGACGACCCGTGCTCGCCGGGCACGGGGGCGGGCCGGACGTGGACCATGCGGGCGCCCCGCTCGACCAGGCGGTCGGCCTCGGCCGCCGCCTCGTCGGGGTCGGCCAGGGACAGCATCGGCACGCCGACCAGCGGGCCGTCGGCGCCGAAGCCCCAGTCGTCCTCCAGCCAGCGGTTGAAGGCGGCCAGGCTGGCCATGGTGGCGGCGACGTCGCCGCGCAGTGCCTCCTCGACCCCGCAGCCGAGGGTGGGGAACAGCAGCGCGGCGCCGAGACCCTGGCGCTCGGCCACGGCCTCCCGCTCGGCCCGGTCGCGGTACTCGGGGCGCAGCGGCTCGACCTGCATGAGCGAGCGGGGATCGACGCCCTCGGGGATCCGGCCCCGGAACAGGCTGTCGAGGCACCCGGGCACGATGATCGGGTCGAAGGTGGGGTTGGGCACGAACCGGTTGACCCGCCCGCCGATCAGCAGCTGCGTGTGCCGGCCGTCGGACACCGGCTGGACGCCCCGGCGCCGGTAGCGGGGGTCGAGGTGGCGGGTGAAGGCGTCGAGCGGCTCGTAGTAGTGGTTGTCGGCGTCGATCGGGGCGAAGTCGAGGTTCATCGGAGCCCTGCTTTCCTCATTCGCACAGTAGCGCTTTCAGAAGTCGGTGCCGCCGTCGACGTTGACCAGCGCCCCGGTGACGTAGCCGGCCCGGTCGGACAGCAGGAAGGCGATCACGTCGCCCACCTCGGCCGGGCTGCCGGCCCGGCCCAGGGCGACGTGCATGCCCCAGTCCTCGGCCATCACCCGCTCGAGCGCCTCGTCCTCGGGCCAGCCCCGCTCGCGGGCGACGGCCACCCGCATGCCGGCCAGGATGTCGGTCTCGGTCGCCCCGGGGCAGACGCAGTTGGCCCGCACGCCCTGGGGGCCGTAGGCCTTGGCCACCGACTTGGTCAGCGTGGCCACCGCCGCCTTGAGCGACGCGTACGGCGCCTGGTGGGGCTTGGGCGCCCGGACCGAGTAGGCCGCGGTGGTGACGACGGCGCCGCCCCCGGCGGCGATCAGCCGGGGGACCGCGGCCCGGCAGGCCCGCACGGTGGCCAGGAGGACGTCGCCGAAGGTGTCCTCCCAGTCCTCGTCGGTGGCGGCGAGCAGGTCGCGCTGGCCCCGCATGCCGAGGCCGGTGGTCACGGCCACGCCCCGCAACGGCCCGAGACCGTCCTCGGCCGCGGCCAGCACCCGCTCGGCCCCGTCGGGGTCGGCCAGGTCGCCGGCCAGGGCCACCGCCCGCCCGGGCCCGGCGGCCGCCAGCTCGCCGGCGGCCGCCTCCGCCCGCGCGCCGTCCCGCCCGACGACGGCGACGAGCGCGCCGTCCGTCACCAGCGCCCGCGCCGCGGCCAGGCCGATGCCGCGCGTCCCGCCGAGGACGGCGTAGGCGCGGTCCCGAACTCCGAGGTCCATGGCACGATCGTGGCACACCTCGGAAAGCAACACTGGCCAGAATCGAACAGCTAGGGTTTCGGCATGTCCACGCCGGCCGTCCCGGTCCTCGACGCCGACCAGCACCTGTACGAGACCGAGGACGCCTTCACCCGCCACCTGCCGGCGGCGCAGCGCAGCCTGTTCCGCTACGTCGAGGTGAACGGGCGCAAGAAGCTGCTCGTGCGCAACGTGCTCACCGAGTTCATCCCCAACCCGACGTTCGAGGTCGTGGCCCGGCCGGGCGCCCACAATGCCTTCTACGCCGGCGACAACCCCGAGGGCCTGACCCTGCGCGAGCTCACCGGCGAGCCGATGCGCTCGGTCCCGGCCTTCCGCAACCCGCAGGACCGGCTGGCGCTGCTCGACGAGCAGGGCGTGGCGGCCACGCTCATGTTCCCCACGCTGGCCAGCCTCATCGAGGAGCGGCTGCGCGACGACCCCGAGCTGACCCAGGTGGCGGTGCACGCGTTCAACGAGTGGCTGCACGAGGAGTGGGGCTACGCGTACCGCGGTCGCATCTTCGCCACCCCGATCGTCACGCCCTGCACGCTGGAGGGCGGCATCGCCGAGCTGGACCGGGTGCTCGACCGGGGCGCCCGGGTCGTGCTGCTGCGGCCGGCGCCGGTGGCCGGCCTGCGGGGGTCGCGCTCGCCGTTCCTGCCCGAGTTCGACCCGTTCTGGGCCCGGGTCGAGGAGGCGGGGGTGCTGGTGGCGCTGCACGCCTCCGACAGCGGCTACCAGGACTACCTCAACACCTGGGAGGGGCGCAGCGGCGAGTACGTCGCCTTCCGGCCCCGCACGTTCGCCTACGTGGCCGACGGCGGGCGCACGATCCAGGACACGCTGGCCTCGGCCATCTGCCACGGCATGCTCGACCGCTTCCCGGGGGTGCGGCTGATCAGCGTCGAGAACGGCGGCCACTGGGTCCACGTGCTGGCCCACAACCTCGACCAGGCCTGGCGCAAGATGCCCCGGGAGTTCCCCACCCACCCGGTCGACGTGCTGCGGCGCAACGTGTGGATCAACCCGTTCTGGGAGGAGTCCGTGGCCGGCGTGGTCGAGCTCATGGGGGCCGACCGGGTCTGCTTCGGCTCCGACTACCCCCACCCCGAGGGCCTGGCCGACCCGCTGTCGTTCGCCGCGCAGCTCGACGGCCTGGCCGACGCCGACGTCGCCCGGATCATGTCGACCAACCTGGGCGAGCTCCTGGGGGTGGGCTGACGTGGCCGCCGGCACCGAGCCCGAGTCCGACTGGCACCGGCGGGTCGTGGGCCGGTCGCTGGAGGAGGCCCGGCGGCGGTCGATCGACCGGGGCGCCCGCCTGGTGCGGGCCGCGGCCCGGGTGCTGGAGCGCTCGAACGGGGCCTCCCTGACCGTGCAGGAGGTGGCCGACGAGGCCGGGCAGTCGCTGCGCACGCTCTACCAGTACTTCGCCAGCAAGGACGACCTGCTGCTGGCCGTGTTCGAGGAGGCGATGCGCACCTACGCCCGGCTCGTCCGGGCCGCCATCGCGGACCTGTCCGACCCGGTCGAGCGCCTGGCCGGCGGGATCATCGCCGCCGCCCGGCTGCCGGCGCTGCACGACAAGGCCGGGCTGGAGAGCGGGCTGGCCAACCTGCGCATCCAGCTGGGCCAGGCCGACCCGGGCCTGCTGGCCCGGTCCCAGGCGCCGGTCACCGACCTCTACCGCGAGCTGGTGGCGGTGGCCCTCGACGCCTCGCCCGGCGCCGGCCTCGGCGTGGACGCCGCCACCTACCTCGTCGTGTCGTCGCGCACGGCCTACACGATGTCGCTGACGCTCGGCGACGACCTGGGCGTCGGGCTGCCGGACGTGATCGACCTGGCGCAGTTCTGCCTGGGGGGCCTGGGCCTGGACCGGGCCCGGGCCTGGCACGAGGACGTCGACGGTCGTCTGCGCCTGTCGGGTGCCGACGGCCGGTCGATCCTGCGCCGCCTGGCCCGGGAGCCGGCGGGCACGGCCCGCTGAGGGGGAGGGGGAAGGGTGATCAAGGCCGACTGGTCGCTGCCCGGCGTGCTCGACGTGGTCACGGCCGCGGCGCCGGGCCGGGACATGCTGGTGTGGGGGCCCGTGCGGCGCAGCTACGCCGAGGTGCGGGACCGCACCCGCGGCCTCGCCGCCTTCCTGGGGGCGCGGGGCCTCGGCGTGCGGCGGGAGCGGGCCGAGCTCGACCGCTGGGCCTGCGGCCAGAGCCGCGTCGCCCTGGTGCTGTCGAACTGCCCGGCCTACGTCGAGGCGATGGTGGGCGCCTACCGGGCCCGGGCCGTGCCCTACAACGTCAACCACCACTACAACGCCCGCGAGGTGGCCGCCCTGCTGGCCCGGGTCGGGGCCGACGCCGTCGTCTACCAGCGGCGGCTGGCGCCCCTGCTGGCCGAGGCGCCGCTGGCCGGGGCGGTCCTGGTCGACGTCGACGACGGCTCCGGTGCGGCGCCGCTGCCCGGCAGCGTGAGCTTCGAGGACGCCGTCGCGTGGGAGGTGGGCGGCGGGCTGCCGGAGCCGTCGCCCGACGATCTCTACCTTGTGTGCACCGGCGGCACCACCGGGGCGCCCAAGGCGGTGCTGTGGCGCCAGGCCGACGCCTACGTCTCGGCCATGGGCGGCGTCGAGGGGGCGACGCCCGAGCGCATCGCAGCCGGCGCGGGGACGGGGGCCGGCGTGTGGTTCGCGGCGCCGCCCCTCATGCACGCCGCCGCCCAGTGGACCGTGTTCGCCGGGCTCCACAACGGCGCCACCGTCGTGCTCCACGACGACGCCGAGCCGTTCGACGCCCGCACGATCCTGGCCACCGCCGAGCGCGAGGGCGTCACGATGATGACGATCGTCGGCGACGCCTACGCCCGCCCGATCGTCGACGAGCTCCGGGCCCGGCCCTACGACCTGTCGGCGCTGCGGGCGGTGGGGACCGGGGGCGCGGTCACCAGCCCGGCGCTCAAGCGCGAGCTGCTCGAGCTGGTCCCGCACCTGACCGTCAACGACGGCTACGGCTCGTCGGAGACCGGGGGGATGGCCTTCGGCGCCTCCCGCCGCGACGCCCGGGCCAGCCGGTTCACGCCGTCGGCCGGGGCCTGCGTCGTGTCCGCCGACCGCACCCGGGTCCTCGAGCCCGGCGACGGCGAGGTCGGCTGGACGGCCCGCACCGGCCGCATCCCGCTCGGTTACCTCGACGACCGCGAGGCCACCGAGCGCACGTTCCCGATCGTCGGCGGCCGGCGCTGCGCGGTGCCCGGCGACCGGGCCACGCTGGCGGAGGACGGCACGATCACGGTGCTGGGCCGGGACGCCCTGGTGGTCAACAGCGGGGGCGAGAAGGTGTTCGTCGAGGAGGTGGAGGAGGCCATCCGCCGCCACCCCGACGTGGCCGACGCCCTGGTGGTGGGGCGGCCGAGCGAGCGCTTCGGCGAGGAGGTCGTCGCCCTGGTGGCCCTGCGGCCGGGGGCGTCGCTCACCCCGCTGGCGGTGCGGGAGTTCGCGGCCCGGTCGGTGGCCCGGTTCAAGGCGCCCCGGGCCGTGCTGCTGTGCGACCGGGTCGGGCGCCACCCGTCGGGCAAGGCCGACTACACGTGGGCCCGGCGGGCCGCCGAGGGCGCCGTGGCGGCGGCGCCTCAGGCGGGCCCGGGCTCGGGGACGTCGAAGTGAGCGTCCCGCAGCTCGAACGCCCGGCGGGTGCCGTGCTCGGCCCGGGCCTTCACGAAGTTGAACTCGCCCTCCTCGAAGCGGAGGTTGGTGCCGAAGGCGTGGACGAGGTAGCTCGTGACCTCCTCGCCCTGGTACGCCTGCAGCTGCTCGACCAGGCGGAACGCCTCCTTGGCCAGCACGATGCCGTCGGCCGGCATGCGGGCCGCCTTGGCGGCCCACCAGGCCGCCCGGGCCTCGACGTCGGCGTCGTCGACGACCTCGGTGAACACGCCGAGGTGCTCGACGTCCGCGGCCGGGATCGTGTCGCCGGTGAGCAGCAGCCGCCGGGCCAGCACCGGCCCCAGCCGGTGGAAGAACAGGTGGAGCGAGCCCAGCGCCGGGCCGAGGAAGCGGGTGGCCGGCGTGCCGATGACGGCGTCCCGGGCCACGACCGCGATGTCGGCCATGAGCGCGATCTCCAGGCCGCCGCCCAGCGCGTAGCCCCGCACCTCGGCCACGGTCACCTTCGGGTAGCCGACGAGGTCGTGGTAGAAGGCGAACGTGCGGCGGTCGACGCCGAGGCGCCGGCGCTGGCTGGGTCGCCGGCCGTCGCCGGCCCCGCCGGCGCCGTACCAGCTGTAGGCGTTGCCCATGTCGGCGCCGGCCGAGAAGCAGCCGCCCTCGCCCCGCAGCACCACGACCTTGACGGCGTCGTCGGCGGCCAGCTCGTCGAGATGCTCGCCGAGCGCGGTGCGCATGGCCGGGTCGTACGCGTTGCGCCGGTCGGGGTTGTCGAGCGTGAGCCGGGCGACGCCGCCGGCCTCGTCACGCTCCATCCGGACGCGGGGGTCGGTCACGACGTTGCACCCTGCACGCCTCGACCCTACTGTCTTACATCTAGATATTTCCACTGAGGGGGGCGATGCGGTTCGGCTTCGACGACGACCAGCTGGCGATGCGTGA
>DATFRN010000104.1:0-2485 GCA_035263165.1 Acidimicrobiales bacterium | reverse complement strand
CGCATCGTGTCCCCCCCGCCGATCTGGCCGCGATCGGCCCGGATGCGTGAGCATGGATGTCGTCGTGGGTGATCGCCGCCGGATCGGCGCGGATCGGGCGGAGCTCGGGAAGGGGTAGTCGGTGGGGAGGACGGGCAGGGGGTACCGGTTCCAGCAGGCCCGCAAGGCCCTGTTGGCGGACGGCCCGGTGTGTGTGCATTGTCGGCGGCGGGCGGCGTCGGTGGCGGATCATCAGCCGCCGTTGGCGGTGCACGACCATGTCGATGGGTCGGGGTGTTGTGTGCTGGTGCCGTCGTGTCAGCCGTGTTCGCTGGTGCAGGGCGGCAAGCTGGTGCGCCGGTTGCAGACCCGGCCGGCGCATACTCGGCCGGTGCCGCGGCTACTGGAGGGGGAGCCGGACGGGTTCGGGCCGGAGGACCCGGTGTGGGACGCGGCGCCGTGGCTGGACGGGCTACGAGAGGTGCCTGTGGACGCCGTGTGGCCGCGGTACATGACGGTGCCGCACCCGGATGCCGTCGGCACGTTGGGCGACGAGCTCGTGGCGCACGCGGCGGCGTCGGGGGTGCGGTTCCGGTGGTGGCAGCGGCTGATGTCGGCACGGGCGTTGGAGGTCGACGCCGACGGCGTCCTGGTGTGGCTGCGGGTGTTGTTGACGATGGCCCGCCAGTGCGGCAAGTCGACGTGGGTGCGGGCGTTGGTGGAGTGGCGCCTGGAGCAGGCGGCCCGGTTCGGGGAGCCGCAGTTGGTGTTGCACACCGCTGACAAGGTGGCGTCGGCGAAGGAGGTGCAGGCGCGGTCGTGGGTGCGGGCGGAACGGTTGGGTTACGGGGTGCGGCGCGCGCAGGGCGAGTTGGAGATCTCGTTGCCGGACGGGTCGCGGTGGCTGGTGCGGTCGCAGCGGGCGGTGTACGGCTACACCGTCAGCTTGGGTGTGGCCGACGAGTGCCATGACATCGCGGTGGTCGCGGTGGTGGAGGGGTTGGAGCCGACGTTGGTGGAGTCGGCGCAGGGCCAGTTGGTGTTGACGTCGACGGCGCATTCGCAGGCGACGCCGCTGTTCCCGGTGCGGCGCCGCGACGCGTTGGCCGAGCTCGCCGCGCCGGGTGGAACGCTGCTCGTCGAGTGGTCCGCGCCTCGGGGCCTGGCGGTGATGGACGAGGTGTCGTGGCCGTTGGCGTCGCCGCACTGGCATCGGCGCCGCCAGGTCGAGGTCGCCGACGCGGCGAGGGCGGCCGCCGCCGTGGAGAACGCCGGCCCCACCGTGCACGAACTGGTGGCCGGGTTCGACTGTCAGTGGCGCAATGTGTGGCCCATCGACGCCGTCGTGCGCGGCAAGGGCGAGGCGTTGCTGGACCCCGACCTGTGGCGGCAGCTGGCCGAACCGGTGGTGTCGGATGGGCGCTGCTGGATCGGGCTCGAGGACAATCTGGGGCACGGCGCCGCGGTCGCCGCCGCCTGCCCGTTGCCGGACGGCCGGGTCGAGGTCGACGGCTGGGAATGCGCGTCGTGGGACACCGCCTGCGACGACGTCCGCAAGGTCGCCGGCGACCGCCCCGGCTCGTATCTGCTCGTCGGGGCGTCGATGCACGGCTCGCTGCCCCGCGACCTCGGGGTGTCACGGGTGACGAAGATGGGGGCGACAGAAACCCGTACCGGGCTGCCGTTGCTGCGGTCGATGATCACCGAACGCCGTGTCGTGCACGACCCGTCGACCGTCGAGCTCGACACCCAGCTCGCCCAGGCCCGGGTCACACCCGCGGCCACCGGGCTCAACCTTGTCTCCGGGCAACGCCACGATTTGGTGCACGCCGTGGTGTGGGCGTTGCAGGCCGCCGAGCAGCGCGGCCCTACCCCCAGCATCGGCTAGGCGCGACACTGGCACCCATGGCTCGCCGACCGACCCGCTCGAGCGCCAAAGGGGCACACAAGTTGCCGTCCTCGGCGTTCGCCTATCCGTCGCGGCGGGCGTATCCGATCAACACGGTCGGCCGTGCCCGCTCCGCCCTCGCCCGCGCATCCTCGAGCCACAACGCGGGGACGTACCAGCATGTCGCCCGGGCGGTACGGGCCCGCTACGGCAATCGGGTCGCGAGTGTGGGCCCGAAGCGGGGCACCGTCACCGGGCCGGGGTACCGCCGTCGCTGACTGACCTGCCAGTCAGGTTAGGCTCGTCGCCTTAGTGCCGCAGTCGAGGGATGCAGCAGGCCGGTTCAGCCGCACGATCCGCCCGCCGGACACCCCCAACGGCAACCCGATCGACGACACGACCGCGCCGCACAGTGTCGGCCCGGATGTCGCCAACCCGGGTGAGGTGTTGGACCCAATCGTCGACTGGCCCGGCCTCTTCCCGCAACGCTGGGACGGCTGGCCCGCCGAGTGGGACGTCCCGTTCTGGAACGGGGCGATGTCCACCCTGTTCGCCTGCACCGACAC
Organism: Acidimicrobiales bacterium; assembly: GCA_035263165.1. Lineage (GTDB taxonomy): Bacteria > Actinomycetota > Acidimicrobiia > Acidimicrobiales > VFJN01 > ZC4RG19. The sequence continues at coordinate 52 of DATFRN010000104.1, read as the reverse complement.
CGCCTGGCTGTGCCTCGACTTGAACTCGAACGTGATGGCGACGATGCCGATC
>DATFRN010000103.1:0-36840 GCA_035263165.1 Acidimicrobiales bacterium | reverse complement strand
TGCTGGCGCACCCGCACGTCGAGATCCCCGCCACGAAACTGGCCACCGACGTGTTCGTGAGCGCGGACGCTCCACCGGTTCTCGACGCCCGAGCCAAGGAGGACTACCGGCGACGGCTGGACGCCCTCGCCCACGATCTCGATCGCGCCGACCGGCACGGTGACGCCGAGCGCGCCGAGACGCTCGAGAAGGAGCGGCAGGCACTGCTCGACGAGCTGCGGCGCGCGGCCGGGCTCGGCGGTCGCGACCGCAGCATGGACAGCGACCGAGAACGGCTCCGCAAGACGGTGACCGCCCGGATCCGCGACACCCTGCGCCGCCTGGACGACCGCCATCCGGCACTCGCCGCCCATCTGCGCGCCTCGGTGCGCACGGGCACCGCCTGCGTCTACGCCCCGGCCGAGCCCGTCAGCTGGGATCTCGGCCGCTAGCGAGGGCCGCGGTCAGCTTGTCGAAGGCCATCGTCCACCCGGTGGCGCCCGGGGAGTCGCTGGGGATGCCGACGTGGGTCATCACCATGTGGGTGCCGTCGTCCACGGCGGACAGCTCGACCCGGACCTCGGTCAGGTGCCCGTCCGGCGTCGGGGCGCCGTGCTCGTCGGTGATCTGCTCGCTGTAGACGAGCAGGGTGGGGGCGTCGACGGTGCGGTGTTCGCCTCCGAACCACATGCGCAACGGTCCGTCGGAGGTGGTGATCTCCATGCACACCCGGCGCCGGCCGCCGACCCGGGCGTCGATGTCCGCGATGGGGATCGAGGCGCCCGGCGGGCCGTACCACCTGGCGAACTCGGGGCCGTCGGTCCACATGCGCCACACGAGGTCGATCGGAGCGTCCAAGGTCCGTTCGATCACGACAGCGTCCGTGGTGTCCGTGCCGTCGCCGGTGTCGGTGGGGTGGTTCATCGGGGGTCTCGCTCCTTGTTCGCCTGCAAGGCGGCGATGTGCCGGTCCATGCGGTCGAAGCTCGCCTCCCAGGTGGCCCGCTGCCGGTCCGTCCAGGCCGAGACCTGGCGCAGGGGGGCGGGGTCGAGCTCGCACGGTCTGAACTGGGCGTGGCGGCCCCGGCGCACGAGGCCTGCCCGTTCGAGGACCTTGACGTGCTTGGAGATCGCCGGCAGCCCGAGGTCGAAGGGTTCGGCGAGCTCGTTGACCGTCGCCGGTCCTTGGGCCAACCGCGCGAGCAGAGCCCGGCGGGTGCTGCTCGCCAGCGCGGCGAACGTCTCGTCGAGCCGGACTACTTCTGTCGTGGTCGCAGCCATCTCCGAACTTTCCGTCAAAGGAAATTAACCAACCCGGAAAGTACGTCGGCCCGACAACGGTGGTCAAGCCCAGGTTGTCGTTCCGGTCCCCGTCTACGAGGGGTCGGCCCGCATGACCGTCGACGTCCAGACCCAGGCGTTCGTCGCACGCTTCCTCGGCCGGCGGTTGGCCTACACCTACGAGCTGACGGTTGCCCGATGATCAAGCATCTCCTAAATTAAGGAGATGGTTGATCGAGGGATGGCCGAGCAGCTGGGCCTGCCGACGCCGTGCTCGGAGTGGGACGTCCAGGCGCTGCTCGACCACCTGGTGGGCGGCACGGAGTACCTGCTGGCCTCGATGGACGGACGGCCACCGATGCCGCCGACGGGCACGACCGCGGCGGACTACCGGGCCGGTGTCGAGGCCGTCATGAACGGTCTCGGCCGGCCGGGCGTGCTGGAGCGGACCTGCAGGTCGCCGCTCGGGTTCGAGTGGCCGGTGGGCCAGGCGGTCGCCGGTACGTTCATGGACGTGCTGATCCACACCTGGGACCTGGCCCGGGCAACCGGCCAGGACACGAACCTCGACCCCGCCCTGGTCGAGGCCTGCGTCGGGATGTTCTTCCCCGAGATGCCCGAGCGGGGTCGGGAGGCAGGCATCGTCGGTCCGGCGGTGACGGTGGGTCCGGACGCCTCGCCCCAGGCGCAGATGCTCGGCGCCATGGGACGAACTCCATGACGGAGCCGGTGCCGGCGCCGGCCGTCGAGGAGGCCATCCGGGCGCTGGCCCATCCCGGCCGCCGGGCCATGCTCCGCCTGGTCTGGGACGAGGAGCGGGCGGCGTCGGACCTGGCCGACGCCGCCGGCCTCTCCCGCTCGGCGGCAAGCCAGCACCTCAAGCTGCTGCGGGAAGCCGGCCTGGTCCACGCTCGGGTCGACGCCACCCGGCGCCTCTACCGGGCCGACCTCGAACGGGTGGCCGAGGTGGCGGCGCTGCTCGACGACTTCTGGGCCACCCCGCTCGAGCGGCTCAAGGCCCTGGGCGAGCAGCGCGAGGGCCGGCGCCGGCCTCAAGTGGACAGCGGCGCCTCGTGAAGCTCGCCGTCCAGGAGGTCGTCGTCGATGCGCCCGTCGACGAGGTCTTCGCGCTGCTCGTCGATCCCCAGCTGTTCGTCCTGTGGATGGCCGACGAGGCCACGCTCGATCCCGTCGCCGGCGGCATCGTCCGCTGGACCCACCCCAACGGCGACACCGTCTCGGGCCGCTACGTCGAGGTCGACCCGCCCCGCCGGCTCGTGTTCACCTACGGCTGGGAGCGAGCCGACGTCGGGATCCCGCCCGGATCGACCACCGTCGACATCGACCTCACCAGCCGGCCCGACGGCTCGACGACGGTCCGCCTCGTCCACCGCGGGCTCGGCGACGCGGCCGCCGACGCCCACCAGGGCGGCTGGCGCCACTACCTCGACCGCCTCCGCCGCACCGCCGAGGGCGAGGACCTCGGCCCCGACCCCTGGTCCGACCGCCGCGTGCCCACCCCCGCAGAGCTCACCCGCCCATGATGTCCGACCCGCCCGCCGATCGCGCCGAGGCCAGCTTCGACCGGCTCGCCGAGTCGCTTCTCGCCCAGCCCGACGTCAGCCGCTCGACGATGATGGGGCTGCCCTGCCTGCGCCGGTCCGGCGCCTTCTTCGCCTCCTACGACCGGCGCACCGGCAACCTCGTCGTCAAGCTGTCCGAGGCCCGGGTCAGCGAGCTGATCGAGACCGCCCAGGCTCTGCCCTTCGCCCCCGCCGGCCGCCGCTTCCGGCAATGGGCGGCGATCCCGCCCTCGCCGCCATCTGACGAGGCGTGGGCGGACCTCCTCACCGAGGCCCATGCCTTCGCCGCCGGCAGCTGACGCTAGGGCGGTGGCGCTGCGTTCGGCAGGGCGACGCCGTCGAGCACCGCGTCGACGATCGTCTCGACGTCGTCGGGCGACATGGTCAGGTCCGAGACCAGCAGGCGGGTCCAGAGCGGGCCGACGAGCAGGTCGATGACCAGATCGTGGTCGGCGGCCGGATCGAGCTCGCCGCGGGCGACGGCCCGGTTCATGGCCTGGTGGAAGGCTCGGCGCCGCGCCTGCGTCGTGGCGCGGACGACGTCCGCCAGCTCCCGGCTGGCGCCGGAGCTGCGGACCAGGTCCTCGACCACCTGCCCCGGCCCCTCGAACAGCAGCCGGTAGGTCTCGCCGACCAGCGCCACCAGGTCGGCCCGCAGGTCGCCGTGGTCCACGGCCGGGACGCGGTCGAGGTAGAGCCGGCGCATCACCTCGGCGACCAGTGCCTCCTTGGACTCCCACCGGCGGTAGAGCGTCGTCTTGGCCACGCCGGCGTCGGCCGCCACGTCGTCCACCCGCAGGTGCTCGTAGCCGTCGCGCTCCAGCCGGGCGAGAGCAGCCGCCAGGATCTTGTCGTCGGCGCTGTCGTCCCGCGGCCGGCCCGGACGTCGCAGCGAGCTCACGCGGGCACTCTAGGCGTCGCAGCGACCAGCGAGGACAATTCCTACTCCTCGTTGCGTAAATCGACAAGATAGCACGTCATAGTCATCAGAGATTACGCTACTCAGTGTTGCACAAGTTCGAGCCCGCCCCGTACGATGACGCCGTGGAAGTCGCCGTCCCCAAGCAACTCCCCGGGCTGGGGACCTTCACGGCCGGAGGCCGTGCCCCAGGCGGCGTTCCGGTCGTCAGCATCGAATTGGCGGAGATCGCCCGCCTCGTTCGGTCGGGGTGGCGGTGCCACGAGCTGCGGGCCGGCGATCGCGTGCTGGCCACGTTCCGACGGGTCGGCGTCTGGCGGGCCCGTTACAGCGTCGAGGTCGGCGGGGTCCAGCTGTCCGCCGGCGTCGAATGGGCGCCGTTCGACCCTCTCGACACCGCCCTGGCCGAGCTGGTCGCAGCCACGGCCCATCCCGGCGCCCGCACCGTACGGCTCCGTCCGGTCGACGACGGCAGGAGCCAGACCTGGACCATCTCGCCGCCGCCGCTCACGGGGCCGCTCCGCTTCACGTCCCATCTGCCCTGGCCGGGCCGGCCCCGCATCACCGTGCGGGCGCGCCACGCCCCGGCCGGACACGACGTCCTCGTCGTGGTGATCGGAGTCTGCGCCGTGCTGGCCCGGCGCTCGCTGACCTTCGACATCCCGGCACGGCCGACGCGACGCCATTGACCGGCGCATCCGACGCCGACCTCCCACGCGCCGAGCCCGAGCGCCTCGTCCAGGGCCCTGGCGCGCGGCTCCGGGCGCCGCTGGCCCGCCTCGCCAGGGTCGTGGGCAACGCCCGGCCGAGGATCCACCCGGCTGCGCGCCTCGGCGTCATCCGCTGGGCGGGACGGCGCCCGCACCGGACGCTCGTCCTGGCGGCCGGCGTCGGCGTTGCGACCGGTGCGGTGGTGGCGCTCTTCGATTGGCTCGCTGCCGATGCACTGCTCGACCGGGTGCTGTCCTGGCCGGTCGCGGTGCAGGCCGGTACACCCCTGATCGGGCTGCTGCTGGCCGCCGCCGCGCTCCGGTGGGTGGCGGGGCGGGCGACGCCGGCGACGGCCGACGAGTACATCCGCAACTTCCACGACCCACTGCACCGGCTCGACCTCCGGCCGGTGCCGGGCCGCATCCTGGCCGCGCTGGCGACGCTCGGGTTCGGCGGGGCGCTGGGCTACGAGGGCCCGTCGATCTATGCGGGCGCGGCGATCGGCTCCGGCCTCCAGCGCCGGCTCACCCGCCACTTCGGGCCCGACGACGCCAAGGTCCTGATGGTGGCCGGGGCCGCGGCCGGCGTCGCCGCCATCTTCAAGGCGCCCGTCACCGGCCTCGTGTTCGCCCTCGAGGTCCCCTACCAGGAGGACCTCGCCCGCCGCATGCTGCTCCCCGCCGGCATCGCCGCCGCCTCCGGCTACCTGGTGTTCGCGGCGACGGCCGGGACGACGCCACTGCTCCCGGTGGGCGGCCACGCGCCCTTCGACCTGCGCGACCTCGGCGGCGCCGCCGCCATCGGTCTCATCGCCGGCGTCGGCGCCCGCTTGGCCGCGGCGGTGTTCGCCGCGGCCAAGCGCCTCGGGCGCCGGGGGCACCCCGTCGTGCGCGCCGCCGCCGCGGGCCTCGTGCTGGCCGCGCTCTTCGGGGCCGGCCGCCTGCTCGGCGTGGACAACCCGACGCTCGGCCCCGGGTACGACACGATGCGCTGGGCCCTGCGCCCAGGCCACGCGGTGCTCGTCGTCGCCACCCTGGCCGCGCTCCGCCTGGCCGCCACCGCCGCCACCCTCGCCGGCGGCGGCGCCGGCGGCCTGTTCATCCCCCTCGTCGTCGAGGGCGCCCTGCTCGGCCGCATGGCCAGCGGCATCGTCGACCCGTCGAACCCGACACTGTTCCCCGTGCTCGGCATCGCCGCGTTCCTGGGTGCCGGCTACCGCGTCCCGCTCGCCGGCGTCGTGTTCGTCGCCGAGTTCACCGGCCGCCCCGGGTTCATCGTGCCCGGCCTGATCGCCGCCCTCGTCGCCCAGCTGCCGATGGGCCGCGCCTCCGTATCCCCGTACCAGCGGCCGGCCCGGCCGGGCCACCTCGAGCGGCGCCTCGACCTCCCCGTCAGCCAGGTCCTCGACGCCGCGGCCGCGACCGTGCCCTCCGACGCCACCGTCGCCGAGCTCTTCTGGCAGCACCTGGTGAGCAGCCGGCTGCGATCGATCCCTGTCGTCGACGGCCACCGCTACGTCGGGATGGCCTGCGCCGAGGACCTGGCCGACGTGGACAGGGATCGGTGGTCGACGACCACGGTCGCGGCCATCGCCCGGCGCGACCTCCCCACGGTCGCCCTCGACCAGCGCGTCGACGACGCGCTGCGGGCCATGGAGTCCGCGGGCACCGACCGGCTGGCGGCCTGCGACGGCGAGCACTACGTCGGCGTCGTGTCGGTCGACGACGTCGTCCGCCTCGACGACGTCATCGACCGGACCCGCTTCGGCTCCAGCGCCGCCGGCTGAGGTCCGGCGCAGCGACGACAGGTCAGAGATCTGACATGGTCATTGCCCGTCGCCGTCGCCGCGTAGGGCGAGACCGACGCCGGCGCGGTCGCGACGTCGAGCGAGGTCGGCGGCGGCGTCGCCGCGTTCACCGGACTCGCATCACCGCTCACCACGGTGAAGGGGGCCGGTCCGAACCAGTCGGCGCGCGACCTGGGCGCCATCGAGTCGTTCTTCGGTGACCACGGCGCCGCCACCGTCACGATCGAGATGGCGCCATGCCGGCGACATCCCGGCAGATGGGCCGAGGCGAGGAGATCCGCGGCGACGGAGCCCTCCACCACCTCGTGGCAGGGATGCATCGCCGCAGGCCACGCCGGGAAGCGGCTCCGAGTGCAACTACCTGCGATGCGGCTTCGACATCGCCTGTACACCCGCACGCAGTCTGGTGGCCGAACCCGTACTGGCCGCGTGAAGGGGACCGGTGCCTCGTCGACCCCGACGGATACCGGCTCATCGTCGTGCCCGGCTCCTGACGATCAGGCACGACGGGCTGACCGGTGGCGATCACGCCGCGTCGCGGATCGTCTCGCCGATGCCCGCTGGCACCGTCACCGGTCGCGGGCCAGCCAGATCCCGATCACGATCGCCCCGACCGCGACGCCAGACGCGGCAGCCGGGTCGGCCCACCACCAGCCGAACGCGGCGCTCAGGCCTGTACCGGCAACCGTCACTCCCGCCAGCAGACAGCCGGTCGCCGACAGCCAACCGTCCGCTCGGAGCGCCTGGCTCGGGATCCGGGCGGCGATGCGGTGCTTGCGCATCGCCAGCCATCCCAACACGACGACCGACGCCCCCGAGACGGCCACCCCCACCGGCACGGCCCCGGGCTCCGCGCCCTCGACCAACCGTCGCACGCTCTCGACCCCCGTCAGGCAGCCCAGCACGACCAACCCCGTCGTGACCACCGTGAGCGCAAGACGCTCGTGGCGCTCCGAGAAGGCCTCGTGGCGCAACGCATGCCGGAAGTGCACCACCAAAGCGGCCGAACCCGCCGCGTCCAGCAGCCCCGCCCCACCGAACGCGACCAACACCAAGCTCCCCGCCGTCACGCCCAGCACCACCGCGACCACGCTGGACCCGAGCGTCCACGCGATCGACAGCTCGGACACGCGCACGCCCGCCGACAACTGGGTGGGCACCACATGTTCCAGCTGCTCGTCGTGCACGAACCCTCCACGGAGTCGTGCCGACCAGCCTTCCCGGCGCACCATCGCCCTCGACGGGCCAGGTCACCCTACTGCGGACGCTTGCGGCCCCTGCGCACGTGACGGTCACGCCGGGTCCCCCGGCGCGGACCGGCGACGATCAGGGCGGCCAGCTCGATCTCGGCGACCGCCCGCTCCCGCCTTCGTGTTCGGCTCTCGGACCGTCCGGCTGATCTGTCGGCGCTTGCCCGCGATGGGTCCTGCGGCCCCTCGACCAGCAACCGCCACGCCGTGCGGACGGTTCGTGGCCGGTCATCGGCCGGCACGTACTGGGCTTTCGCACGGGTCCGTTGGCCTTCTCTCAAGCCTGCGGCGACAAACCCGAAAACCGCCTCTGACCAGCGTGGGCGCGGAGGGAGTCGAACCCCCGACATCTGCCTTGTAAGGGCAGCGCTCTAGCCAACTGAGCTACGCGCCCCGGAGGTGGGAGGGTATCGCTTCGGGGCTGTGCGGCCTCAGGTCGGATCTGGGCCCTCGCCGGCGGCCAGGTCCTCTTCCGACCACACTCGCAGCCCTGCTTCCCTGAGGGCCCTGGCCGTGACACCCTGGCCCTCGACCCTGGTGTGGGTGAACGTGCCGTCGTAGATCTCGTGGCAGCCGCAGGACGGGCTGCGGGCCTTGAGGACCGCCTCCTCCGCACCCACCGCCGCCGCCAGGGCGACCGTGTGGGTGGCGCCCGCCGCGTAGGAGTCCGTGACGTCCTCGCCGCTTGCCGTGCGGACCCGGCCGTCCGGCCCCAACTGCGCCTCCTCGCGCGGCGTCGGGAGACCTCCGACCGTTTCCGGGCAGACCGGGATCAGGCGGCGCCGGCGGGACAGGGCCATGACCTCCTCGCTCGGGCTCGCCCTCCCCCGATGGTTGCAGGCCACACCCAGGAGGCAGGCCGACACGAGGAGCGGTTGGGCGCCCCGGGACGACCATCCGTCATCCGTCGGCGACCGCACGCTACGTTCGCCCATGAAACGACCATACCGCCGCATCCCTTTCGCCTACCGAGAGCCACCGCCGAGACTCTGGAGGGAATCCATGGTTGGGCGCCCCCGGCCCACGAGCGAGAGCGCAGTCGATCTCACCCGCCGCTACCTGGCCGAGCTCGGGTCCTATCCCCTGCTCACGGCCGAGGACGAGAGCGTGCTCGCCCAGGCCATCGCCGACGGCCGCCTCGCCGAGGACCGGCTGGCGCGGGGCGACGTCCGCAACCGCCGCGAGCGGGCCCGCCTCCAGGCCACCGTCGGCGCCGCCGACGAGGCCCGCCGCCGCTTCATCCAGTCCAACCTGCGCCTCGTCGTCTCCATCGCCAAGCGCTACCAGACCCCGACCATGTCCCTCCTCGACCTCATCCAGGAGGGCAACCTCGGCCTGATGCGGGCGGTCGAGAAGTTCGACCACCGCAAGGGGTTCAAGTTCTCGACCTACGCCACCTGGTGGATCCGCCAGGCCATCGGCCGGGGCATCGCCGACAAGGGCCGCACCATCCGCCTGCCCTCCCACCTGATGGACACGCTGGCCACCCTGTCCCGCAGCTCGTCCGGGCTGCTCAAGTCGCTCGGCCGCGAGCCGACGGCCGGCGAGTTGGCCGAGGACACCGGCATCGCGCTCGAGAAGGTCCAGGCCGCGCTGCGGGCCGCCCCCGACCTGGTCTCGCTGTCGGCCGCCGTGGGCGACGAGGGCGACCACGAGCTGGGCGACATGCTGGCCGACCCCACCACCGAGGCCCCCTACGACGCCGCCGTCGCCGCCATCGAGCGGGACGACCTCCAGTCCCTGCTCGAGCAGCTCGACGAGCGGGAGCGGGAGATCATCTCCCTGCGCTTCGGCCTCGCCGACGACCAGCCGCTCACGCTCGACGAGGTCGGCCGGCGCTTCAACCTCACCCGCGAGCGCATCCGCCAGATCGAGGCCAAGGCGCTCACCAAGCTGCGCCACCCCTGCTCGGCCCACCACCGCCGGCTGGTCGACGCCCTGAGCCGCTAGCCGGCCCGTCGCGCCGAGACGCCGGCGTCAGTCGCCGGGGTCGCCCGCCCCGCCCCCGGCCGACCGCTGGGCGAGCGCCGCCACCGCGGCCAGCGCCAGCGGCCCGCCGCCGGGCCCGGCCGACGGCGACGCGGCGGCCGCCTGGTCGTCCCGCACGCTGGCGGCCAGCGCCCCCAGCGCGGTCACGGCCTCGTGCTGGAGCGTCGGCAGCTCCCCGGCCGTGAACCACCGCACCTCCCGGATCTCCGCCGAGCTCGGCCGGGCGCCGTCGGGGTCGGCCCCGGCGGCGAGCCGGGCGCGGAACACCACGTCGACCCGCTGGGCCCGGCCGTCCACCACCACCGCCGGCTCGCTGGTCAGCTCGACGTCGACCCCCACCTCCTCGCGCACCTCGCGGCGGGCGCAGTCGGCGATGGGCTCACGCCGCTTGATCAGCCCGCCCGGCAGCCCCCAGCCGTCGCGGTACACGAGCCGGACCAGCAGCACCGAGCCGTCGTCCCGCTCGATCACGCAGGCGGCGCCCACCGTGTAGGACGGTGCGACGGCCCGCACGACCCAGCGGCGGCCCATCCGGGGGATCCGCCGCCACACCTGCAGCAGAAACCTCTGCACGCCAGCCGACACACCGTCAACATAACCGCACGTCCCGTCCCCGATGCGGACGTGACCGACTAGACCGCCCCCGCCGCGGCAGCGTCGGGCATCCGGCGCCGGGCGGCCAGCAGGACGGCGAACAGCTCGGGCGTGGCCGCCGCCAGCGGCGTGCGCCGGGCGGCGGCGTCGAGGTCCGCCAGCGGCCGGCCCAGCGCCTCCCCCACCACGGCCCCCGCCTCGGTGCACACCAGCACGCCCCCGAGGTAGTCCCACGGCCCGTGGGCCGAGGGGCTGCAGTCCACGAACCCGTCCACCGTCCCCTCTGCCACCGCGCACAGGTCGAGGGCGGCCGCGCCCAGGGTCCGGAACTGGCGCCAGCCCAGCGGCTCGGGCGGCAGGCCCGAGATGGCGACCACCGCCTCGCCCGGCGACCGGCAGCCCGACGGCGCCAGCGGGATCCCGTCGACCGCGGCCCCCGCCCCCCGCACCGCGGTGAACGTGCGCCCGTGGGGCAGGTCGACGACGAGCGCCGCCCGGGGGCCGTCGGCGTCGACGGCGCACAGGCTGGTGGCGTACCACGGGATGCCCCGGGCGGCGTTGGTGCTCCCGTCCAGGGGGTCGAGCACGACGACGACCTCCCGGTCGGCGCCCTGGAGCCCCGACTCCTCCGACAGGATGCCCACGCCGGCCGGCTCCAGGACCGCCAGCGCGGCGGCATCGGCGGCCAGGTCGCTGCGGTACTGCCCCGGACGGGTGCCGGCCGGGCCCCAGTCGTCGAGGCCGGCCAGCGCCTCCCGCACGCAGATCACGGCCTCGTGCAGCAGCTCGACCAGGGCGTCGTCGGAGAAGGGCACCGCTCGGGTCTACCAGGTCAGACGTGGCAGGCTGGGGCCGTGGCCGCCATCGACATCGCGGGATTCGTCAGCGAGCTCAAGGACCACGCCATCGAGCACGGCTTCCACGTGCACGACGAGCGCCACTTCGTCGAGACGTACTCGCTGCGCCAGACCTGGGAGGTCGACCTCCACCCCGAGGAGGCCTGCGGCGGCCCGCTCGACCTCCACCTGGCCCTCGAGGTCGATCCCCGGGCGCTGCTGTCGTTCGAGGACGTGATGACCTCGCTGCCCGACGACGAGGACCCGCCCGACACCTTCCACTTCCCGCTGGTGTTCAACTGGGCGCTGCCCCCGCTGGCCAAGGGCCCCGACCTGCTCATCCTGGCCACCGAGCTGGCCGGCATCGGCGGCACCGACCTGCCGCTCGAGGTGTCGGCCATCGACTCGTTCCCCTCGGTGACCGACGCCCCCGAGCGCAGCCTGGCCATCGTGTCGCGCATCGAGGTGTCGCTGGCCCGGGTGTTCCTCGGCCAGGAGCACCTGTGCGACGTGCTCGACACCTGCCTGGCGGTCAGCCGCTACCTGCTGGAGAACGCCGAGTCCTGGCTCGGCGAGACCGGGCTGTAGCGACCCGGCGGTCAGCCGGCGGCGGTGGTGGTCGTCGCCCCCGCCGAGGCGGACGCCCGGGGCCGGGGGTCGGCCTTCTGCACCGCCCGGATCACGTCGTCGCCGATCGGCAGCGGCGCGCACCCGTGGTTCTTCTCGCACACGAAGTCGAACTGGGGCTTGGCCGCGCTGTGGCAGCCGGCGCAACTGGACTTGGACAGGGCGTTGACCACCTCGGCCCCGCCGTGGGCGGCGATCTTGGTGCCCGACGGCGAGGTGTCCAGGCGGAAGAACTCCCAGTCGTGGGTCGCGGGGTCGTAGCCCTTCACGTGCTTGACCATCGCCTCGCCCGGGATGAGCTGGATGATCGTGCCCACCGGGTAGGTGCCGCCGGCGGGGTCGTTGGCCACCTCGAGGGCGTCGTCGAGGTGGCCGGAGACGTTGCTGACGAAGAAGCCGCGCACCGGGGTCATGTCGGCCAGGGCGGTGAAGTCGGCCGCCGTGACCTTCACGTCCTGCTCGGCGGGGGCGTTGGTCGTCGGCGCCGTGCCGGCCTTGGTCTGGTCGCCGCCGCCGCCCGACGAGCATCCGACCACGATCGCCAGCACGATGGGGATGGCCACCAGCGCGGCGTGGGTGACGGCCCCGATCCCCTGCTTCGAGGTGCGCATGGTCCGCACTTTACGGAGTTCCGCGACCACGCGCCTGACCCTGGGCCAAGTTTTTTCACATGTGTCATGTGAACTGGAACGATCTCAGGATCTGCTCGGTCTCGGGGCGCTCCAGGACGTCGAAGATGACGATCTGGGACGCCGGCAGCTGCCACGCCCGGGGGCGGAAGGTCGTGCCGGACAGCTGGCAGCGGGCCGCCCACTGGTCGTAGTTGGCGGTGTGCGAGCCGACCTTGCGCAGCCCGCTGTCGACGGGCGCGTACTTGTCGGGGCCGGGCCCGTCGCCCTGGACGCCGTCGAGCGGGTCGCCCGGCTTCGGGTCGGGGTCGCTCGGGCACGGGACGACGTCGGTGTGGTGGTACCAGGCCCAGTCGCCGTCGATCTCGTAGGGCGCGTCCTCGAAGCCGGGCAGGTTGCCGTGGTTCAGCATCAGCCCGCCACAGCCGTCCCAGTGGGGCGCGGGGTTGCCCGCCGGGGCGATGCACAGGGACCGGTCACCGTCGCGCTCGGCCACCGCCCACCCGTCGGGCAGGGCGAGGCTGGCGTTGGCGAAGGCGACCCGCTCCCCCGGGGCCGATCCGGTCGCCGCGGCGGCATCCGGCACCGGCGGGGCGACCGTGGTGGGCGGGACGACCGCGGTGCCCTCGGTCGTCGGCTGCGGGCCGGGTGGCGCGGTGGTCGGCGCCGGGGTGGGGTCCGAGGCGGGCGTGATCGCGTCGGACCGCCGCTCCCGCTGGACCAGGGCGGGGGCGACCAGCGCGGCGGCGACCAGCGCGGTCCCGGCGGCCAGCGCCACGCCCCGCCGCCGCCGCCGGCGGCGGCCGACCGCCCGCGACACGGCGGCCAGCGCCAGCAGGTCGGGGGGCGGGGCGGGGGCCAGGTCGTCCAGGTCCCGGCGCAGTCGGTCCTCGGTGGCGGCGGCGGGGGACATGGTCAGCCTCCGGCCCCGGAGAACTCGAACGACGCCAGCATCGCCTCGGCCCCGGGCTGGCCCAGCACGTCGAGGATCAGGATCCTCGACTTCGGCAGCAGCCAGGCCCGGGGCGTGAACGTGCGGTGCGAGACGCTGCAGCGGGCGAACCACTGGTTGAAGTTCGCCGTGCGGTCGCCCACCGGGCGCGGCCCGCCGTCGATGTAGGCCCGCCCGGTCTGCCCGGGCTCGACGACGTCGGCGGCTGGCGCCACGCCCGGCGCCGCGAACGGGCACGGCGGCGCGTCGGTGCCGTGGGCGAAGCTCCAGGGCTGGTCGCGCTCGTACGGCCGGCCGCCCCTGCCCGGCAGGTCGCCGTGGTAGATGGCCAGGCCGCCGCAGTCCTCCCACCGGGGCTCGGGGTTGCCCACCGGGGCCACGCACAGGGCGTCGCCGCTCCCCAGCGGGGTCGCCGCCCAACCCTCGGGGACGACGAAGGTGGCGTTGCCGATCCTGGCCCGCTCCGGCCCGGGGACGGTCGTGCGCAGGGTCGACAGGCCGCCGCCCCCGCCCTCGCCGCCACCCTTCTGGGCCGGGGTGGCCACGTCGGCCGGGCGGTCGACGTCGCCGCCGGCGGCCCGGGCCAGCGCCGCCCCGCCGGCCGCCACGCCCACCAGCGCCACCGCTGCCGCCACCCGGGCCACCGCGGTGCGGCGCCGGCGGCGGGCCACGGCCCGCTCGACGCCACCGAAGGCGGCCTCGTCGGCCGCCGGCCGGGGGGCCAGGTCGTCGAGCGCCCGGCGCAGCCGATCCTCTCCGCCGGTCATCGCAGTTCCTCCAGCCGCACCTCGAGCGCCGCCAGGCCCCGGTGCAGGTGCGACTTCACCGAGCCGGCGGCGATGCCGAGCGTCTCGGCGATGTCGCGCTCGGACAGGTCGAGCCAGTAGCGCAGCACCACGCACTCCCGCTGGCGGCGGGGCAGCGAGGCCAGGCCGGCGGCCACCGTGTCCTGGCGGTGGCGCTCGGTGGCCACGTCGGGGGTGGGCGCCACCTCCAGGCGCGGGATGGGGCGGAGGCGCCGCTCGACGCTCCGGCGCCGCAGCCGGCCCCGGGCCAGGTTGCAGACGATCGATCGCAGGTAGCTCACCTCGCGGTCGGGGTCGGTGATCCGGTGGCGGGACAGGTGGAACTTGGCGAAGGCGTCCTGGACGACCTCCTCCGCCGAGCCCCGGTCGCCGAGCAGCAGCCCCGCCAGGCCGACCATCTCCGAATAGCGCGCCCGGAAGAGCGCCTCGGTCGCCGCGACCGCGGCCGTTCTGGTCACCACCACCGTCCCTGTCGCTGTCGCAAGTCGGGCGTTCACACCCGTCTGACGCGTGCCAGCGCCGCACGGTTTACACCGCCGGGAGGACGCGTACGCTCGCGGCCGTGATCTCGCAGCCGTGCTTCTCCTGCGGGGCGCCGCTGGAGGCCGACGACCTCACCGCCTACGGGCGGGTGGCGCTGGCCCATGCCCGGGCGGCCCACGCCGATCTCGCCGAGCACGACGACATGGCGGTGCGCAACGACTACGAGGGCCGGGTCCGCCTGACCGGCGGGTCCGACCGGCTCGACACCATCGGCCCGGTCGAGGTGCACCCCGTCACCGAGGACCGCCTCGACGACTGGCTCGCCTTCTTCGACCACGACGCCCAGGTGACCACGCCCGAGGAGTCCGCCTGCTACTGCCTCGAGCCCCACGAGATGGCGCCGGGCCGGCAGCCGCCCGCCCGGCACTGGCGTGAGCGGCGGGCGGACATGATCGACCTGTTCCGGGCGGGCGCCGCCTTCGGCTACCTGGCCTACGTCGACGGGCGGCCGGTGGGCTGGGTCAGCGCCGCCCGCCGCGGCGACTACGCGCTGTTCCGCCGGGGCGACGAGCGCGACGGGTCGACCGTCGGCGTCGCCTGCTTCACGATCGCCCCGCCCTACCGCGGTCACGGCATCGCCCGGGCGCTGCTCGACCGGGTGATCGCCGACGCCGCCGCCCGGGGCGCGACCGGCGTCGAGGCCTACCCGCTCCACGACGGCATCCCCGGCGACGGGTTCCGGGGTGGCCGGCCCATGTACGACGCGGCCGGCTTCAGCGAGGTCAAGGTGCGCCGCTTCGACACGGTGATGCGGCGGGACACCTTCACATAGCGCTAGCTTGCCGATCGGTCCCGTACGGCGACCGGCGGATACTGGGGACGAGGGGTCGACAATGGCGGATGGGCGCAAGGGCATCGCTGTCGGAGCTGCCGCGATGGCGGTCATCGCCCTGGTCGCAGGGGCGGTGGTGGTCGTGCGCCGCGACCCGGCCGGCCACCAGTCGGCCCGCGAGGCGGCCGACATCTCGCGGCGGCTGCCCGAGGGCCTGACCCCGCTCGACCCCGACCACCCCAACGCGACCGGCGACGACCCGGCCGCGCTCAGCACGCCGCCGCAGGTCCCCCGGTCACTGACCGAGGACGACATCCTCGGCCAGCAGGCCCGCCGCGCCCAGGCCGGGCCGGCGGCGGCGCTCGCCGCGCCCGCCAAGGCCGCCGACGGGCACCCCGCCCCGCCCCACCCGAAGGCCGACGACGACTCGCTGCTCGTCACCTACGCCGACGGCGCCTCGGGCGACGCGGTCGTGGCGGCGATCGCCCGGACCGGCGTCGAGGCCACGGCCGTGCCCGGCATCCACGTGGTCGACGTCGACGCCGGCGGTCGGGACCTCGCCCGGCTCACCAGGCAGTTGAAGAGCGTCGACGGGGTGTCCAAGGTCGAGCCCAACTTCATCCGCAGCATCGACAAGGTGCCCAACGACCCCGGCTTCGCCGGCCAGTCGCCGGCGTTCACCACCGCCCACGTCCCCGCCGCGTGGGACGTCGCAGTCACCGGGTCGGCCACGACGGTGGCCGTGCTCGACACCGGCGTCGACCTCGACCACCCCGACCTGGCGCCCAACCTGGTGGCCGGGCACAACGAGATCAACCCGGACCTGCCCCCCGCCGACGACCACGGGCACGGCACCGAGGTCGCCGGCCTCATCGGCGCGGTCACCGGCAACGGCAGTGCGATGGCGGGCGTGGCGTGGAACGCCCGGATCATGCCCGTGAAGGTGCTCGGCGCCGACGGGACCGGCGACGACGGCGATCTCATCGACGGCATCATGTGGGCGACCCAGCACGGCGCCAAGGTCATCAACATGTCGCTCGGGGACTACCTGCAGAGCGACGCCCTCGACGCGGCCGTCCGCTACGCGACCGACCACGAGGTGGTCGTGGTGGCGTCGGCCGGCAACGACAGCACGTTGGCGCCGAGCTACCCCGGCGCGTCGCCGGGCGTCATCGGTGTCACCGCCACCGACGCCGCCGGACGGTTCGCGTGGTTCTCCAACCAGGGGCCCTGGTACATGCTGGCGGCCCCGGGCGTCGAGGTGCCCACCACCGCCCTGGCCTCCGGGCCGGAAGCGCGTACCACCACGGCCACCGGTACGTCGTTCTCGTCGCCGATCGTGGCGGGCGTCGCCGCCCTCGTGCGCGAGCGCCACCCGGGGTGGGGATGGATCGAGGTGCTGGCCGACCTGGCCCGCACCGGCCGCGACGCCGGCCCGGCGGGCGTCGACGACGCCTACCAGTTCGGCATCGTCGACGCGGCCGCCGCGCTCGGCGTCGGCCCCCGGGGAGCGATCAGCCAGCCCAATCTGGCCGGCGATGCGGGCAACGTGCCCACCGCCGCCCGGGCCATCACCCCCGGGACGCCGGCCACGGAGACAATCGGTTACGAGTACGACCAGGACTGGTTCGGCTTCGACGTGGCCGCCCCCTCGGGCGCCACTGTCACCGTGACCCCCCCGCCTGCGCTGCCCCCGCCGGCCTTCCGCGGCGCGGAGCTCGACCCGGTGGTCGAGGTGTACGGCCCGGGCGGGGGCCTCGTCGGCCAGTCCGACACCGGCTTCCTCGGCGACCCCGAGACGGTCGAGGTCAACGTGGGACCCGGGCACCACACCCTCCGGGTCAACAACTTCCTGCCCTCGGCGGGCCCGGGCCCGTACACGGTGAGCGTGACGCTCGGCGCCATGTTCCCGGCGACCGGCTTCCAGCCCACTCGCATCATCCAGGACGTGAACAGCTTCGAGTCGTCGGCGGCGGTCGCCGACTTCACCGGGGACGGGCGCGACGACGTCGCGCTGGGCACAGGCTTCGACCCCGACGGCACCAACGGCTTCAAGCTCTTCGTCTTCGCCCAGGGCGCCGACGGGACCCTGGGCACGCCGCACAAGCTGCCCACCCACGCGACCTACGCGGGGAACGGCGACCCGCTGCGGGCGGTCGACCTCGACGGCGACGGCGACCCCGACCTCACCCGCGGCACGCCGTCCGGGCTCGACGTGGCCTGGAACGACCACGGCACGCTGGCCGATCCTGTCCTCTACGCCGACATCGGCTCCGTGAACCACATCCAGACCGTCGACCTCGACGGCGACGGCCATCCAGAGGCCGTGGTCCAGGTCGACAACGACCTGAGGAGCGTGCACTGGACCGGCGAGACGCTGGCCGCCACGCCGCTCGGCATCACCGTCACCCACTCGATCACCGGCATCACCTACGACGTGGCCGACGTCACCGGCGACGGCCGGCCCGACGTCGTCACCCTGGACGGCGACCACGCCGCCGTCCACGCCCAGCAGGCGGACGGCACCTGGGGCGCACCGGTGGCCGTGTCGCTGCCCGGGTACACCGGCTGCGGCCAGTCGTGCAACCTCACCCTCGGCGACGTCACCGGCGACGGCCTGGCCGACCTGATCGCCGCCACTGCCACCGACTACAGCGTCGGCAACGTCGTCGTCCGCTCGCAGGAGCCGGGCGGCGGGTTCGGCGCCACCCAGACGCTGACGGACCACGGGTCGCCCGCCGCGGTGCGCGCCGTCGACGTGACCGGCGACCACCGCAACGACCTCGTGATGATGGCGAACGGCGGCACCGTCGAGCTCTTCCGGCAGAGCGCGTCCGGCACGCTGGGCGACGGCGAGCCCATCGGCGGCGACTACGCCACGTGGCAGTACAGCCCCGACAGCGTGGCCGTCGGGGACGTCGACGGCGACGGCCGCAACGAGCCGGTCGGCGCCAGCTACAACGGCGGCCTGTTCGTGATCGACCACCAGGACACGGCGGCCGCGGCGGAGGGGGTCGGACCCTGGATCGCCAGCACGACGCCGGCGGTGCACGCCACCGGCGTGTCCCGCAGCGTGCACCCGACCGTGACCTTCGGCCGGGACATCGACCCCTTCTCGATCGCACCGGTCGGCGACGCGGGGGCCGACACCCTGGCGCTGATCGACGGTCGGGACGACACCTTCGTCGACATCGGCGTCCGCTTCAGCGGGCACACGATGACGGTCATACCGACGGCGCCGCTGGCCGCCGGGGCGCCCTACCGGCTCGTCCTGGCGGGCATCACCTCCCCCCAGGCGCCGGGCGACACCGCCTACGAGGTGATCCCCTTCACCGTCGCGCCCGGGCCCAAGCCGTCGTTGTCGGTGGTGGGGACCTACATCCCCGTCGTCCTCGACCTCGACGACAACGGCTTCGACGACATCCTGTGGTACGGGCCGGGCTCCGCCGCCGACGCGCTGTGGATGTTCACGCCCGACGGCCACCAGTCGTTCCCGGCCAGCGTGGGCGGCAACTACACGCCCGTCGTCGGCGACTTCGACGGCAACGGCTACCAGGACATCCTCTGGTACGCGCCCGGGACGGCGACCGACGTGATGTGGTCCAACCGGCGCGACCGCATCGTGAAGAGCACGCTGTCGGTGCGCGGCGTCTACAAGCCGATCGTGGGCGACTTCGACCGCAACGGGTACGACGACATCTTCTGGTACGCGCCGGGCAGCGCGGCCGACTCGCTGTGGAAGTTCAAGGCCGGCGGCCACACCGCCGTGGCCCAGAGCGTCTCCGGCACCAGCTACCGGCCCGCGGCCGGCGACTTCACCCGGGACGGGTACGACGACATCCTCTGGTACGCCCCGGGCAGCGCGGCGGAGAGCCTGTGGCGGGGCGGGGCCACGCCGTTCGCCCACGCCTCGTCGCGGTCCATCACCGGGACCTACAGCGCCCGCACGCTGGACTTCAACGCCGACGGCTTCGACGAGGTGTTCCTGTGGACCACCAACCGCAGCGTCTTCCTGCGCAGCGGCACCAGTGGGTTCACCGGCACGCAGGCCGGGCCGGCGGTGCCCGCCGCGGTGCGGCCGGCCCTCGGCGACTTCACCGGCGACCTCCGCGACGACCTGTTCGCCTACGTCCCGGGGACCGCCGCCGACCGGTTCTACCTCGGCAACGCCACCGGCGTCGGCTGATACCGTCGCCCACGTGCGCTGGGCCATCGCCATACCCCAGTACGTGAGCGACGGCGCGTTCGACCCCGACGGCCACCGCGCCTACCTGGCCCGCGCCGAGGAGCTCGGGTTCGAGAGCGCGTGGACCCAGGAGAACGTGCTCGGGCCCATGCCCCACATCTCGCCGCTCGAAACCATGACCTACGCGGCGGCCTGCACCGAGCGGTTGCGGCTGGGGTGCGTGGTGTTCGTGAGCCCGCTGCACATCCCCGTCCACCTGGCCAAGAGCCTGTCCTCGCTCGACCAGCTCAGCCGCGGGCGGGTCGAGGTCGGGCTGGGCGTGGGCGGCGGGTTCCGCAACTTCCCCGCCTTCGGGCTCGACAGCGCCCATCTGGTGTCCCGGTTCACGGAGGGCCTGGCGCTGATGAAGGCCTGTTGGACCGAGGAGCGCATCACGTTCCCCGGCCGGTTCTGGCAGCTCGACGGCGCCGCCATGGAGCCCAAGCCTTTCCAGAAGCCGCACCCGCCCGTGTGGTTCGGCGGCAGCCATCCCGACGCGGTGCGCCGGGCCGCCCGGCTGGCCGACGGGTTCTTCGGCGCCGGGTCGACCACCACCGCCGCCTTCGCCGACCAGGTCGGGGTCCTCCGGGCCGAGCTCGACCGGCTCGGCCGCGACCCGGCCGCCTACCCGGTGGCCAAGCGGGTCTACCTGGCCGTGGACGACGACACCGAGCGGGCCCGGCGGGGCCTGGCCGCCGAGCTCGACCGGCTCTACGGCCACTTCGGGCTCACGGGGATGGAGGCGGTCGCCGTGTACGGCCCGCCCGACGCCGTCGCGGACGGGCTGCGGGCGGTCATCGACGCCGGGGCCCAGATGATCCTGCTCAACGCCATGTTCGACCACGCCGCCCAGATGGAGCGGCTGGCCGCCGAGGTCGTGCCCGGGCTCTGACCGGCGGCCCGTGTGTGGTCGACGAACGAGCCGGGCGCGAGCGGTGTGCTGACCCGGGCGGCGACGGATCCCTAGACTCCGCCCGGCGGGCACGGCAGAGCGGAGGCCGGGTGTGCGTGCGCGACGGCGATCGACGAGGGATCAGCGGGCCGCCGTGCGCCGGGCCGGGCGGTCCGTGCCGGGGCTCGAGGACCGGGAGGCGCGCCTGCTGCTGGCCGCCGGGCCCGGGCGGGCGCGGGGCGCTCCGGCCGAGCGCGCGCTCTCGACGCTCCAGGCCTACGCGGGCAACCGGGCGGTCCAGGCGCTGATGGCGGGCACCGCGGTGGCCCGGACCACCACGCTGGTGACCGGCGAGGCCGGCGAGCAGGACACCGAGACCGCCACCCGGACGGCCGTCCCCGGGCCCGGGACGCCGGGCGCGGCGCCGGCGCCGAGCCCCGGGTCGTGCAGCGCGGTCACCGCGACGGCCACGCTCCCCTCGGGTAACCTGCCGGCCACGGTGAGCGGGTCCAAG
Organism: Acidimicrobiales bacterium; assembly: GCA_035263165.1. GTDB lineage: Bacteria > Actinomycetota > Acidimicrobiia > Acidimicrobiales > VFJN01 > ZC4RG19. The sequence continues at coordinate 15,932 of DATFRN010000103.1, read as the reverse complement.
CTGGGCGCCTCGTGGACCATGGCGGCCGACTTCACCGGGACCCCCAACGATCCCGCGGTGTGCGGGCCGTGCGGCGAGTACCGCCAGTACGTGCGGGGCAAGTTCGCCAAGAACGGGAACCCCGTGACCCACCGGCTGGCCGGCGTCGACCTCGACCCGACAACCTTCCACGAGGACGGCGCCATCATCGGGGGCACGACCTACATGTACGGGTACCACTCGATCCGCTTCGCCAACAGCCGGTTCAGCCAGCCCGACCAGGCCACCGGCCAGCGCTGGGACGGCTTCGACCACCCCGGCATCACCGGCTCGTCGGGCGACACCCTGAGCGTCGACCTCGACTTCCGGGGCGAGACCGTCGACACCTGCAACGGGGCCACGCTCGGGACGTCGTCCTGGAGCGTGAAGGGCACGACCCGGCTGCCCTGACCGCCGATGGACCCGACCCTCATCGCCGAGCCCGCCGACGTGCCCGTCGGCGACGTCAGCCTCTCGGCCCGCGTCGAACGGACGGCCGGCGGCACGCACTGGGACGTCACGGTGCTGATCGCCCGGCGCCCGGACGAGCCGCCCCTACCGGCCGGGGACGTCACGGCCGACCTGGCGGCGGGGGGCCACCGGCTGGCGCTGGTGCGCCGGGACGAGGGCGACCTGGTCGAGGCCGGCGGCGGACTCGGCGCCACGGCCAATGCGACGTTCCGGTTCGGCGCCGCGCCGGACGGGGCCATCCCCGACCGGCTGCAGGTCGGCTACCGGGGCGCCGCCGTCGACTTCGCGCTCAGGTCAGCGCCCTGACCTCCTCCTCGTCGAGGATGCCGAGGATGGCCTCGGCCAGGCGGCGGGCGGAGGCGGCGTCGAGCTCGATCGCCACCCGCTCCCCATTGCCCCACACGTCGACGCACAGGGCGTGGTCGAGCGGTGCGTCCTGGGGGTGGTCGAAGTAGACGGTGGCCCGGTCGAGGGGGAACCAGTCCTCGCCGCCGTAGCCGCTGCCCGCCACCGCGGCCGTCGTCGTCACGTAGGTGCACATCGCGTCACGCCCCCTGGAGGTGCTGGCCGAAGAAGGCCCAGATGCGCTTCCACCCGTCCTTGGCCGCGTCGAGCCGGTAGGACGGGCGGTCGACCGAGAAGAAGGCATGGCCGGCGCCGTCGTAGGAGTGGAAGTCGTAGGCGTCGCCCTTGCCGCCCTCGTCGAGCGCCTTGGCCAGGGCGGCCACGTCGTCGGGCGACGGGCTGGCGTCCTCGGCGCCGAACAGGCCGAGCAGCGGGCACCGCAGCCCCGGGGCCAGATGGACCGGGGCCCGGCCGCCGTAGCAGTCGACGGCGGCGTCGACGTCGAGCGTGCAGGCCACCAGGAACGTCTGCCGGCCGCCCGAGCAGTAGCCGATCACGCCCACCTTGCCGTTGGCCTCGGGCCGCCCCCGCAGCACGTCGATGGCGCCCTGCGCGTCGCCCAGGCACTGCTCGTCGGGCACGCCCCCGGCGTCGCGGGCGGCGGCGGCCGCGTCGCCGGACTTGCCCCCCGGGGCGTAGCGGTGGTGGAGGTTCGGCATCAGCGCGGCGTAGCCGTAGACCGCGAAGGTGCGGGCGATCTCCTTGGACGCCCGGTCGTAGCCGGGCATGTGGTGCAGCACGACCACGCTCGGCTGGCGCGGCGCGTCGATCGGGTGGGCCAGGTAGGCCTCGATCTCCTCGCCGCCGTGGCCGGCGAGCGTGGTCGTGCGGGCGATGATCCCCTCGGTCATGGGGTCAGCATGACCGATGGCGGTGCCGGTACGCCTACGCGGCGGCGTCGTGGGGCGGGGCGTCGTCGGGCTCCGCCGCGCCCTTCATGGCCGAGCGGAACTCGCGCTGGGCCTCGCCCATCGACCGGGCCAGCTTGGGGAGCTTGGCCCCGCCGAACAGCAGCAGGACCACGAGCAGGACGATCATCATCTCAGGTGCGCCGAGGTTCATGCCCCTGCTTCGGAGCCGGCCGGGGGCACGGATGTACGGTCACGGCGTGGCCGGCGGGTGGGAAACGTGGACCTGGGACCCGTCGCTGTTCGCCGGTGCGGCCTCGTACTACGACCGCGGGCGGCTGCCGTACGCGCCCGGGCTGGCCGCGGCGTTCCGGGCCTTCGACGAGGCGATCGGGCTCGATCCGGACGCCGACATGCTGGCCGTGGCCGTCCGGCTGGCGGCGGCTCGCCCGGCGACGAGGACGACGTGCTGCGGGCGGCCGGCTTCGCCGGCCCCGAGGTGATCGTCGTGCCCGACGGTCGCACCCTCGTGCGCAGGGCTGACGACGTCGTCGCCTCGGTGTTCTCGCTGTCCGGCACCGCACCGCACCTTCCTGAACAAACGCGAACATCGCTGCGGGCGACTGCGGGGTGCCGCGGGGGCGGTGTGATACTGACCGCATGAGCCGCCGGGGATACCTGCTCATCGCGCTCGCACTGCTGGTCGGGTCGGTCGCGGCGGTGGCGTTCGCCGCCCGGACCAGCCCCAGCTCCGTAGGCAGCGGCGGGACCGCCTCCGGCAGCGGGCGCACCGCCCCCGAGCTGGCTGCGGCCGGCTGGATCAACACGCCGCCGCTCACCCCGGCCGCGCTGAAGGGCAAGGTCGTCCTCTACGACTTCTGGACGTACTCCTGCGTGAACTGCGTGCGCACGATCCCCTACATCCGCTCCTGGTACGACCGCTACCACGACGACGGACTGGTGATCGTCGGCGTCCACTCCCCCGAGTTCGACTTCGAGAAGAACCACGCCAACGTCCGGCGGGCCGTGAAGAAGCTGGGCGTCGACTACCCCGTGGCGCTCGACGACGACATGGTCATCTGGAACGCGTTCGCCAACCAGTACTGGCCGGCCGACTACCTCTACGACCGCCGCGGCCACGAGGCCGCGGTCCACTTCGGCGAAGGCGACTACGCCAAGACCGAGGACGAGATCCGCAAGCTGCTCGGCGTGACCAAGGGGTCGCCCCGGGCCAAGGTGGGCAAGCAGATGGGCGGCCCCGACGGCTCGGCCGACATCACCCCCGAGACCTACAACGGCGCCGAGCGAGGCCAGCAGGGCTTCGCCTCGCCCGAGCCGCTCGACCAGGGCGTCGACGACTTCACCGCCCCGGCCGACCTGGCCCGCGACCAGCACGCGCTGGTCGGGCGCTGGGACGTGGAGGGCCAGTACGTCCAGTCCGCCGAGCCCGGCGCGCAGGTGCGGCTGCACTACGTGGCCGGCGCCGCCAACCTGGTCATGGCCAGCGCCGACGGCAAGCCGGTCGACGTGCGGGTCCGGGTCGACGACCGCCCGCCCACCACCGTGCGGGTCGCGGCCGCCGACCTCTACAACCTGGTCGCCGACGACCAGGAGGGCGACCACCTGCTGACGCTGACCGCCGGCCGTCCCGGGCTGCGCGCCTTCGCCTTCACCTTCGGCGGCTAGGGCCCGGGCGTGCGCGACTACATCGCGCTGTTCGGGGCCGGGGTCGCCTCGTTCCTGGCCCCGTGCCTGGTCCCGCTGCTGCCCGCCTACCTCGGCATCATCGTGGGCGAGACCGCCGACGCCCACGACCCCGCCCAGGCGGTGCCGGCCACGCTGATCTTCGTGGCCGGCTTCGCCAGCGTGTTCGCCGCCTTCGGCGTGGCCGCCGGGCTGGTGGGCCGGTCGCTGTCGCCGGCCCAGGCCGCGGTGCAGCGGATCGGCGGCGCCGTCATCATCGTCTTCGGCCTGGCCCTGCTGGGCGTGCTGCGGGGCGCGCTGTCCCGCGAGCGCCGGCTCATCACCACGCTGCCCCGGGTGGCCGGACCGTTGCGGCCGTTCGTCGTGGGCGTGGCCTTCGGCGCCGCCTGGAGCCCGTGCGTCGGCCCGCTGCTGGGCGCGGCGCTGGTCGTCGCCGCCCACTCGGGCGAGCCGGTGCGGGGCGGCCTGCTGCTGCTGAGCTACGCCCTCGGGATCGGCGTGCCGTTCATCATCGCCTCGCTCGGCCTGGCCTCCTCGCCCGGCCTGGCGGCGTGGATGCGGCGGACCGGGCCCCGCCTGGAGCGGCTGGCCGGCGTCGTCCTCGTCGTCCTCGGCGTGCTGCTGGTGACCGGCGCCTACCAGAGCCTCACCTCCTACCTGGCCCGCTTCACCCCGGCGGTCGGCGGCCTCTGAGCGGGCCGGCTCCCCACTCCCCTGTATCCGGGCCCGGGCCTGCCGGCTCTCTAGCGCGTCGGTGCCGACGCGCACCGCACCCCAGTGGCGGCGTCGCGCCCCCGGGCGCGACTGCAGGGGGCCATGCGGCCCGGGGCCGGCGACCAGGCCCCGGGCCCGGCCCGCGCGTCGCAGCTCGGCGCCTGCGGGGCGCTCAGGGCTCGCCCTGCTCGGCCAGCCGCTCGCGGGCCAGGGCGAACTCGCCCCGGTAGTAGGGCTCCGCGAAGGCGGCCATGCGGTGGAGGTTCTCGGCCGGGCCGAGCAGGCGCAGCATGCCGGCCAGCACCTCCGCCCGCAGGTCGGCGAAGTCCTCCGGCAGCGGCTGGCGCAGCTCGTCGCGGGGCGGCAGCGGTGGGAACGGGGCGTGGGGCTCCCGCTGGTACCAGTAGGCGACCGAGGCGTAGCCGTTGGCGAAGTTGTTGGCGTGGCCGTGCTCGATCGTCCACCGCAGCGACCGGTCGAAGCGGATCGGGTCGGCGACGTACCAGCGGTACATGCCGACGAGACCCCGGTACTCGGGGCTCTCGACCAGGTGGAAGCCCGAGTAGGGGCCGGCGTACTCCCGCAGGGTGCAGGCGCCGGCGCCGAACACCTCCTCGTGGCCGGTGCCGTGCAGGCGGGGTGGCCACGGCTCGCCGTCGACGAACACCATGTCGTCGCCCTCGCCGTACCAACCGCCCGCCCGGTTCTCGACCTCCAGCACCAGGCCGACCATCTGGCCGGTGCCCTCGGCCTCCAGCGCCACGTAGTTGGCGGCGCCGTCCAGGTTGACGCCGCCGTGGAGCTGGACGTCGGCCGGCTCCATGGCCGGGACCGTCGGCCGCTCCTGGCGGTACTGGGCGTGGAAGCGCAGCACGTCGCCGGGCGGCGGGTCGGCGTAGGTCTCGTACTCGACGTGGAACCAGCAGGCCCCGAGCGGCCCGCCCAGGGTGGCGTCGGAGCGGTTCTCCAGGGCGATGCGGGCGCCGGCGGCGAAGGGCATGGGGAAGTAGGCGTTGAGGCCCGACGAGGCGCCCATGCCCGGGTTCACGGCGGTGAAGAAGCTGGCGTACTCGCGCATGCGGCCGTGGGCCACGCCGAAGAAGTCGCCCAGCGGGACCTCGACCGACGGGGTGTCCTCGCCGTCCCACCAGCAGCGCAGGATCGCGTCGCGGTAGTCGGTGGGCTCGGGGGCGACCATGGCCACGTAGATCCGGGTCACGCAGCCGGGCCCGGCCACGTCGAGCAGGTCGCAGGTCTCGCCCGGGGCGATGCGGACGTAGTCGTCGTTGCCGCCGCTGCGGTCCCACGACGACGACCGCCGCGTCGCGGCCCGCGGCGCCCGGAACAGCGAGCGGAGGGGGTGGTCGTCCAGGGGGTGGCCCACCGGGTCGGCTCCCCGGCTACTCCGCGATGGGACTGGCGGCCGGGTGGAACGGCCCGAAGGTGAACAGGGCCAGGGCGGCGTCGTCGGGGACGCCGAGCGCCCGCAGCTGGTCGGGGCTGCGCCGGCCGGTCAGGGCCCGCAGCAGCTCGAACTCGTCGCCCCGGACCACCACCGGCGCATCCGTGGGGCCGACGGCCTCGCCGCCCTCGGGCTCCAGCCGGACGGCCAGGCCCCGGCCCTCGCAGCTGGCCACGAAGGCGCGGGCGATCATGCCGAGCCCGATGTGCACCGCGTCGCTGTCCCGCTCGCCGGGGCGGCCGAGGGCACAGCGGATGTCGTGCTCGTGGGTGGCGACGTCGGCCACCGCCTGGCGGCCGGGCTCGCCGATGCCGTCGAGCAGCGACTCGAAGCCGGGGGCGTGCTCGTCCCACTCGGCCAGGATCTCGGCCACCGACCGGGCGCGGCGGGCGTCGACCTGGGCCGCGGTCCACGGGTCGGTGGTGATGCCGTCCAGGTTGCCGTTGGCCACGTCGACCACGACGCCGCTCAGGTGGGCGACCACGTCGTGGACGGTCCAGGCCGGGCACGTCGGCACCGCCGTCGCCGCCCCGGCGGCGTCCAGGTCCCGGGTCAGCCCGGCGATGCGCGCCCGGCACCCTGCATAGGCGTCCGCTACCTCTCCCACGGCGTCTCCCTCCCTCGCCGGCGCCTCGTCGGGGGCGAGCCTAGGGCCGGGGGACGATGCGGCGGGCCTTGCCGGTGGCCGGGTCCCGGGCGATGGCCTCGACCAGCCGCACCCGGACCCGGGGCGCGTCCACGCCGGCGGCGGCCAGGGCCGCGGCGACTTCGTCGCCGACGGACCCCTCGTCGCACGGCCCGGCGGGGACGGCGTCGACGTCGGCGCCCCGTGCGGTCTGGCGGACCTGGTACTCGGCCACGCCGGGGAACCGGGCCAGGGCGGCCCGCAGCACGATGGGCTCCACCGTCACGGCGCCGTAGGCCAGGACCTCGTCGGCCCGGCCCTCGACGCTCACCCGCAGGTAGCCGTGGTCGGGGGCCGGCGGGTGGGCCAGCATGCGGTCGGTCAGCTCGTAGCGGACGAGCGGCTGGGCCAGGTTGGCCAGGTTGGTGATCAGCGCCCGGTCGGCGGCCACGCCGGGCGGCACCGGGCGGCCGGCGGCGTCGACCAGCTCGACGATGGTCATGTCGGTGGCCAGGTCGATGGGGTCCTCGCCCGGCTGGGCCGAGCCGCCCAGGCCCTCGGTGGTGCCGTAGACGTTGGCGGGCGCCACGCCGAACGCCTCGGCCACCGCGGCCCGGGCCTCGGGCGGGAAGGCCTCGCTGCTGCCGGTCACCGCCAGCGGGGCGGCGTCGAGTCGACCGGCCCGGCGCTCCTCGGCCAGCCGCACCAGGACCGACGGGTAGGCGGTCAGCGCCAGCGGGCGGGCGGCCTCGACCGCGGCCACGATGCGGGCCAGCGGCCAGGTGGCGCTGGCGGCGTGGACGTCGATCAGCGTGCCCGAGAACAGCTCGGCCATGGCCCGGGTGGCGTGGACGGCGCTGGGCGCGGCCACCAGCGCGTACGGGAACCCGCCCGGCGGCGGGCCCAGGGCCCGGGCGGCCAGGAGGCTGCGCCGCAGGCAGCCGAGGGCGAGGTCGGTCAGTGCGTCCCAGCGCCAGGCGAACACGCCCCGCACCCCGGAGCTGCCGCCGGAGGCCAGCACGACGTGGTCGCCGGCGAGGAAGCGCAGTGGGCCGCCGGCCGCGGCCACCTGCTGGAGGTGGTCCTCGACTGCGGCCCGGGTGAGCCGGGGGTCGGTGACCACCTCGTCGTAGTGGGCCATCATCTCGGGCTTGCGCATGACCGGCAGGCGGGGCAGGTCGGCCAGCGTGGCGGTGGCGGGATCGACGCCGGCGGCGGCGATGCGGGCCCGGTGCCAGGGTGAGCGCTCGTGGGCGTGGGCGAGGAGGGTGCGCAGCCCGGCCTCCTGGTGGGCACGGATGCGGGCAGCGTCCCAGCCGACGCGCTCGGCGTGGGCGGGCAGCTTGGCCAGCAGGTCGGCGTGGCTGCGGGCCCGGAGGTCGGCGACGAGCGTCATCCGGGCACCCCGAGCAGGCGCCGCAGGGCGGCGGCCAGGGGCGCCCCGCTCAGCCCGCCGCCGGCGGCGGCCTCCAGGCTCACGCCGTAGCCGAAGGCGGCGACGCCGGCCGCGACCTCGGCGGGCGGTGCCGGCGGCTCGACCCCGGTCCGCTCGTACAGCCGCCCGAGGACGGCGGCCAGCTCGTCCAGCGTGACCTGGTGCAGGGCCCGGTACCGCTCCCGCAGCCCGGGATCCCGGGCGGCGACGACCCGGAACTCGATCGACACCAGGATCCAGGCGGGGTCCCGGTCCTGCGCGGCGATGAGCAGGTCGACCAGGGCGTCCCACGACTCGGCCCGGTCGAGCCCGTCGACCAGCGTGCGCTGCTCGGCCGCCCGGGCGTCCCTCCGCCGCTCCAGCGCGGCCAGGAACAGGTCGGCCTTGCTGGCGAACTGCGAGTAGGTGACCCCCCGCGAGAACCCGGCCGCCGCCCCCACGGCCTCCAGGCTGGTCCCGGCGTATCCCCGCCGCCGGAACACCCCGAGCGCCGCGTCGAGCACCACCCCCCGATTCCGCCGCACCTGCTCGTCCCGGGTGACCCGCACCGCCGTCGCCATGCGGTCAATCAAATGTCATCGACATCTGGATGTCAATGACATTTGGATCACCTCCTGCCCTGCCGATCGGCGAGCCGCGTGAGCTGGGCGTTGGCTCGCAACCACTCGCGGCCGACGCTGTCGACGAAGCGTAGGGCGACGTATCTGGCGGGGTGGTTGGTCTCCACGCGGGTCCCGGCCTGGACACGCGGGCCCCCGCCCCGCGCCTGCTCCGTGCCGTCGTCCGCGTCGAGGGGAACCCGGAGCACGCGCCGAGGCCGCAGCGGGCTTGCGTCGTGGTCGAGCACGCTGATCGAGGCCGCGACCTGCATGTGGCCGCTCGGCACCACCCTGGCGGTCCAGTCGAAGATGGCATCGTCGGTGTAGTTGCCGACGGCCAGGCGGAGCGCGCCGCGCCTGAACTCCAGCCACGCCGAGATGCCACCGACGCCCGCCCGATCTGCCTCCTCGAGTCGCCGGCGACTCTCCTCGCGTGGCGGCCGGCGTCGCGCCGCACAGACCGCCCTGCGGACCGGCGCGGTGGTCACCGGCGGCCATCGACAGGCGCGTGGCGCAGCCCTACGGATCGTGCGCTTTGCTGGTCCGGCTGTCGTCGCCGCGAAGAGTTCATGGCGCCGTTGCCCACGGTTCGGCGGCTCGGCGGCACGGAACGCGTTAGCGTGCACGACTGCGCATCCGCCGGGGGGCCTGCGCGACCTCAGGCTGCCCGGCCTCGAACCAGGAGGAAGGCAGTTGAAGAACGCACGCCTCAAGTTGGTCGCTGTCGCCGTCGCCGCAGTCGGGGTGGTCGGCATGGGGACCGCTGCTGTGGCCAGCGGCAACCACGACCGTGAGCACCTGACCGGGTACGAGGAGACCCCGGCCCTGTCGACACCCGGTGCGGGCGACTTCCGCATCGACATCCACAGGGACTCGATCGACTACAAGCTGTCGTTCAGCGGGCTGGAGAGCGACGTCACCCAGGCGCACATCCACTTCGAGAACCGCACCAACGCCGGCCCGATCGTCGTGTTCCTGTGCTCCAACCTGGGCAACGGCCCCGCCGGCACCCAGGCGTGCCCGGCCGCCGGTGGCACCATCACCGGCACCATCACGGCCGCCGACGTCGGCAACGGCGCCGTCGCCCAGGGCCTGGCCGCGGGTGAGTTCCAGGAGTTCGTGCAGGCGCTCCGCTCCGGCGCGACCTACGTGAACGTCCACTCGACGACCCGGCCCGCGGGCGAGATCCGTGCCCAGATCGACGACGACCACGACCACTGACAACTGAGCTGCACGACGGGCCCGGGCCGCGCTGCGGTCCGGGCCCGTGCGCGCTCCCGGACGGCGAGGGTCAGGTCGCCGGGGACCGCCGCTCGCGGGCCTTGTCCCGGGCCCGGCGGGCGGCGTCGTAGAGGGCGGGCGGCACCCAGCGGGCGGCGACGTCCTGCCAGCTGCGGGAGCGGGCGATCGACTCGTCGGGCCGGGCCTTGAACAGCGTCGTGTGGGTGTACGACACCTCCGAGGCCGGCCGCCCGTTGCTGTAGTAGTAGAGCGCCATCGACCGCCGGGCCCGGTCGGGCGGGCAGGTCAACGGGTCGGGGTGCCCGTGGTTGGCGAAGTCGGTCGTGGCGAACACGACCATGCGGTTGAACACCGGCAGCACCCGCTGCTCGCACGTGCTCATCGTGCGGTCCCACAGCTCGAGATGGCCGCCGTAGCTCTCGGGCCAGTCGCGGTTGAGGTAGAGCAGGACGTTGAGGCGCCGGTCGAGGGGCAGCGTGCCGTGCCGGTTGAAGTCGGCGTGGACCTTCAGGAACCCGCCGGTACGGATCTGGTGAAGGCCACCGCCCTCGTAGTGGGGGTCGGGGATGAGCGCCGGGATGCCGGTCAGCCGCTCGAGGAACTCGACGAACACCTGCCCGTTGAGCTCGGCCAGCAGGTGGCGGGTGGCGGGCCCCATGATCTCGGTGTCGGCCAGGGCCAGCTTGACCTCGGCCGGCGAGTCGAACTGCTGCCAGGGGGCGTCCTCGGGCTCGGGGTACTCGGCCAGCACGTCGTCCAGCACGGCCTCGGGGAACAGCCCGTCCACCACGACGTGCGGGAAGGGCGCGGCGTGCTGGAAGCTGTCGGCCAGCTCATCGGCCTTGGCCAGCAGCGTCGCGCGATCGAGCTGGAACGTTGCGCTCGTGTCTTGCATCGGGGCTCCTGCCTCCCTCGACGCACACGCCGAAGCGTGCGGGACGGCTCCAACCGATGCCCACACCGATCCGCCCTGACCCGTCCGACCGCAGAGGCTACGAGGTGGCGCCGGGCCGGACAAGGGAGGGAGCCCCTGCCCGACCCGGCGCCGACCCCCGGCCGCCGCGGCCGGGGATCACGACGCGTCCAGCCACTCCCGGAAGGTCGGGCCGACCAGGATGGCGTCGGGGCCGGGGAGCAGGCCGCCGCTCTCCGACATCACCTGGTCGGCGTCGTCGGGGTCGCCGACGCCCTCGACCCGGGCCGGGTGCCCGCGCCGGGCCACCAGCAGGCGGGCCAGCTCGACCAGGTCCTCGGGCTGCGGCCCGGCCACCTCGGTGTACGGCCCCGGCGGCAGCGACGGGGCGGTGGCCACGTCGGCCAGCACCTCGGCCACGCTGCGGGCCGCCACCGCCTGGGTGCGCATGCGGCCCATGTAGGCGACGTCGCCCTGGGTGCCCCAGTCGACCAGCTGCTCCACGAACTCGTGGAACTGGGCCGCCCGCACCACGTGCACGGGCAGCGGGCCGGCCTCGGCCGCCTTCTCGTGGGCGACCTTGGCGGCGCCGTAGCCGCCGGCGAACCGGTCGGTCCCGACGATCGACACGATCACCATCCGGGTCGCCCCGGCCGCCGCCCCCGCCTCGGACAGGTTGCGGGCGGCCGTGGTGAAGAACTCGCTGGCCGGGCCCTCCTCGGGCGACGGCCCGGTGGCGGCGTCGACGATGACGTCCACGCCGGCCAGCGCCCCCGCCAGGCCCTCGCCGGTGATGACGTCGACGCCGCGGGACCGGGCGATCGGCACGACCTCGTGGCCGCGCTCGGTGAGCACGTCGACGATGTGGCGGCCGACCCGCCCGGTGGCCCCGGCGACGGCGACCTTCTGCTTCTGCGTTGCGTCCATGGTTCCTCCATCTCGGATGCGTCGTTGCCCCCATGACCCGCCGGGGCACGAGAATGTGACAGTGCGAGACGACGAGCTGTTGGCCGACCGGTTCGAGGCCCACCGCGCCCGGCTGCGGGCGGTCGCCTACCGGATGCTCGGCTCGCTGGGCGAGGCCGACGACGCCGTCCAGGAGGCGTGGCTGCGCCTCAGCCGGGCCGACGCCGACGAGGTCGAGAACCTGGGCGGCTGGCTGACCACCGTCGTCGCCCGGGTCTGCCTCAACATGCTGCGGTCGCGCACCACCCGGGGCGAGGTCCCGCTGGAGGCGCAGATCCCCGACCCCGTGGTCGAATGGGCCGGCGCGTCCGACACGCCGGGGGCGCCCGGCGCCGACCCCGCGCAGGAGGCGCTGCTGGCCGACTCGGTGGGCCTGGCGCTGCTCGTCGTCCTGGAGTCGCTGCCCCCGGCCCAGCGCCTGGCCTTCGTGCTCCACGACATGTTCGCCGTGCCCTTCGACGACATCGCCCCCATCGTCGGCGGCACCCCGACGGCGGCCCGCCAGCTGGCGAGCCGGGCGCGGCGCCGCGTCCAGGGGGCGCCGGCCCCCGACGCCGACCTGGCCCGCCAGCGACAGGTGGTCGACGCCTTCTTCGCCGCCGCCCGCCACGGCGACTTCGACGCCCTGGTGGCGCTGCTCGACCCCGACGTCGAGCTGAGGACCGACCGTGGCGACGGCGCCGGCGCCACGCTGACCCGGGGCGCGGCCGCCGTGGCCGGCTCGGCGCTGATGTTCGCCGTGCCCGAGCGGGTCACCCACCCGGCGGTGGTCAACGGGGTGGCCGGGGCCGTGATCACGGTCGACGGCCGGCCGGTGGCGGTGATGGCCTTCACCGTGCGGAACGGCCGCGTCGTGGCCATCGACGCCCTCGGCGACGAGGACCGCCTGGCCCGGCTCGACCTCGGCTGACGCTCCGCCGCCGTGGGTACGATCGGCCCCGATGGTGGATACCGAGAGGTACGCGACCACGTTCGCGATGCTGGACAAGGACGGTGACGGGCGCGTCTCGGCCGGTGAGTTCAAGGAGCTCATGGCCACGATGGGCATCACCTTCACCGACGAGAACGCGGCCAAGGCCATCGCCATGATGGACACCGACGGCGACGGGCTCGTGTCGCTGGAGGAGCTGGCCACCTACATGAGCAGCCCGGGCGCGCCCCAGGGCGACTGAGCTCTCCCCCGTAGACTCCCCCGCCATGCGGTACCGCTTCGGCGGGGTCGTCGTCGACACCGACACCTACGAGCTGCGCGCGGGCGGGCGCCTGGTCGAGGTCGAGCCCCAGGTCTTCGGCGTGCTCGCCCACCTGCTGGCCCACCGCGACCGGGTGGTGGCCAAGGACGAGCTGCTCGACGCCGTCTGGGGCAACCGCTTCGTGTCCGAGTCGGCGCTGACCACCCGGATCAAGCAGGCCCGCCAGGCGGTGGGCGACGACGGCCAGGCCCAGCGGGTCATCCGCACCCTCCACGGCCGGGGCTACCGGCTGGTGGCGCCGGTCGAGGAGGCAGGGGGCGGCGACGCCGGCGGCGAGGCCGCGCTCGACCCGGTGCCCGCCACCCGCTACGTGCAGAACGACGGGGCCTCGATCGCCTTCCAGGTGTTCGGGGAGGGGCCCGACCTGGTGCTCATCGAGGGCTTCACCACCAACCTCGAGGTCCAGTGGGAGCACCCGGCCATCGCCCGGTTCCTGCGCCGGCTGGGCGGCTTCTGCCGGGTGACGGTGGTCGACAAGCGGGGCACCGGCCTGTCCGAGCGGCTGGGCCCGGGCGAGGCGCCGCCGCTCGAGCAGCGGGCCGACGACGTGCGGGCCGTCATGGACGCCGCCGGGATCGACCGGGCCACCGTGTTCGGCTCGTCGGAGGGCGGGGCGCTGTCCGTGCTGCTGGCCGCCGCCCACCCGGAGCGGGTCGAGCGCCTGATCCTGCACGGCACCTGGGCCCGCCACCCCTGGTACGACGACGCCGACCGGCGGGAGCCGGCGACGGTCGAGAGCCGCTGGGGCACCGGCTGGACGTTCGGCCGGCTGGCCGGGTCGATGGCGAGCACCGCGGCCGGGCGGCGGTTCTTCGGCCGCTACGAGCGCCAGTCGGCGACGCCGGGCACGGCCCGGCGTCTGGTGGAGCTCATGCAGGCCAGCGACGTGACCCCGCTGCTGGCCGGCATCTCGGCGCCGACGCTGATCATCCACCGGCACGACGACGTCTACCTCGGGCCCGACGCGCCCCGGCCCCTGGTGGACGGCATCGCCGGCGCCCGGCTGGTCGACCTGCCCGGGACCGACCACTTCCTGTTCAGCGGGGACACCGGGCCGCTGCTGGCGGCGGTGGAGGACTTCGTGGTGGGCACGGAGTCCAACCCGGCGGGGCCGCCCGACCACTTCCTGGCCACGCTGGTCGCCGTGGCGGTCGCCGGCGGGTCGCCGGAGTCCGGGGCGGCCGCCCGCCGCTGCGTCGAGGACCACCGGGGCACGGTGGTCCCCGCGGGCGGCCTGGCCGGCGTCGACCTGCTCGCCACCTTCGACGGGCCGGGCCGGGCGGTGCGGGCCGCCTGCGCGCTGCGGGACGCGCTCGCCCCGCTGGGGGCCGAGGTCCGCGCGGGGGTGCACACGGCGGAGGTCGAGCGGCGCGACGACGGCGTCGCGGGCGCCGGTGTCGCGGTGGCCGCCGGCATCGCCGGGGCGGCCGAGCCGGGGGCGGTGTGGGTGTCCCGCACGGTCACCGACCTGGTGGCCGGCTCGGGGCTGGCGTTCGTCCCCCGCGGCGAGCTGTTCGAGGTCGCCGTCTGACGAGGTGCTTGCGCGCGGGGCGCCGGTCGTGCACTGTCGGGGCGTGGCGGAGAGCTGGTTCCTCAAGATCGACGGCATCGAGGGCGACTCGAACCATGAGGGCCACAAGGGCGAGATCGACATCGAGGCCTGGAACTGGGGCGTCACCCAGAGCGGCACCGCCCACGGCGGCGGCGGAGGGGCAGGCCGGGCCACCTTCCAGGACATGAGCTTCGTGGCCCGCATCTCCAAGGCGTCGCCCAAGCTGTTCATGTCGTGCGCCACGGGGCTGCACCACAAGTCGGCCCAGCTCACCGGTGCGGCGGCCGGGGAGAAGATGCGCCCGTTCCTCACCTACAAGCTCTCCGACGTGCTGGTGTCCAGCGTCCAGGAGAGCGGCAGCGAGGCCGGCCCGCCCCAGGAGCACTTCTCGCTGAACTACGCCAAGATCGAGATGAGCTTCACCCCACAGGACGCCACGGGCGCGGCCGGGGCGCCGATCGTCGCGGGCTTCGACGTCAAGCACAACAAGAAGCTCTGAGCGTCACCCCGGCGACGGCAGCAGGAAGCCCTGCTCGACCAGCCGGGCCACCACCGGCAGCGCCACTCCGGCCGGGACGTCGGGCGCGGCCTCGGCCAGCACGGCGGCGAGCGGCCGGGTGCCGTCGCACGCGGCCACCAGGGCCGCCAGGGGCTCGTCGACCTCGCCCTCACGGCAGAGGCCGGCGGTCTGGCGCAGCCGGCGGTCGCCGGGGGCCCAGCCTCCGCCGTCGCCGGGCCGGGCCCGCTCGTCGAGCACGACGTCGGGGGCGACGGCCAGGACGACGCCGAGCAGGCGGTCGCCGGGGTGGTCGGCCACGAAGTCGGCCAGCTCGAAGGCGGCGCCGAGGTGGTCGCCGCAGGGCATGGCGAAGTCCTGGGGCGCCTCCTCGGCCCGGAACCAGCCGTCGCCGCCCTCCGGCCCGCCGGGCCGGCGGCGCAGCGAGATCAGGCCGAGGGCGACGGCCTCGACGCCGTGCCGCTCGTAGTGGTCCATCCACTCGTCGTACTGCGGCTGCCAGGCGTCCGGCGGGTCGGTCTGGCGCAGCCAGCCGGCAGCGTGGGCCGCGGGGTCCAGCACCTCGCGCTGGAGGACGAGGGCGTCGCAGCCGGTGCCGGCGCACCAGCCGGCGAGGCGGTCGCGCCAGTCCTCGCCGGCCACGTGGGCCCACGAGCCGAGGAACTGGCAGTGGCCGCCCGGCGCCAGGTGGTCGGGCACGGCCCGGACCAGGTCGCGGCACACCTCGTCCAGGGCGGCCGGGGCGTCCCGGAACAGGTAGCGGCGGGACGGCGAGATCACGAAGGGCGGGTTGCTGACGACGAGGTCGAAGGTCTCCCCCGCCACCGGGGCCAGCATGTCGCCCTCCCGGACCTCGACGCCGGCGGCCCCGTTGAGCGCCATCGTCAGCCGGCACAGGGCCGCGGCCCGGGGGTTGAGGTCGGTGGCGACGACCCGGTCGGCGTGGGTGGCGGCGAACAGGGCCTGGGCGCCGCCCCCCGTGCCGAGGTCGAGGGCGGCGCCGATCGGCCGGCGGATGGTCGCCCCGGCCAGCGCCATGGTCGAGGGACTGACGCCGAGCACGTGGTCGGGCCGCACGCCGCCGGCCGGCCGGCCGAGGTCGTGGGCCACGACCCACGGCGCCGGCCCGTCCAACGGCCGCAGCCCGACGAGCCCGACCATGTCGCCGCCGTCGAGGCCGACGATCCCGGCGCCGGCGAGCGCGTCGA
>DATFRN010000102.1:0-18035 GCA_035263165.1 Acidimicrobiales bacterium | reverse complement strand
CGACAGCGCCGCCTCGGCCCGGGCCGCCGTCACGCCGTAGCGCCCCGCCACCTGGGCGGTGGTGAACGGCCCGTGGGTGCGGGCGAACCGGCCCACCAGGTCGACCAGCGGCGCCTCGACCGGGTCGGTGAACACCGTGGGCAGGCCGACCGGGACGGCCACGCCCAGCGCGTCGCGCAGGCGGCCGGCATCCTCCGCCGCGGCCACCCGCTCCTCGCCCGCCACCGAGGCACGGAACGCCCGTCGCTCGTCGACGAGCGACGAGACCCAGGCGGCGGCCCCGTCGCTCGCGCTGCGGGCGTCGATCTCGGCCAGGGACAGCGGCCCCAGCCGGCGCAGCAGGTCGTGGGCCTCGTCGGCGTCGCGGGCCCGGCGCCCGTCGGCCAGCGACTGGAGCTCGAGCTCGAGGTCGGCCAGTGCCCCGGCGTCGAGCAGCTCGCGCAGCTCGTCGGCGCCCAGCAGGTCGTCGAGCAGGTCGCGGTCGAGCGCCAGCGCCGCCGCCCGCCGCTCGGCCAGCGGGGCGTCGCCCTCGTACATGTAGACGGCGATCCACCCGAACAGCAGCGACTGGGCGAACGGCGAGGCGTGGGGCGTCTCGACCTCGACCACCCGCACCCGCCGGGACCGGATGTCGCCCAGCACCTCGCGCAGCGCCGGCAGGTCGAACACGTCGTTGAGGCACTCGCGGGTGGCCTCGAGCAGGATCGGGAAGCTGGGGTAGCGCCCCGCCACCGCCAGCAGGTCGGCCGAGCGCTGGCGCTGCTGCCACAGCGGCGTGCGCCGGTCGGGCCGGCGCCGGGGCAGCAGCAGGGCGCGCCCGGCCGCCTCGCGGAACCGGCTGGCGAACAGGGCGGTGTTGGGCAGCTCGGCCACCACGGTCTCGCCCACCTCGTCGGGGTCGAGCGTGAGGGCGTCGATGCCGATGCCGGCGTCGTCGAGCGCCTCGGGCAGCCGCATGGCGATGCCGTCGTCGCTCCAGATCATCTCGACCTCGACCCCCCACCGCTCGGCCAGCCGGGCCTTGATGGCCATGCCCCACGGGGCGTGGACCGGGGCGCCGAACGGCGACAGGATGCACACCCGCCAGTCGCCGATCTCGTCGCGGAAGCGCTCGACCACGATCGTGCGGTCGTCGGGCACGGCGCCCGTGGCCTCGCCCTGCTCGTCGAGGTACGCGACCAGGTTGGCCGCCGCCCGCTCGTCGAGCCCGTGGCCCGACCGCAGCCGCTCGGCCGCCGCCTCGGGCGCCGACCCCCGCAGCTCGCGCACCAGCGCGCCCAGCGCCCGCCCCAGCTCGAGGGGCCGGCCGGGCCGGTCGCCGTGCCAGAACGGCATCTTGCCCGGCTGGCCCGGCGCCGGGGTGACGACCACCCGCTCGTGGGTGATCTCCTCGATGCGCCAGGTGGTGGCCCCGAGCAGGAACGTCTCGCCCACCCGCGACTCGTAGACCATCTCCTCGTCGAGCTCGCCCACCCGGGCGCCGTCGGGCAGGAAGACGCCGAACAGCCCCCGGTCGGGGATGGTGCCCGGGTTGGTGACCGCCAGCCGCTGGGCGCCGGCCCGGGCCCGCACCACGCCCTCGACCCGGTCCCACACGATGCGGGGCCGCAGCTCCGCGAACTCGTCGGACGGGTAGCGGCCCGACAGCAGGTCGAGCACGGCGTCGAACACCTCGTCGGACAGCTCGGCGAACGGCGCCGCCCGCCGGACCAGCGCCGCCATCTCGTCGACCTTCCAGTCGTCGAGGGCGACCATCGCCACCACGTGCTGGCACAGCACGTCGAGCGGGTTGCGGGGGTAGCGGGTGGCCTCGATGAGCCCGTCGGTCATGCGGGCCACCACCACCGCCGCCTCGAGCAGGTCGTGGCGGTGCTTGGGGAACAGCTTGCCCCGGCTGGGCTCGCCCACCCGGTGGCCGGCCCGGCCGATGCGCTGGAGGCCCCGGCTGACGGCCCCGGGCGACTCGACCTGCACCACCAGGTCGACCGCCCCCATGTCGATGCCCAGCTCGAGGCTGGACGTGGCCACCAGCCCCCGCAAGCGGCCGGCCTTGAGGTCGTCCTCGATCTGGAGCCGGCGCTCGCGCGACAGCGACCCGTGGTGGGCCCGCACCAGCTCGTCGCCCTCGGCCGGCGGGGACGTGCCGCTGGCCTCGGCCGCCCGGTTCTCGCCGTCGTGCCACAGCTCGTTGAGCCGGGTGGCCAGCCGCTCGGACAGCCGCCGGGCGTTGACGAAGATGAGCGTGGACCGGTGGGCCTGCACCAGCTCGAGCAGCCTGGGGTGGATGGCCGGCCAGATCGACCGCCGGGCGGGCCCCGCGGCCGCCGGGCCGGTCGCCGGCTCGCCGCCCTCGACCACCTGGCCGAGCTCGCCCATGTCGTCGACCGGGACGACCACCTCGACGTCGAGCTCCTTGCGGACGCCGGCGTCGACGATGGTGACCGGGCGGGGCCGGCGGCCGTCGGCCGTCTCGTGCGACCCGCCGAGGAACCGGGCCACCACGTCGAGCGGGCGCTGGGTGGCGGACAGGCCGATGCGCTGGGGCGGCCGCTCGCACAGCTCGGCCAGCCGCTCGAGCGACAGGGCCAGGTGGGCGCCCCGCTTGGTGGGCACCAGCGAGTGGATCTCGTCGACGATGACCGCCTCGACCCCGGCCAGCGTCTCGCGGGCCTGGGACGTGAGCATGAGGTAGAGCGACTCGGGCGTGGTGATGAGGATGTCGGGTGGGTTGCGCACCAGCCGGCGGCGCTCGTCGGTCGGGGTGTCGCCCGTGCGCAGCCCCACCGTGGGCTCGCGGAACGGCTCGCCCAGGCGCTCGGCCGCCGCCCGGATACCGGCGATGGGGGCCCGCAGGTTGCGGTCGACGTCGACCGCCAGGGCCCGCAGCGGCGACACGTAGACGATGCGGGTGCCCGCCCCCTCGGGCCTCGCGGACACCAGCCGGTCGATGCCCCACAGGAACGCCGCCAGCGTCTTGCCCGAACCGGTGGGGGCCAGGATGAGCGTGTGGTCGCCCCCGGCGATGGCCGGCCAGCCCTGGGACTGGGCGGGCGTGGGCGCGGGGAAGCTGGTCTCGAACCAGGCCCGCACGGCCGGGGAGAACAGCGAGGCATCCACCCGCGCCACCCTACAAACGGGGTATGACAGGGAGCCGCGCCGGCCACGATGGGGGATGACAGCGACCTCGGCCCGGACGCGAAGAACGGGACCCGAGATCGGGTCCCGTCCATACAGGACAGCCAGGGGGGCGGGGCGGGCGGGCGGACAGGCACCCCGCCCCCTGCTGGCCTGTGTATCTACGCTACCCCACCACGCCACCGGACAAACACCGAGCCGGTAGGTAATCGTGAATTTCGTCTCTGACCAGGCCGATCGCGCCCGGTAATCGGGGCCCGGCGCCCGAACGGCTTCCCGCGAACGTCCGGCAGCCGTCGTAGGCTGTGCGGGTGGTCGCCTACCAGACGCCCGAGTTCCATCCTGCCTTCGAGGAGTACTGCGAGGCGATCTGGGAGCTGAAGGAAGACGACGTCGACGTCATCCAGGCCCGGGTCGCCGAGCGGCTCAACGTCTCGCGCCCGGCCGTGTCGGAGATGATCAAGCGGATGCAGGGCGAGGGGTTCGTCTCGCTCGACGGCACCACCATCAACCTCACCAAGGACGGGGTCCGGCTGGCCGAGCAGGTGGTCCGCCGCCACCGCCTCGCCGAGCGGCTGCTGACCGACATCCTCGGCCTGTCGTGGGCCGACGCCCACCTCGAGGCGGGCAAGTGGGAGCACGTCATCTCCGAGCCCGTCGAGCTGGCCATCAACCGGCTGCTCGACAACCCCACGACCTGCCCCCACGGCAACCCCATCCCCGGGTCGAGCTACGCGCCGCCCGAGGTGGTGGCCCTGGTCGACGTGCCGGTGGGCGGCGCCTTCACCGTCACCCGCATCCCCGAGGAGCTGGAGTTCACCCCCGGGCTGCTCGAGTTCCTGGAGGACGCCGCGGTCCAGCCCGGCCACTCCGGGATGGTGACCGCGGTGTCGCCCGACGGCACGGCCACGGTCGAGATCGACGGCCGGCACGTGGGCATCGGCGCCTTCGCCGCCGCCCGCATCCTGGTCACCGCCGGGCGGGCTGCGGCAGCGACGACGGGCTGACGGCCCGGCGTCGCGAGTCCACCCGCCAGGCCCAGACCACCGCCCCGGCCAGCAGCGCGAGCCAGACCGCCTGGCGCAGCCAGTCGTCGAGGCCGGGGTTGCGGTAGTCGGGCAGGACCGCCCGCCACACCCGGTAGAGCGGGTCGCCGGTGCGCTCGAAGTCGACGATCAACGTGTGCCGGCCGGCCAGGACCTCGGCCACCAGCCAGGCCCACATCACGGCCCCCCAGGCCGCGGCCCCGGCCACCAGCCAGCGCACGGCCCGCACCCGCCCGGCCCACCAGGCCACCACCAGCACCAGGCACGGCGCGACCACGACCACCTGCCGGCCCGGCCACCACCAGCCGTGCATCGTCAGCGCCACCCAGGTCGCCGTGGCCCAGCCCGCGGCCAGCGGGGCGACCACCGCCGCCCAGCCCGGTGGCCGCCGGCGCAGGAAGATCGCCAGGCCCGGCACCGCCAGCAGGTAGCCCGGCATCCAGGCCGCCAGGCCGAACCCGTGGTCGAGCAGCAGCCCGGCCAGCCGCCGGCTGCGGCCGATGCGGTCGGGCTTGTCGCCCATGACGGTCAGCTCCCCGCCGGTGAAGTGGTCGCCGGCGGCGTAGACGGTCCAGCCGCCGTAGAGGATCCGGTGGGCGACCACGTAGGCGAGCCCGGCCGCGCCCAGGCCGGCGAGCAGGCCCGCCGCCGCCCGCCGGCGCCCGGCCGACAGCAGCAGGACCAGCGCCACCGCCGTCAGGGCGACGGCCACCGGCACGTACTTCACCCCGAGCCAGGGCAGCGCCACCACCGCGACGCCGAAGACGGCGAGCGCCCCGGGCCGGCGGGAGCCGGTCAGCGCGGCGATGGCGACGGCCACCGCCAGGCCGGCGGGCAGCTCGGGGTAGACCTGGGTGGCGTAGGCCGTGAGCGGGGCGGTCACGCCGAAGGCGAGGACGGTGCCGGCGGCCACGGCGAGCGGCACGGCGAAGCGCCGGTGGGCGGTCCACACCAGGACGGCGGCGAGGACGCCGGCCAGCGCGGCCAGCGTCGCCTTGGCCGCCACCCAGCCGCCGAGGCCCATCGGCACGGCCAGCAGCGCCGGCAGCAGCGGGTCGTGCGGGCTGACCTCGCGCCCGTCGGGCAGGACCTGGGTCTGGGTCGGGAGGGTCACCTCGTGGAACGGGCGGTAGCGGCGGGCCGCCAGCTCGTCGCCGATGGCGAGGTCGTGGTCCTCCCACAGGCTGAGGGCCGACAGCAGGTACTGGGGCTCGTCGGCGGTGGTGCGGGTGCCGAACGTGGCCCGGGCCGGCAGGGCGATCATCGCCGAGGCGGCGACCGCCAGCCCGACCAGGAGCGCCGCCCGCACGACCGGCGACACGCGGCGCCGCGGGCGCGCCGGGCCGGCGGCGACGGGGGGCGCGTCGGCGGGGGCGTCGAGGGCGGCGGATCCCGTCACGTGGGGAAACACTAGCGATCTAGCCAAGCTGCACCGCCAGCGTGAAGAATGCCTAACGTGCCCGCGCCGGTCATCATGCTCCTACCCGCCCACAACGAGGAGGCCACGGTGGCCGGCGTCGTCGCCCGGGCGCCCGCCGAGGTGCGGGGCCACCCGGTGCGGGTCGTGGTCGTGGACGACGGCTCGACCGACGCCACCGCGTCCGCCGCGGCCGGCGCCGGGGCGACCGTCGTGTCGTTCGGCCGCAACCGGGGGCTGGGCGCCGCCGTGCGGGAGGGCCTGGCCCGGGGCGTGGCCGAGGGGGCGGCGGCCGTCGCCTTCCTCGACGCCGACGGCGAGTACGCCCCCGAGGAGCTGCCCACGATGGTCGCGCCGATCCTCGACGGGCGGGCCGACTACGTGGTCGGCTCCCGCTTCGCCGGGATGGACCGGTCGATGCGGCCCCACCGCTGGCTCGGCAACCGGGTGCTCACCGCCTGGGTGCGGGTGCTGGTCCGCCGGTTCGGGGTGCGGGGGCTCACCGACGGCCAGTCGGGCTACCGGGCGCTGTCCCCTGCGGCCGCGGCGGCAGCCGAGGTCGTGCACGACTTCAACTACGCCCAGGTGCTCACGCTCGACCTGGTGGCCAAGGGCTTCCGCTACGCCGAGGTGCCGATCAGCTACCGGTTCCGCAGCGAGGGCCAGTCGTTCGTCAAGCTCGGGCCCTACCTCCGCCAGGTGGTCCCGGCCGTGCGCCGCGAGCTGCGGTCCGCCTAGTCCTCCACCACGTAGCCCCGGAACCCGTCCCGGGCGGCCCGCCAGCGGGCGGCGTCGAGGCGGCCGCCGGGCCCGAGCGCGTCGGCGGCGGCCCAGCCCATGGCCAGGGCGTGGTGGGTGTTGTCGGGGGTGAACAGGCCCTGGCGGCCGAAGGTGATCAGCCCGCCCAGGCCCTCGGCCCAGCCCTCCAGCGCCGCCAGGTCCTCGGCGAAGCCGGGGCCGTACAGCGGGTAGACCCGGGCCAGGCGCCGGCTCGTCACCTCGGCCGGGGTGGCGTCGGGCAGGCCCAGGGCGGCCAGCTCGCCGGCCAGGCGGGCGGCCAGGTCGGCGTCGGCGGTCCGCCACACCTCGTCGCCCTCGCGGCAGGCGATCTCGGCGCACAGGACGGTGCGGTCGGCCGGCTGGCCCGGGTCGTCCCGGTAGTTGCGGGGCTCGGACAGCCGGGCCGCCACCACCTCGGCGCCGGGGAAGTAGTGGGCGTCGAACTCGGTCCACCGGGGCCGGTCGAGCACCAGGTACAGCAGCACCAGCCCCCGGTGGCGCAGCCGGCCGGCGGCGGAGGCAGCCGCGACCGGCGGGGCCGGGTCGACCATGCCCGCCAGCGCCGGCAGCGGGGCCGTCGACCACACCTGGGCGGCGTCGAGCGTGGCGCCGCCGGCCAGCGCCACCCTCCAGCCCTTGCCGTCGTCCTGGCGGCGCAGCCCCGTGACCCCGCAGCCCAGCCGGAGCTCGGCCCCGGCGTCGACGGCGGCCGCGGCCAGCGCCTCGGGGATGGCCCCGAAGCCCCGGCGGGGGTAGAGGAACGTGCGGCCCTCGGGTCGGGACCCCCGGACCAGGCGGCGGGCGATGTCGGCCGGCGACGAGGCGCTGACCCGCCGCCGGGCCAGCTCGCCGGCCAGGTCGGCGGCGTCGACGCCCCACAGCTTGCGGGCGTAGGGGCCGTAGAACGCGTCGAGGACCGCCGGTCCCAGCCCGGCCCGGACCACCTCGGCGAACGTGTCGGCCCGGGGCCGGCGCAGCGGCCCGGCCACGGCGTCGACCGCGGCCCGGGCGGCGAAGCCCCGTGGCGCCCGCCGGACGAGGTCGCCGGTCCGCAGCGGGAAGGCCAGCCACCGGTCGAGCAGCCGGATGCGCCCGTGGCGGGGCCGCACCTGGAGGTCGTCGCCGAGCAGGCCGCGCAGGGCCGCAAGGATCGGCGCCGGCGTGGCCGGGTGCAGCCGGTGGCTGCCGTGGTCGACCCGCAGGCCCGCCACCTCGAACGACCCCGCCATGCCCCCGACCACCGGCGCCCGGTCGAGCACCACGACCTCGTGGCCGGCCAGGGCGGCCCGCCAGGCGGCGGCCAGCCCGGCCGGGCCCGCGCCGACGACGGCGATCACCAGGGGACGTCCGGGGCCGCGCCGGTCAGCGCAGCGGCCCGGGGAGCTCGCGGGCGTGGACGACGGCCAGGCGGCGGGTGG
Source organism: Acidimicrobiales bacterium (assembly GCA_035263165.1). GTDB lineage: Bacteria > Actinomycetota > Acidimicrobiia > Acidimicrobiales > VFJN01 > ZC4RG19. The sequence goes on along the minus strand of DATFRN010000102.1, from coordinate 10,239 downwards.
CCCGGGTGAGCGCCACGTACAGCGCCCGCATGCCCTGGGCCTCCTCGTCGACGATGGCGGCCGGCTCGACCACCACGGCGGCGTCGAGCTCCAGGCCCTTGACCAGGTTCACCGGCACCAGCGTGATCCGGGACTGGAGGCCGGTGCGGGAGGCCCGGCCGAAGTCGATGCCGGCCCGGTCGAGGGCGACCGCCACGTCGTCGACCAGGGTGTTGGGGGCGATGATCGCCACCGTGCCCGGGTCGACCGTGTCGCGCTCCTCGGCGGCCACCGCGGCCACCGCGTCGGCCAGGGCCTCGGGCCCGTCGGTCGAGTCGACCGCCAGCAGCCGGGGCTCGTCGCCGGTCTGGCGCACCGAGTTGGGCGGCTGGAGCTCGGGGGCGGCCACGGCCAGCACCTTGGCGGCCAGGTCCATGGTCGGCCCGGGGATGCGGTAGCCGATCGACAGCTCGGCCCGCTGGGCCGGGCGCTTCTGGGGCAGGTGCTCGAGCACCTCGTCCCAGTCGCGGTGGGCCCACACGCCGGTGGACTGGGCGATGTCGCCCACCACGGTCATCGACCCGTTGAGCGAGCGCCGGTCGAGCATGCGCAGCTGCATGGGCGACAGGTCCTGGGCCTCGTCGACCACGATGTGGCCGTAGGTGCGGATCTCGTCGGGGTCGGACCCGTTGGTCCGCTTGCGCCGGGTGGGGCCGAGCAGCGCCCGGGCCTCGTCGAGCAGCGGCACGTCGTCGTGGGTCCAGAGGACCGCGCCGACGTCGGCGGACCGGGGCCGCACCAGGGCGGCCCGCTCGTCGTCGGACAGGTGCTTGCGCCCGGCCAGGTCGATCAGCGCCCGCGACCCGTACAGGTCGTGCAGCAGCTGGGCCGGGGTGAGGACCGGCCACATCCGCTCGAGCGCCTCGCGCACGACGGGGAGCAGGCGGGTGCGCTCCCGCACCTCGTCGGGGGTGGCCGGCACCCGGCTGACCTCGGCCATCGCCAGGTAGAGCTGGGACTCGACGAACCGCCGGCCCGCGTTGTGGAGCCGGAACCGCCGGCGGGCGTCGGCGACGATGTCGGCCGTGCGCCGGGCCGGCACGACCAGGGTCTGGACGCCGTAGGGCACCCGCAGGTCGCGGCGCAGGGGCCGCTCGCGGTCGCGCACGGCCCTGGCCAGCACCGTGGACATGCGGGCGTCGCCCTTGGTCCGGGCGGTCAGGCCCCGGTCGCGGCCCTCGACCTCGACGTGGTCGACCAGGTCGGCCAGCACGGCCAGCTCGACGCCGGCCTCGCCCAGGCTGGGCAGCACCCGCTCGATGTAGCCGAGGAACAGCCGGTTGGGCCCTACGACCAGCACGCCCTGGCCCTCGAGCGGGAAGCGGTAGGTGTAGAGCAGGTAGGCCGCCCGGTGCAGGGCCACCACGGTCTTGCCGGTGCCCGGGCCGCCCTGGACCACGAGCACGCCCGGCAGGGGCGAGCGGATCACCTCGTCCTGCTCGCCCTGGATGGTGGCGACGATGTCGGTCAGGCGCCCCGTGCGGGCCTCCTCGAGGGCGGCGATCAGCGAGCCGTGGCCCCGGACCTCCTGGCCGTCGTCGGAGATGGCCAGCTCGCCGCCGAGCAGGTCGGCGCCCTCGCCGAAGAGCTCGTCCTCGATGCCGAGCAGCTTGCGGGCGCGGGTGGCGAAGTGGCGCCGGCGCACCAGGCCCATGGGGGCCCGGCCGGTGGCCCGGTAGAACGGCTCGGCGACGGGCGCCCGCCAGTCGACGACCAGGGGTTCCTGGGACTCGTCGGCCACCGCGATGCGGCCGATGTAGAAGCTGTCGCCGCCCTCGGCCCGGGCCTGGTCGATGCGCCCGAACACCAGGCTGGCGTCGCCGAGGTTGAGGTAGTCGAGCCGGGCGGCGATGTTCTCCTCGATCATCTCCCGCTCCCAGCGGGCCTGCTCGGTGCCGCCCCGACCGACCTCGACCATCGACCGCAGGCGTGTCGCCGACTGGCGTGCGCGCTCGAGCGAGTCGTACGCCTTGTCGATGTATGCCTGCTCGGCGGCCAGATCGGGGTGGGTGGCCAATCGCTCCTCCGGCTGGTCGGGGAGTGGACCATCCTACCCGGATCCGCGAGGTCAGTCCCCCTCGTGCCCCCCGTGGTGGAGGTCGAAGGCGGACCAGGCCGTGTGCAGGTCGTCGTGGTCCACCACCCCGTCGCCGTCGAGGTCCAGGTCGGAGTCGGAGCTGACGTCGGCCGGGTCCTCGTCGAAGGGGTTGACGGGCGAGAGCACGTCGCCGACCTCGTCGAGCACGTAGGCGATGTCGTCGAGGGGCGACGGGTCGTGGACGGTCATCTCGGGCTCGGGTCCGGGCTCCTCGCCGGCGCCGTCGCCGAAGCCGCCGGTGGCGAACGCGCCGTGGGGGACGGTCTCGTCGAGGCCGTCGGCCAGGTCGTCGTCCTCCCCCGGTCGGGGCAGGTCGTGGTCGTCGTCGCCCGGCCGCACGGGATCAGAGGCTAGGGGCTCGCGCGCACTAGCGTCCCCGCGCATGGCTCCGCCGGCCGACGCGCCGTTCCTGTTGGCCTGCCGCAACCTCCCCGCCCCCCGCACCCCGGTGTGGTTCATGCGCCAGGCGGGACGGTCCCTGCCCGAGTACCGCCGGCTGCGGGCCCAGAGCACCGGCACCATCCTCGACGCCGTGCGCGACCCCGGCCTGGCCACCGAGATCACCCTCCAGCCGGTGCGCCGCCACGGGGTCGACGCCGCCATCCTCTACAGCGACATCGTCGTGCCGGTGGCCGCCATCGGGTTCGGCGTCGAGATCAAGGCCGGGGTCGGACCGGTGGTCGAGCAGCCGTTCCGGTCCGTGACCGACCTCGACCGGCTGCGCCCCCTCGACCCCGACGCCGACTGCCCCTACGTGCAGGACACGGTCCGCAGCCTGGTGGGCGAGCTGGGCGACGTGCCGCTCATCGGCTTCGCCGGCGCCCCGTTCACGGTGGCCAGCTACCTGGTGGAGGGCGGACCGTCCCGCGACCTGGGGCGCACCAAGGCGCTCATGCTCGGCGACCCCGGCCTGTGGGGCCGGCTGGTCGACCGGCTGGCCGACATCGCCATCGCCGCCCTGCGGGCCCAGGTGGCGGCGGGGGCGTCGGCGGTGCAGCTGTTCGACTCGTGGGCCGGCACGCTGAGCCCGGACATGTACGAGCGCCACGTGATGCCGGCCAGCGCCAAGGTCCTCGCCGCGGTGGCCGACCTCGGCGTGCCCCGCATCCACTTCGGCGTCACCACCGGCGAGCTGCTGGCGCTGCTGGCCAAGGCCGGGGCGTCGGTGGTGGGGGTCGACTGGCGGGTGCCGATCGACGAGGCCCGCCAGCGGCTGGGCCCCGACGTGGCGGTGCAGGGCAACCTCGACCCCGCCGTGTGCCTGGCCCCGTGGCCGGCCGTGGCCGAGGCGGCCACCGACGTGCTGGTCCGCAACGGCGGGCGCCCGGGCCACATCTTCAACCTCGGCCACGGGGTGCTCCCCGAGACCGACCCCGAGGTGCTCGGCCGGCTGGTCGAGCTGGTCCACGCCTGGGAGGCACCCGCATGACCTCCGGGCTGGTGGTGATGGCCTACGGCACGCCCGGGTCGCCGGACGAGGTCGAGGCGTACTACACGCACATCCGCCGGGGGCGGCCGCCGGCGCCCGACCAGCTCGCCGAGCTGACCGGCCGCTACCAGGCCATCGGCGGCCTGTCGCCGCTGGCCGAGCGCACCCGGGCCCAGGTCGCGGCCATCGGCGCCGCCCTCGACGCCGCCGAGCCCGGCGGCTGGCGGCCGGCGCTCGGCAACAAGCACGCGGCGCCGTTCGTCGAGGACGCGGTCGCCTCGCTGGCCACCGGCGGCGAGCCGGTGGAGCGGCTGGTCGGGCTGGTGCTGGCGCCCCACTTCTCCCGGGGCTCGGTGGCCGAGTACCACCAGCGGGCGGCGGGCGCGGCGGCCGAGGCGGGGGTGCCCTACTCCCCCATCGAGGCCTGGCACGACCTCCCCGAGTGGCTCGACGCCCAGGGCGAGCGGGTGCGGGCGGCGATGGCGGGCCTGCCGGCCAGGACCAAGGTCCTGTTCACCGCCCACTCGCTGCCCGAGCGGGTGCTGGAGGGCGACCCCTACGCCGGCGAGCTGCGGGCCTCGGCCACCGCCATCGCCGAGCGGGGCGGCCTCGACCCCTGGTACGGCTGGACGCTCGCCTGGCAGTCGGCGGGCCGCACGCCCGAGCCGTGGCGGGGCCCCGACGTCACCGAGACCATCCGCGACCTGGCCGCCACCGGGCGGGCCGAGGGCGTGCTCGTGTGCCCGCAGGGGTTCGTGTCCGACCACCTCGAGGTGCTGTACGACCTGGACATCGACGCCCGCCGGGTGGCCGGCGAGGTGGGCCTGGCCTTCGCCCGGACGGCCTCGATCAACGACGAGCCGGCGGTGATGGCGGCGCTGGCCGAGCGCGTCCGGAAGATGTAGGCGGTGGCGGAGCGGGTCGACCTCGCCGTCGTCGGCGGCGGCATCAGCGGGCTGGCGGCGGCCTGGGAGGGGCGCGGCCGGGGCGCCTCGGTCGTCGTGCTGGAGGCCGGGCCCGACGTGGGCGGCAAGCTGCGCACCTCGCCGCTGGCCGGGGTGGCGGTCGACGAGGCCGCCGACGCCTTCCTGGCCCGGGTGCCCGAGGCCGTGGCGCTGTGCGACGAGCTGGGCCTGGCGTCCGAGCTGGTGTCGCCGGCCACCGGGGCCGCGTACGTGTGGTGGGACGGGGCGCTGCGCCGGCTGCCGTCCGAGCAGCTGCTCGGCGTGCCGACCGACCTGGACGCGGTGGCCGGCTCGGGCCTGCTGTCGGCCGAGGCGGTGGCCCGGGCCCGGCTCGACCTCACGCGGCCCGACGACCGGCCGGCGGGCGACGAGAGCGTCGGCGCACTGATCCGCCGGCGGCTGGGCGACGACGTGCTCGACCGGCTGGTGGCCCCGCTGGTGGGCAGCATCTACGCCGGCGACATCGACCGGCTGTCGCTCCAGGTCAGCGCCGCCCAGCTCGCCGCGGCCCGCGACCGCGACCCCGACGACCCCAGCCTGCTGCGGGCGGCCGCCGCCCTGCGGGCACAGGCGGTCGAGACGGGCCGGCCGGTGTTCCTGGCCCCGGCCGGCGGGATGGGCCGGCTGCCCGGGGCGCTGCGGGAGGCGCTGGGCGACGCGGTGCGGACCGGCGCCCCGGTGGCCGGGGTCGCGCCCGAGCCCGGCGGGGGCTGGCGGCTGGACGTCGCTGCCGGCGGCTCCGTCGTCGCCGGGGCCGTCGTCCTGGCCACGCCGGCCTTCGTGACCGCCCCGCTGCTCGCCCCCCTGGCCCCGGCGGCCGCGGCCTGGCTGGCGGGGATCGACCACGCCTCGGTGGCGCTGCTGGCCCTGGCCGTGCCCCGGGGCGCGGTGGACGGGCCGCTCGACGGCTCGGGCTTCCTCGTGCCCCGGTCGGCCGGGCTGACCATGACCGCCTGCTCGTGGCTGTCGTCCAAGTGGCCCCACCTGGGCGCCGACCCCGGCACCGTCCTGCTGCGGGCGTCGGTGGGCCGCGACGGGGACGACCGGGCCGAGGCCCTCGACGACGAGGCCCTGCTGGGCGCCGTCCTGGCCGACCTGGGCACGACGATGGGCCTGCGCGGCGCGCCGGCCGAGGTGCGGATCAGCCGCTGGCCGCGCTCGTTCCCCCAGCCCCGGCCCGGCCACCTGGCGGCGGCGGCCGCCGCCGACGCCGACGTCGCGGCCCGCGCGCCCCGCCTGGCGGTGACCGGGGCCTGGGCGGGGGGCGTGGGAGTGCCCGCCTGCATCCGGGGCGCCCGGGCCGCCGCGGCGCGGGCGCTCGGTGCTACAACCGACGTATGACCACCCGGCGCCGGGTCCTGCTGGGCGTGGCCGCCGCCACGTCGGCGGTGGCCGGCCTGGGCCTGGCCGGCTGGGCGGCAGCCGTCCACGACCCGAGCGCCACCGTCGCCGCCTCGCCGCCCGCCACGACGGTCGCCCCGACCACGGCCCCGCCGGCCCGCCGGCCCACCACCGCGGTCGGGCTCCCCACCCCCGAGCCGGCGCCGGCCAACCCCTACGCCCTCACGCCCGAGAAGGTCTACGGCACCCTGTCGCTGCCCACCATCGGCGTCACCCAGTCGCTGCACGAGGGCGTCACGCTGACCGCCATCGACAAGGGCCCCAGCCACTGGCCGGGCACGGCGCTCCCGGGCCAGCTGGGCAACGTGGTGGTGGCCGGCCACCGGGTGACCCACACGCGGCCGTTCTACGACCTCGACCGCCTGCGCCCGGGCGACCCGCTCGTGTTCGACCTCACCGGCGGCGGCCGCTTCACCTACCGGCTGACCTCGCTGGAGACGGTGGCCCCGAACACCATGCGCATCGTCACCCAGACGCCCGCCTACACGGCCACGCTGTTCGCCTGCCATCCCAAGCACTCGGCCCGGGAACGCATCGTCGCCCACTTCCGGCTGGACCGCACCTGAGCCGGCGCGCACCCCGCCGTGCCCGCTGGATCGCACCTGACCGGCTGCGCACCGATGCCGCACGCCCGTTCGGGGCGCGCGATCATCGACGGACCATGCGCCGCTCCGTCACCGCTGCCGCCTGCCTGGGGGCGGGCATCGCCACCGCTGCGGCGCTGCCGCCGTGGGGCTGGTGGCCGCTGGCGTTCGTCGGCGTGGCCGGGCTCGACCGGCTGATCGCCGACCGGCCCCGCTGGTCACGCTTCCGGCGGGGGATGCTGGTCGGCATCGGGCTCTACATCCCGTCGCTGGCCTGGATGATCGAGATGACGGCGCCCGGCTACCTCATCGCCGCCGTCGCCTACGCCGCCCTGCTCGGCCTGGCCATGGTCCTCGTCCCCGCCCGGGCGCCGGGCCGCTGGCTGGCCCTGCCCGGGGCCATCGCGCTCGCCGAGCTGCTGCGGTGGTCGTGGCCGTTCGGCGGGGTGCCGCTGTCGAGCCTGGCCGTCGGCCAGGTCGCCGGACCGCTGGCCCGGGTGCTGGCGCTGGGCGGGGCCCTGCTGCTGGTCGAGGTGGCCGTGGTGGCCGGCATCGCCGTGTCCGCCGCGGTCGCCCGCCACTGGCGGGCCGCCGGCGTCGCGCTGGCCGTGGTCGTCGTGGTCGCCGTGGCCGGCGCGGTCACCCCGGGCGGCCGCTCGAACGGCACGCTGCGGGTGGCGCTGGTCCAGGGCGGCGGCGTCCAGGGCACCCGGGCCTGGCAGACCGACGAGCACGAGGTGTTCGAGCGCCACCTGGCGGCCAGCGAGGACGTCAAGACCCCGGTCGACCTGGTGGTGTGGCCCGAGGACGTGGTCGACGTCGACCGGTTCGAGGGCTCGGAGGAGAAGGACGAGCTGGCCGACCTCGCCCGCCGGCTCGACGCCACGCTGGTCGCCGGCATCGTCGAGGACTCGGGCAGCGAGCACTTCCGCAACGCGTCGGTGGCGTTCGACCGCCACGGCGACGTCGTCGACCGCTACGACAAGGTCCACCGGGTGCCCTTCGGCGAGTACGTGCCGCTGCGGTGGCTGCTGGCCCGCTTCGGCGGCGACGCCCTGACCGACCGCGACGCCCTCATCGGCCACCATCCCGCCCTGCTCGACACCCCGGCCGGCAAGCTCAGCGTGGCGATCTCGTGGGAGATCTTCTTCGGGGACCGGGTGCGCGAGGGCGTCGGCGACGGCGCCGGCATCGTCCTCAACCCCACCAACGGGTCGTCCTTCAGCGGCACGCTGGTGCAGACGCAGCAGATCGCCTCGTCGCGCATGCGGGCCATCGAGAACGACCGCTGGGTGCTCCAGGTGGCGCCGACCGGGTTCTCGGCCGTCATCGGGCCCGACGGCGTGGTCCACCAGCGCAGCGACGTGTCCGAGCGGCGGGTGTTGCAGGGCACGGTGGGGATGCGCCGGGGCACCACCCTCTACACCCGGCTCGGGCTGGCCCCCGCGCTGGCCGTGGCGTTCGCCGGGCTGGCCGCCGGCTGGCTGCTCGACCGGTCCCGCCGCCGCCCACCGGCCTTGGGGATTGACACCGAGCGGGAGCTTGCGCCCACACAGAGCGCCAATTAGCCGCGCATAGCGGATTTCCTGGGCCTTTTCGGCCGAAACCACCCCGCCGGAGGATTCCCAAACCTCCCCGTCCAGGTTACGTTTCGGTGTCAGCGAGCTGGGGTGGGAAGAAGAGGCGAGGGGATGAGCTACAGCCTGGGTGTCGATCTCGGCACCACGAGTTGCTCCGCGGCGTACAAGCGCGGGCCGGACGTCGAGCCGTGCGCGTTGGGCGACGCCACCACGACGATGCCGACCGCGGTGCTGCCCCGCACGGACGGCTCCCTGCTGGTGGGCGAGGCGGCCGACCAGCGCTGCCACTACGAGCCGGCGCTGGTGGCCCGCAGCGTCACCGGTCGCCTCGGCGACCCCGAGCCCGTCGTGGTCGACGGGCTGGCGCTCGACCCGGTCGCGCTCACCGAGGCGCTGATCGGCACGATCACCCACCGCGCCTCGGGCGGGGGCGAGTGGCCGGGCCACATGGTCCTGACCTACCCGCTACGGGTCGGCTCCGAGGTCGAGGACGTGCTGCGGGACGCCGCCGCCCGGGTCACGACCAGCCCGGTGACGCTGGTGCCCGAGCCGATCGCCGCCATGGCCAAGCTGGCCCACGACGTCGAGCTGGCCCTCGACACCACGGTCGTGGTGGTCGACTTCGGCGGGTCGAGCTTCGACGTCACGCTGGTGCGCCGCACCGAGACCGGCTTCGACATCGTCAGCGACCCGGCGAGCCTCGCCGACTTCGGCGGCCTCGACCTCGACGCCGCCATCCTGTCGCACGTCGAGGAGGCCGTGGGCGACGTGACCTCGTCGGTGCGCGAGGACGACCACGCCGGGCTCATGGCGCTGCGCCGGCTGCGGGCATCGTGCCAGGCCGCCAAGGAGCAGCTGTCGACCGTGCCCGAGACGGTGGTCGACGTCATGCTCCCCCAGGTCCAGACCCAGGTGCCGGTGTCCCGGCGCGACCTGGAGCGGGCGATCGAGGCCCGCCTGGCCGAGGGCGTCGACCTGATCGCCGCCACGATCGAGGGCGCCGGCCTCGCCATCGCCGACGTCCACGTGGCGCTGCTCGTCGGCGGGTCGTCCCGCCTGCCGCTGCTGACCCAGATGGTGACCGAGCGCATCGGGCTGCCGATCGTCGCCGACCCGCTGCCCGAGCTGACCGTCAGCCTGGGCGCCGCCATGTTCGGCGAGGAGGACCCCGCGGCCGCCGGCCCCGTGGCCCCCGCCGCGCTGGACGAGTCGCCGCTCGCCGACCGGCTGGCCGCCGCCTCGGCGCTGGCCCTGGCCCTGCCCGAGCCGGCCGCCGCCGCACCGGCCCCGCCGCCGGCGGCCGAGGCCCCCGAGCCCGCCGCCTGGGACCCCCTGGGCCCGCCGCTCGAGCCGGCCGCCGCCCTCGCGACCACCGGGCCGACCCCGGCCCCGGCGCCGCCGGGCGACAACGGCTGGGAGCCGGGCGACGGCCCGGCGTGGGACGGCGACTCCCGCAGCTCGGTCTTCGACACGATCGCCCCGGTCAGCCCGGGGCCGCCCTTCACGGCCGGCGCGCTGGAGCCCGTGGCCGACGACCCCTACAGCCGGCTGACGACCGCCGACTCCGACCCGTTCGGCACCCGATCGGTGGCACTCGGCGGCTGGCTGGCGCGCCAGCGGCAGGACGCCGACCACGACGACGCCGGGCCCGGCCGTCACGACGAGCCGATGGACGACGAGGACGACGGCCGGCGCGGCTTCGGGGGCACCACCGACCCCCGGGTGGTCATCGGCGCCATCGCGGCCGGGCTGATCGTCGTACTGTTGGGCGGGTTCGCCCTGGCCGCCGGCACCGGCGGAGGCGACGGCGACCCCGCCATCGCCGTGGGCCCGAACAACTTCATCACCACCACGACCGCCATGCCGACCGCCGACACCGACGCGCCCACCACGACGACCCGGGCGAGCACCACGACCGAGGGCGGCACGGCGACGACCGACGGCGGCACGTCCGGCACGACCGGCCGCCGGCGGACCACCACGACGGACGGCTCGGGCGGCACCTTCCCGCCCGGCACGAGCCCCGCCACCACGCCGACGACCGTCCACCACACGCCGCCGACGACCACCAAGCCCACGACGACGACGTCCACGACCGAGCCGCCGACGACGTCCACGACCGAATCGACCACGACGACCACCG
>DATFRN010000101.1:0-3623 GCA_035263165.1 Acidimicrobiales bacterium | reverse complement strand
CGCCACACCGATCGAGTCGTTCACCGCAGTCCTGCTGCAGCTGAACGTTCGGTATCGCACGCGTGTCGCAGTCCGCTTCACGGGCATCCCCGACTCGGCGACTTGATGGAACCCATGCAGCTGTACGACACGGCCCGGGGCGACGTCGTGCCGTTCACCCCGGGGCCGGTGGTCACCATGTACACGTGCGGCATCACGCCGTACGACGCCACCCACATCGGGCACGCGGCGGTCTACCTCACCTACGACGTGCTCCAGCGCCGGCTGCGGGACCGGGGCCACGAGACCCGGGTCGTCCGCAACGTCACCGACGTCGACGACGACATCCTGCGCCGCGCCCGCCAGCTCGGGGTCCACTACCTCGACCTGGCGGCCGCCGAGACCGCCCGGTTCGACGACGACATGCGGGCGCTCGACATGCTCCCGGCCTGGAGCGAGCCCCGGGCCACGTCGGCCATCGCCGACATCCGGGGCTTCATCGGCATGGTCCTCGACCGGGGCTACGCCTACCAGGCCGGCGGGGGCGTGTACTTCGACGTGTCCCGGTTCGAGCGCTTCGGCCAGGTCAGCCACCTCGACCGGGACGAGATGCTGCGCCTGGCGGCCGAGCGGGGCGGCAACGTCGACGACCCCCACAAGCACGATCCGCTCGACTTCGTGCTGTGGCAGCCGTCGGCCGACGACGAGCCGTCGTGGGAGTCGCTGTGGGGCCCGGGCCGCCCGGGCTGGCACATCGAGTGCTCGGCGCTGGCGCTGCGCGAGCTGGGCACCACCATCGACCTCCACGGGGGCGGGTCGGACCTGATCTTCCCCCACCACGAGTGCGAGGCGGCGCAGTCCGAGGCGGCCACCGGCGAGCGCTTCGTCCGCCACTGGATGCACCAGGCCATGGTGCGGATGGACGGCGAGAAGATGTCCAAGTCGCTCGGCAACCTCGTGTTCGTGTCCGAGCTGCGCAAGGTGTGGGACCCCCGCAGCGTGCGGCTCGGTGTGCTCGCCCACCACTACCGCCACTCCTGGGAGTGGCACGCCGACGTCATGCCCGAGGCCGCCGCCCGGCTGGCCCGGTGGCAGGCCCCGGCCGGCCAGGACGGCGACGCCGCCCTCGACGCCGTGCGGGACGCCCTCGACGACGACCTCGACACCCCCGCCGCCCTGGCCGCGGTGGACGAGGCGGCCGAGGCCGGCAAGAGCGTGGCCCGGGCCGCGGCGCTGCTCGGCGTCGACCTGTCCCGCCCCTGACCAGCCCGCTCCGCGACCCGCCGTCACGGGCGGTGCGCAACGCGTAGGATCCGGCGCATGGCGGCCGCGGCCGGTGACGAGCGCGAGTACGGCAAGCTCTACCCGGTCGCCCGCGCCATCCTCACCCCGCTGTTCCGGGCCGGCTGGCGCATCTACGTGCGGGGGGCCGACAACCTGCCCGTCGGTCCCGCCATCGTCTGCCCCAACCACACGTCGGTGATCGACTCGTTCCTGCTGCCGTCGGTGCTGCCCCGGCGCATCACGTTCGTGGGCAAGGCCGAGTACCTCGACGACTGGAAGACCAAGCACCTGTTCCCGGCGCTCGGCATGATCCCGATCGACCGGAGCGGGGGCGATGCCGCCACGGCCGCGCTCGACGCCGCCGCCGGGGTGCTGTCCCGGGGCGAGCTGTTCGGCATCTACCCCGAGGGCACCCGCAGCCGCGACGGCAGGCTCCACAAGGGCCACACCGGCCCGGCCCGCCTCGCCATGCGCACCGGGGCGCCCCTGGTGCCGGTGGGCATGATCGGCACCCGGGAGATCCAGCCGCCGGGGGCCAGGGCGCCGCGGCCCTTCCGCCCCTGCGAGATCCGCATCGGCCGGCCGATCGACCCGGCCGCGCACGGCGACCGGCCCGACCGGCTGGCGCTGCGCCGGATGACCGACGAGCTGATGTACGAGATCCGCGAGCTCTCGGGCCAGGAGTACGACGACCACTACGCCACCCGGTCGCCCGACGCCCTGCCGAGCCAGCCGCCCGCGGTGGTGGGCGGGAACGGGCAACGCGCCGGGCACGGGCAGGTCGCAACCGGTGCGGGGGCGGTGAGCGCCGCTCGGTAACCTCGTCGTCCTATGGCCGAGATCAGCATCACCCTGCCCGACGGATCGACGAGATCGGTTCCGGCGGGCACTACTGCGCTCGGCCTGGCGCAGGGCATCGGGTCCCGGCTGGCCAAGGCCGCCGTCATCGCCGAGATCAACGGCGACGAGCGCGACCTCGGCACCGAGTTGGCCGACGGCGACCGCGTCGCCATCGTCACTGCCGACAGCGAGCGGGGCCTGTTCACCATCCGCCACTCGACGGCCCACGTGCTGGCCCAGGCGGTGCTCGACCTGTTCCCCGAGGCCAGCTTCGGCATCGGCCCGCCGGTCGAGGACGGCTTCTACTACGACTTCTCGCTGCCGGGCGGGGCCACGTTCACGCCCGAGGACCTCGACCGGCTCGACGCCCGCATGCGCGAGATCATCGACGAGCGCCAGCCGTTCGTGCGCGACGAGATCCCCGCGGCCGACGCCCGGGGCATCTTCGCCGGGCACCCCTACAAGCTGGAGATCATCGAGGACGCCGCCACCGACCCCATGTCCGGCACCGGCGACCGGGGCGAGGTCCGCACCTACGAGAACCCGCCGGCCAAGCCCAAGGACCACCCGCCGTTTGCCGGCCGGCCGGGCTTCATCGACCTGTGCCGCGGGCCCCACGTCGAGGACACGGGCCGCCACCTCGGCCACTTCAAGCTGCTCCGGGTGGCCGGCGCCTACTGGCGGGGCGACGAGCACAACGACCAGCTCCAGCGCATCTACGGCACGGCCTGGGACAGCAGGGCCGCGCTCGAGGCCCATCTCCACCACCTGGAGGAGGCGGCCAAGCGCGACCACCGCAAGCTCGGCGCCGAGCTCGACCTGTTCCACTTCCCGCCCGAGGTGGGCAGCGGGCTGCCGCTCTACCACCCGAAGGGCGGCCTGGTCCGCAAGCTCATGGAGGACTACAGCCGGTCCGAGCACGAGAAGGCCGGCTACGAGTTCGTCTACACGCCCCACATCGCCAAGGAAGAGCTGTACATGATCAGCGGCCACCTCCAGTGGTACGCCGACGGCATGTACCCGCCCATGGAGCTGGACGAGGGGCAGCGGTACTACCTCAAGCCGATGAACTGCCCGATGCACACGCTGATCTACCGGTCGCGCCAGCGCTCCTACCGCGAGCTGCCGCTGCGGCTGTTCGAGTTCGGCACCGTGTACCGCTACGAGAAGTCGGGCGTCGTCCACGGCCTGCTGCGGGCCCGGGGCTTCACCCAGGACGACTCGCACATCTTCTGCACCCAGGAGCAGCTGGGCGACGAGCTCATCAGCCTCCTGGCCTTCGTGCTGAAGCTGCTGCGCGACTTCGGCTTCAGCGAGTTCGAGGCCGAGCTGGCCACCCGGCCCGACAAGTTCGTGGGCGAGGTCGCCGACTGGGACGAGGCCGAGGCCGCGCTGCAGCGGGCGGTCGAGACCGTCGGGGTCCCCTACGTGGTGGCCGAGGGCGAGGGTGCCTTCTACGCCCCCAAGATCGACGTGCACGTGCGCGACGCCATCGGGCGGCGCTGGCAGCTCTCGACCCT
>DATFRN010000100.1:0-18000 GCA_035263165.1 Acidimicrobiales bacterium | reverse complement strand
TCGGTGATGCCGGGTCGGGCGGGGTGGGTGGTGCCGCCTCGCTCGGTGATGCCGGGTCGGGCGGGGTGGGTGGTGCCGCCTCGCTCGGCGATGCCGGGTCGGGCGAGGTGGGCGGTGCTGCGTCGCTGGGTGGTGCCGGGTCGGCTGGGCCTGGTGCGCCTGGTGGCGGTGGCGGCGGTGGTTCGGGTGCTCTTGCGCCTGTGTTGTCGATTGCTGCTGGCGTCACCCTGGCTTCGTTGGAGGGGGCCTTGGCGCCGGGGACTCCCGTGGTGCGGGCTATGCCCAACACTCCTGCGCTTGTCGGGGCTGGGGCTGCTGCCGTGGCTGCTGGGTCTGCTGCTTCGGACTCGGACGTGGCTTGGGCTTCGTCTGTGCTCGGGGCTGTGGGGTCCGTTGTGGTCGTGTCCGAGTCCTTGCTGGATGCCGTGACCGGGTTGTCCGGGTCTGGGCCGGCTTACTTGTTCCTTGTTGTCGAGGCTCTTGTGGAAGGAGGTGTTCTGGCTGGGTTGCCTCGGGACGTCGCATCGTCCCTCGCCGTGCAGACGCTCGTGGGGTCGGGGCAGTTGCTGGCCTCGTCTTCCTCTGGGCCGGAGGCCTTGCGGGCTGCCGTGACCTCTCCTGGGGGGACCACCGCTGCGGGGTTGCGGGCTCTGGAGCGTGGGGGCGTGCGGGCGGCCTTCTTGGACGCCGTGATGGCTGCTGCCGAGCGGAGTCGGGAGCTGGGGGCCTCGGGGTGACGCCCGCCCCACTCGCCCCACCAGCAACTCTCGCCTACAGTGGCCTCCCAGCGGAGTTGGAAGGGGTCTTCCACATGGCTGTGTCGCGCGCCCGATTCTTCACGCCGCATGAGGTCGCTGACCTGCTGCGGGTGTCCTCCATGACCGTGTACCGGCTGATCAAGTCGGGGGAGCTGCGCGCCGTTCGTGTTGGCAAGGCGTACCGGATCCTCGAGGACGACATCGACGCCTACCTGGCCGATCGGTTCACTCGGGCCGGGTAGTAGCGTTACCTCCTTGCCCTCTCCCCGCTTCGACACCGTCAGCTTCCTGTCCGACTACGGGACCCGCGATGAGTTCGTGGGCGTCGTGCACTCCGTCATCCGGTCGATCGCGCCGCACGCCAGCGTCGTCGACATCGGGCATCACGTGCGGCCCTACGACATCAAGGGCGGGTCGCTGATGCTGGCCCGGAGCGTGCAATACCTCTGTCCCGGGGTCGTGCTGGCCGTCGTCGATCCCGGGGTCGGGACGCGGCGGCGGGGGGTGGCGATCGAGGTCGGCGACGGCGAGTCCTACCTGGTCGGGCCCGACAATGGCTTGCTGGCACCCGCCGTCGGGTTGGTGGGTGGGGCCACCCGGGCCGTCGAGCTCACCGCCGAGCGGTACCGGCTGGCCGCTCCCGGGGGGACCTTCGCCGGGCGGGACATCTTCGCTCCGGCCGCGGCGCATCTGTGTGCCGGCGTGGCCTTCGAGGAGCTGGGGCCGGCCGTGGATCCCGGCGAGCTCGTGCCGGGGATCGTGCCGCTGCCGCGGGAGGAGGACGGGGCGCTCGTCGGGGAGATCCTGTGGGTCGACCGGTACGGGAACTGCCAGCTGAACGTCGACCCCGACGAGGTCGCCGGATGGGGCGACCGCATCCAGCTCCGGTGGCGCCGGCCGCGGGAGGGCGTCCGCACGGCCCGGCGGGCCGGCGCCTTCGACGAGCTCGAGGCGGGGCAGGTCGGGCTGATCACCGACAGCTACGGGTTGCTGGCCGTCAGCGTCACCCGGGGCTCCGCCGCCGAGACGCTCGGGCTCGAGGCCGGCGACGAGCTGGCGCTCGTGCCGCTCGTCGGCGACGAGCCAGGCCAGGACGAGCACGGGCACGAGAACGAGAACGAGAACGGCCACGGCGACCGGGGCGTCACCTCGCCCGTCACCCTCCACCCCCGCAGGCCCGCATGAGACCCGGCACCGTGATCGTCCTCGCCATCCTGCTGGCCATCATCCTCGGGGCCTCGATCATCCAGCTCCTGTTCGTCGCCCGCTGACCGGGGGCGCCCTGCAAGACTGCGCCGGGATGAACCTGGCGACGATCATCGACGGCCACCCGGCCGACAGCCCGGCGCTGGTCAGCCGGGGCAAGACCACCACCTACGGCGAGCTGCGCGACCAGGTCGCCCACCTGCGGGGCCGGCTGGCCGGGCTCGGCGTCGGCCCCGGCGACCGGGTGGCGATCATCGCCGCCAACAACTGGTACTTCGTCGTCGCCTACCTGGCCACGCTCGGCCTCGGCGCCATCGGCGTCCCCCTCAACCCCCAGAGCCCGGCGCCCGAGATCGAGCGCGAGCTGGCCGCGGTCGGCGCCCGGCTGGCGCTGGTCGGGCCGACCGCCCGGGCCGCCGCCTCGGGGCTCGACACCAGCGGCGTCGACGGGTTCGAGGGGCTCCACGCGATCGGCGACCTGGTCGGGCCGGGCCCGGGCGGCGAGGCCGGAGACGACGACCGACCGCCGCCCATCGCCGACGCGGGCGACGACGATCCCGCCGTCCTCCTCTTCACCAGCGGCACCGCCGGCGCACCCCGGCCCGCCATCCTCACCCACGGCAACCTGCGGGCCAACCTCGACCAGATGATGGCCGGCCCCGCCCACCCCGAGGGCCCCGACGAGGTCGCCCTGGCCGTCCTGCCCCTGTTCCACGTCTTCGGCCTCAACGCCGTCCTCGACCTGGCCCTCAGCATCGGCGCCTCGGTCGTCCTCGTCGAGCGGTTCGACCCCTACACCAGCCTCGAGGAGGTGGCCACCCACGGGGTCACGCTCATGTCCGGCGTCCCCACGATGTGGGCCGCCTGGGCCGACCTCCCCACCCTCTCGCCCGGCGCCCTCGCCACCGTCCGCCTGGCCGCGTCCGGCGCCGCCCCGCTCGACCCCGAGGTCCGCACCCGGGTGCGGGACCGCCTCGGCCTCGACCTGGCCGAGGGCTACGGCCTGACCGAGGCGTCCCCGGTCGTCACCACCGGCGTCGGCCACGACGCCCCCGACGGCAGCATCGGCGTGCCGCTGCCCGGCATCGAGCTCCGCCTGGTGGACAGCGACGGCGAGGACGCCCTGGTCGGCGACCCCGGCGAGATCTGGGTCCGGGGCCCCAACGTCTTCCCCGGCTACTGGAACGACCCCGAGGCCACCGCCGCCGCCCTCACCGACGACGGCTGGCTGCGCACCGGCGACGTCGCCGTGGTCGACGACGACGGCTTCCTCGCCCTGGTCGACCGGGCCAAGGACGTCATCGTCGTCTCCGGCTTCAACGTCTTCCCCGCCGAGGTCGAGGAGATCCTCGAGGCGCACCCCGGCATCGACGTCGCCGCGGTCGTCGGCGTGCCCCACCCGCACTCGGGCGAGGCGGTCAAGGCCTTCGTCGTCCCCGCCCCCGGCGCCCACCTCGAGGAGGATGCGGTGATCGACCACGCCGGCCGCTACCTGGCCCGCTACAAGTGCCCGACCACCGTGGCCTTCGTCGAGGAGGTCCCCCACGGCGTGACCGGCAAGGTGATCCGGCGGGCGCTGCGGACGTGAGCATGAGCGACCGCGACGTCCACTTCCTCCCCGCCGCCGAGCTGGCCGCCCGGCTGCGCAGCGGCGAGGTCGGCTGCGAGGAGCTGCTCGACCACTTCCTCGACCGCATCGACAAGCTCAACGGGACGGTCAACGCCGTCGTCGCCCTCGACGCCGACCGCGCCCGCAAGCGGGCCCGGGAGGCCGACGAGGCGACGAGCCGGGGCGAGAGCTGGGGACCGCTCCACGGTCTGCCGATCACGATCAAGGACAGCTTCGAGACCGAGGGCCTGGTCACCACGTCCGGCGCCCCCGAGCTGGCCGACCACGTCCCGGCCGAGGACGCCGCCGCCGTGGCCCGGCTGAAGGGGGCGGGCGCGGTCGTGTTCGGCAAGACGAACCTGCCCCTCTACGCCGGCGACCACCAGACCTACAACCAGGTCTACGGCCGCACCAACAACCCGTGGGACATCGACCGCGGCGCGGGCGGCAGCTCGGGCGGGGCGGCCGCCGCCCTGGCCGCCGGGCTCACCGGGCTGGAGCTGGGCAGCGACATCGGTGGCTCGATCCGCAACCCGGCCCACTACTGCGGCGTGTTCGGCCACAAGCCGACCTGGGGCCTCGTCGACATGCGGGGCCACATCCCCGGTCCGCCCGGCACCCGGTCGACGGCCGACGTCGGCGTGGCCGGCCCGATGGGACGCAGCGTCGCCGACCTGGCCCTCGCCCTCGACGTGCTGGCCGGGCCGTCCGGCCTCGACGCCGCCGGCTGGCGCCTCGACCTGCCCGCCCCCCGCAACGGCGGTGAGCTGGCCGGGCTGCGGGTGGCGACCTGGTTCGACGACCCCGAGAGCCCCATCTCGGCCGACAGCCGGGTGGCGCTGGAGGCCGCGGCGGCGGCCCTGGACGAGGCGGGCGCCCATGTCGCCCCGGCCACTCCGCCGGCGAGCCTCGGCGAGCTGGTCGCGCTGTGGGAGGCCCTCGTCATCCCGCTGATGACGGGCGGCCTGTCCGACGACGCCTTCGACCAGCTGGCCGCCGGCGTGCCGCCCCGGCCCGCCGACCCCGCCGAAGCGGCCGCCGAGGGGACGGTCGTCCGGGCGCTGCGGGCCGTCACCGCCCGCCACCGCGACTGGCTGCGGGCCAGCGAGCGGCGCCACAAGCTGCGCCACGCCTTCGCCGCGTTCTTCGCCGACCACGACGTGCTGCTCACCCCCGTGACCCCGGTCCCTGCCTTCCCCCACGACACCGAGACCGAGATGCCCGAGCGCACGCTGGCGGTCGACGGCGACGAGCGCCGTTACATGGAGGGCATCGCCTGGGCCGCCGGCCTCGGCCCGCTCTACCTACCGGTGACCGTGCCCCCGGTCGGCCGCACGCCCGACGGCCTGCCGGTCGGCATCCAGGTCGTCGCGCCCCACCTCCACGACCGCACCGCGCTCGCCGCCGCCGCCCACATCGAGCGGTTGCTCGGGGGCTTCGTGCCGCCGCCCGGCTTCTGAGCGCGCGGGCGCGAACACGGAAAACCCAGGCCAGGCACCTTGCTTGTGAGCACGTGAACAAGCAGCGGTAGCATTTCGCCCGTATGGCTGACGGAACGAAGCGGCCGGCACGCAAGATCCCCGAGGCCACCGTCGCCCGCTTGCCGCTGTACCTGCGCAGCCTGCTGGAGGTGGCCGGCGACGCCACCCCGACGATCAGCTCCGAGCGCCTGGCCGAGCTGTCGGGGGTCAACGCGGCCAAGGTCCGCAAGGACCTCAGCTACCTCGGCAGCTACGGCACCCGGGGCGTCGGCTACGACGTCGAGTACCTCCTGTTCCAGATGAGCCGCGAGCTGGGTCTCACCAAGGACTGGCACGTCGTCATCGCCGGCGTCGGCAACCTCGGCCACGCCCTCGCCAACTACGCCGGGTTCAGCGACCGCGGCTTCCCGGTGGCGGCCCTGGTCGACGCCGACCCCCGGGTGGTGGGCACCGACATCAACGGCATCACCATCCGCCACATCGACGAGCTGGACGCGATCGCCGCCGAGCACCACATCGACATCGGCATCATCGCCACCCCGGCGTCCGTGGCCCAGGACGTGGCCGACCGGCTCATCGCCGCCGGCGTCAGCTCCATCCTCAACTTCGCCCCGACGATCGTGACCGTGCCGCCCGAGGTGTCGCTGCGCAAGGTCGACCTGGCCGTCGAGCTCCAGATCCTCAGCTTCTACCAGCAGCGCAAGGGCACGGACGCCCACGCGCCGGTGGCGTCGGCCGTCGTGCCCCCGCCGCGGTGACGTGCCCGTCGACCACCCGATCTACCCGGTCGACCTGATCCTCGACGGCCGGCCCTGCCTGGTGGTGGGCGGCGGCCGGGTGGCGACCGGCAAGGTCCGGGGCCTGCGGGAGGCGGGCGCGGTCGTCACCGTCGTCGCCCCCGAGGTCGACGAGGCCATCGCCGCCGACGAGCAGGTCACCGTCGAGCGCCGCCCCTACCGCCGGGGCGAGGTCGCCGGCTACCGCTTCGTCGTGGCGGCCACGGGGGACACCGAGGTCAACCAGGCCGTGTTCGACGACGGCGAGGCGGCCGGGGTGTGGGTGAACTGCGCCGACGACCCCGCGCGTTGCAGTGCCATTCTGCCCGCCAAAGTGACACAGGGGCGGCTAATGGTCACGGTTTCTACACGCGGGCACAGTCCGGCTGTGGCATCATGGCTCAAGGAGCGCTTAGCCGAGGAGCTAGGGCCGGAATACGACCAGCTCATCGGCCTGTTGGGAGAAGCCAGAAGAGAGGTCCAGGCTCAGGGTCTCGCGACCGAGCGCGTCGATTGGCGACGGGCGCTGGATTCGGGAATCCTGGACCTGATCCGGGCCGGCCGGCCCGAGGATGCCAAGGAGCGCTTGCGCGCGTGTCTGTCGTCGTCATCGGACTGAACCACCGCACCGCCCCGCTCGAGCTGCTCGAGCGGATGACCGTCGCCGACGGCCAGCTCCCCAAGGCCCTGCACGATCTGACCACCCGAGAGCACATCAGCGAGGCGCTGGTGCTCTCGACCTGCAACCGCACCGAGGTCTACGCGGTCGCCGAACGGTTCCACGGCGCCTACAGCGACATCCGGGGCTTCCTGGCCGACTTCTCGTTCCTCCCGCCCGACGAGTTCGCCGACCACCTCTACGTCCACTACGACACCGCCGCGGTCTCCCACCTGCTGTCGGTGACGTCCGGCATCGACTCGGCCGTCCTGGGCGAGAGCGAGATCCAGGGCCAGGTCAAGGTCGCCTGGGAGCGGGCCCGCGAGGAGGGCACCGCCGGTCCCGCCCTCAACCTGCTCCTGCGCCACGCCCTCGAGGCCGGCAAGCGGGCCCGCACCGAGACCGCCATCGCCCGCAACATCGCCTCGGTCTCCCAGGCCGCGGTGGCCATGGCCGGCGAGCGCCTCGGCGGCGTCGACGGCAAGACCGTGCTGGTGCTGGGCGCCGGCGACATGGGCGAGGGCATGGCGGTGGCGCTGGCCGGCGCCGGTGTCGGCCGGGTGCAGGTCGCCAACCGCACCCCGGCCCGCGCCGCCGAGCTGGCCGCCCGGGTGGGCGGCGAGGCCGTCGCCCTGGTCGACGTGGCCGACCACCTGCGCGACGCCGACCTGCTGCTCACCTCCACCGGCTCGCACGTGCCGCTGGTGACCGCCGCCGACGTGGCGCCGATCATGGCCGCCCGCCCCGACCGCCCGCTGCTGGTCGTCGACATCGCGGTGCCCCGCGACGTCGACCCCGAGGTGGCCGGCGTCCCGGGCGTCACCCTGCTCGACATGGACGACCTGCGCCGGTTCGCCGCCGCCGGGGTGGCCGAGCGCCGCCGCGAGGTGTCCGCCGTCGAGGCCATCCTCAACGACGAGCTCGAGCGCTACCTGGTGGCCACGTCGGCCCGCGAGGTGGCGCCGATGATCGTCGCCCTCCGCCAGCGGGCCGAGTCGGTCCGCAGCGCCGAGCTCGACCGCTTCCGCAACCGTTACGAGGACCTCGACCCCCGCCAGCTCGAACTGGTCGACGCGGTGACCCGCGGTCTGGTAGCCAAGCTGCTGCACCAGCCCACCGTGGTGCTGAAGGACGCAGCCGGCAGCGCCCGGGGCGACCGCCTCGTGGCCGCACTGCGCGAGCTCTTCGAGATCGAGGCCTGAACCAGATTGAACCAGCGATGAAGCTCCGGGTCGCGACCCGGGGCTCGGCCCTCGCCCGTTGGCAGGCCGAGCACGTGGTCGCCCTCCTCGGAAAGGCCAACCCCGACCTCGACGTCGAGGTCGTGCTGATCGAGACCAGCGGCGACATCCGCCGCGACGTGCCCATCTACGAGCTGGGCGGCAAGGGTGTGTTCGTCAAGGAGGTCCAGGCGGCCGTGCTCGACGGCCGGGCCGACGTGGCCGTGCACTCGGCCAAGGACCTGCCCTCCACCACGCCCGACGGCCTGGTGATCGGGGCCGTGCCCGAGCGGGCCGACGTGCGCGACGCCCTGGTCGGCTCCACGCTCGACGGCCTGGAGGCGGGCGCGGTCGTCGCCACCGGCTCGCTGCGGCGCCGGGCCCAGTTGGCCCACGTGCGGCCCGACCTCGTGTTCGAGGGCGTGCGGGGCAACATGGGCACCCGGGTGGAGCGGGCCGGCCGGGACGGGGTCAGCGCAGTGGTGGTCGCCGCGGCCGCCCTCGACCGCCTGGGCTGGGCCGACCGCATCGCCGAGCGGCTGGACCCCGACGTCATGCTGCCCCAGGTGGGCCAGGCCGCCCTGGCCGTGGAGTGCCGGGTCGACGACGACGAGGTCCGCTGCGCCCTGGAGCGCATCGAGCACACCCCCTCCCGCCGGGCGGTCGACGCCGAGCGGGGGTTCCTGGCCGAGCTGGGCGGCGACTGCTCGCTGCCGGCCGCCGCCTTCGCCACCCAGGCCGGCGACGGCCTGCGCATCCGGGGCCTGGTGGCCTCGGAGGACGGCAAGGTCGTCGTCCGCCACGAGACGTCGGGGCCGGCGACCGCCGGGCCCGCGCTGGGCCGGTCCGTCGCCCGCCACCTGCTCGACGAGCAGGGCGGCGCGGCGCTGCTCGGCCGCAGCTGACGTGGCGGTCCACCTCGTCGGCGCCGGGCCGGGCGACCCCGGGCTGCTGACCGTGCGGGCCCACGCGCTGCTGCGGGCGGCCGACGTGGTCGTCTACGACCGGCTGTCCCAGGAGTCGCTGCTCGACCTGGCGCCGGCGGGCGCCGAGCGCATCGACGTCGGCAAGGCGCCCGGCCACGTCCGGCTCAGCCAGGACGAGATCAACGACCTGCTCGTGGCCCGGGGCCGCCAGGGCGAGACCGTGGTGCGGCTGAAGGGCGGCGACCCCTTCGTCTTCGCCCGCGGCGGCGAGGAGGCGGCCGCGCTGGCCGCCGCCGGCGTGCCCTTCGAGGTGGTGCCGGGCATCTCCTCGGCCATCGGCGTGCCCGCCTACGCCGGCATCCCGGTGACGCTGCGCCACAGCTCGACCAGCTTCACCGTGGTCACCGGCCACGAGGACGACGCCGCCGGCGAGGACGGGACCGTCGACTGGCAGGCCATCGCCCGGGTCGGCGGCACGATCGTCATCCTCATGGGCGTGGCCAACATCGGCCCGATCGCGCACGAGCTGATGGCCGGGGGCCTGGCCCCCGACACGCCGGTCGCCTCGGTCACCTGGGGCACGCGGCCCGAGCAGGTCACGGTGCGGGCCACGCTGGCCACCGTCGCCGACCAGCCGCTGCGGGCGCCGGCCACCATCGTGGTGGGCGAGGTGGCCGGGCTGGACCTGGCCTGGTTCGAGCGCCGGCCGCTGCTGGGCCGGCGGGTGGTGGTGACCCGGGCCCGGGCCCAGGCCGGCGCCCTGGCCGACCGGCTGGCGGCCGAGGGCGCGGCCACGGTCGAGGTGCCGGCCATCGCCGTCGGCGACCCGGCCGACGGGGGCGAGGCGCTGGCCGCCGCCGTCGACCGCCTGGCCGCCGGCGCCTACGCCTGGGTGGTCGTGACCTCGCCCAACGGCGCCACCCGGCTGCTGGCCGCCCTGGCCGCCGCCGGGCGCGACGCCCGGGCGCTGGGGGGCGTGCGGCTGGCCGCCATCGGCCCCGGCACGGCCGAGGCGCTGGCTGCGGCCCGCCTGGTGCCCGACCTCGTGCCGCCCCGGTTCGTGGCCGAGTCGCTGGTGGCCGAGTTCCCGCCGGGGGAGGGGCGGGTGCTGCTGCCCCGGGCGGCCGTCGCCCGCGGCGTGCTGCCCGAGGGCCTGGCCGCCAAGGGTTGGGACGTCGACGTGGTCGAGGCCTACCGCACCGCGCCGGTCCCGCTCGACGAGGCGGCCGCCGCCGCCGTGGCGGAGGCCGAGATCGTCACCTTCACGTCCTCGTCCACCGTGACCAACTTCCTCGACGCCCTGGGCGACCGGCCGGCGCCGCCGGTCGTGGCCGCCATCGGGCCGGTCACCGCCGCCACCGCCCGGGAGCGGGGCCTGCGGGTCGACGTCGAGGCCGCCGAGCACACCATCGACGGCCTGGTGGCCGCCCTCGTGGCCTGGGCGGCCGACCACCCCCGCCCGGCGCCGTGACCGCCCGGCCAGGCGCGCTGCTGTTCGACTTCGACGGCCTCGTGCTCGACACCGAGAGCCCCACCTACGAGTCGGTGGCCGACCTGTTCACCGAGCACGGGCTCACCGTGGACCTGGCCTGGTGGCACTCCATCCTGGGCACCGCCAACCACGTCCACTGGGCCGACGTGCTGGCCGAGCAGTACGGCCGGCCGGTCGACCGGGCGGCGCTGATCGCCGAGCGGGAGGCCCGGCGCCTGCCCCTGATCGCGGCCCTGCCGCCCTGCGACGGGGTGCTCGACCTGCTGAACGGGGCGGCGGCGGCGGGCGTGCCCTGTGCCGTCGCCTCGTCGTCGTCCGCCCGCTGGGTCGTGCCCCACCTCGAGCGCCTCGGGCTGGCCGACCGCTTCGCCGCGATCGTGACCAGCGACGATGTGGGCGGTGACCGGCGCCGGACCAAGCCGGCGCCGGACCTGTTCCTGGTGGCGGCCGAGCGCCTGGGCGCGGCCCCGGGCGACTGCGTGGTGCTCGAGGATTCGCCCAACGGGGTGGCCGCGGGCCGCGCCGCGGGCATGACCGTGGTGGCCGTTCCCGGCCCGATGACGGCCGGGCTCGACTTCTCCGCGGCCCACCTCGTGGTGCCGTCGCTGGCCGGTCTGGACGTGATTCGGCTGGGTGCGCTCGCGGCTACCGTCTGACCGTGGACGCCGCCGCCGCCACCCTGCTTGACACGTCTGCGCGTCAATTGTGCTTGACTGTGACACAGGCGTTTGGGGCCCGAGGGGAGGCGTGGACCCAGGCGGCTGCTGACCCGACGCTCCGCGACGGTGCGAGCGACGTACGTGGGATTGACACCAGGGTGCCGAGGGGGCGCCCGGTAGCGAGCGGGTGGGGACGAGAGGGCGCGTGTCACTTCTGACCGTCAACAACGTGGGGGTGCGGTTCGGAGGTGTCGTCGCGCTCGACGACCTCAGCTTCGCCGTCGAGCCCGGCCAGATCTGCGCCCTCATCGGGCCCAACGGCGCCGGCAAGACGACCCTGTTCAACGTCCTCAGCCGCCTCTACCAGCCCAACTCGGGCACGGTGGTCTTCGACGGGCGCGACCTGCTGGCCGTGCCCACCCACGGCATCGTCCGCCTCGGGCTGGCCCGCACGTTCCAGAACGTGGCCCTCTTCCCGGCGCTGACCGTGCTCGAGAACGTGTGCACCGGGGCGCAGTCGCTCAGCAGGGTCGGCTTCGCCCGA
Organism: Acidimicrobiales bacterium; assembly: GCA_035263165.1. Taxonomy (GTDB): domain Bacteria; phylum Actinomycetota; class Acidimicrobiia; order Acidimicrobiales; family VFJN01; genus ZC4RG19. The sequence goes on along the minus strand of DATFRN010000100.1, from coordinate 6,671 downwards.
TCGATGTTCCGCCTCGGCGCCGCCCGGGACGAGAAGGCGGTGCGCCGTCGCGGCCTCGACCTCCTCGAGCGGCTCGACCTGGCCGACGTGGCCCACCGCCCGGTGGCCGGCCTGCCCTTCGGCACGCTCAAGCGCATCGAGTTCGCCCGGGCCCTCGCCAGCGAGCCGAAGATGCTGATGATGGACGAGCCGGCCAACGGCCTCACCCACGGTGAGGTCGACGAGCTGGGCGCCACCATCCGGGAGATCCGCGACCAGTTCGACCTGACGGTCCTGCTGGTCGAGCACCACATGGCGATGGTGATGGCCATCTCCGACCACATCGTGGTGCTCGACTTCGGCCGCAAGATCGCCGAGGGCACCGCCGAGGCCGTCCGCAACGACCCCGTCGTGATCGAGGCCTATTTGGGAGCCCCCGTATGAGCCTGCTGGAGATGGAGAGCGTGGCCGGCGGCTACGGCCAGGTGCAGGTGCTGCACGGCATCGACCTGGCGGTCGAGCAGGGCCACGTCGCCGTCGTGCTCGGGGCCAACGGCGCCGGCAAGACCACCACGCTGCGGGCCATCAGCGGCATGATCCACGTGCAGGGCGACATCCGCTTCAACGGCACCTCGATCGTGGGCCGCTCGCCCGAGGCCGTGTCCCGCATGGGCATCGCCCACGTGCCCCAGGGCCGCGGCACCTTCACCGACCTGTCGGTCGACGACAACATGCGCATCGGGGCGATCAACCGCAAGGACGGCGAGGTCGAGTCCGACCTGGCCACCTGGTACGACCTCTTCCCCCGCCTCGGCGATCGCCGCCGCCAGCAGGCCGGGAGCATGAGCGGCGGCGAGCAGCAGATGCTGGCGCTGGCCCGGGCGATGATGGCCCGGCCCAAGCTGCTGCTGCTCGACGAGCCCAGCCTGGGGCTCGCCCCGCTGGTCACCCGCGAGCTGTTCGCCCGGCTGGGCGAGCTCAACCGCGAGCAGGGCCTGTCGGTCCTGGTGGTCGAGCAGAACGCCAGCCTGGCGCTCAGCATCGGGCACTGGGCGTACGTCCTCGAGACCGGGCGCATCGCCGTCCAGAACGAAGCCGTGAAGCTGCAGGACGACGAGGCCGTCCGCAAGGCGTACCTGGGGTTTTAGAAATGCAACTCTTCGTCGAGCAGGTCATCAACGGCATCGCCAACGGGGCGATCTACGGCGCGCTGGCGCTGGCGCTGGTTCTGATCTTCCGGTCCACGGGCGTGCTCAACTTCGCCCAGGGCGAGATGGCCATGTTCTCCACGTTCATCACGTGGAAGCTCACCACCGGCGGTCTGCCGGTGTGGGGGGCCATCCTCATCTCGATGGGGATCGCGTTCATCGCCGGCGCCGCCATCGAGCGCACGCTGATCCGCCCCTTCGAGGGGTCGAACCGCAGCCCGCTCAACGTCGTGATCGTCAGCCTCGGCATGTTCCTGGCCATCAACTCGCTGGCCCAGCTGGTGTTCGGCACCGACCCCCAGCGGCTGCCCTCGCCGGTGCCCAACCGGCGGCTCACGATCCTCGAGAGCTCCAACGGCGGCATCAACATCACCTACCCGACGCTGATGCTGATCGCCGTGCTGATCGTCGAGTGCATCGCACTGTGGTGGCTGCTCCAGCGCACCAAGCTGGGCCTCAAGCTGCGGGCCGTGGCGGCCGACGCCGACTCGGCCCGCCTCCACGGCATCAAGGCCGGGTCGATGCTCATGTTCGGCTGGGCGCTCTCGGCCGCCATCGGGGCGCTGGCCGGCGCCATGGTGGCGTCGAGCCGGGTGGGCTTCGACGCCAGCCTGATGCAGACGATCATCGTCTACGCGTTCGCGGCGGCCGCCCTCGGCGGGTTCGACAGCCTGTGGGGCGCCGTCCTGTGCGGCATCTTCGTCGGGGTCGCCAACTCGCTCACGGTCCAGTACGTCAACGCGCTCGACGGCATCGAGCTGGTGATGCCCCTGGCGCTGATCCTGATCGTGCTGGTGGTCATGCCCAACGGGCTGTTCGGCAAGCGCACGGTGGAGAGGGTCTGATGACGACCGACCAGACCGGCGCCGACCTGGCCCCCGCCCTCGGCGTCGAGCCGCTCGTCGTCGAGGACGAGGCGCCCCGGACGGCCGCGGCCCAGACCCTCTTCCCGCCCATCCCCGCCGTCGTCACCCGCACCCGCATCGTCATCGGCGTGGTGCTGGCCGCCGCCGCCCTCTACGCCCCCTGGTACTACGGCCCCGACATCAACCGGGTGCTGTCCCAGGCCATCTACCTGGCCATCGCGGCGATGGGGCTCAACCTGCTCACCGGGTTCAACGGCCAGGTGTCGATCGGCCACGGCGCCTTCTTCGGCATCGGCGCCTTCACCTCGGCCATCCTGATCGTCGACCACGGCTGGACCTACGAGCCGACCATCCTCGTCTCCGCCATCTTCACCGGCCTGTTCGGCCTGCTGGTGGGCCTGCCGGCCCTCCGGGTCCGGGGCCTGTACCTGGCGCTGGTCACGCTCGGCCTGGCGGTGCTGTTCCCCAACGTGGTGCAGCGGTTCGTGAAGGGCGTGGGCGGCGTCGCGCTCCTGCGCCCGCCCCGCAGCGCCTTCAGCTCGCTGATCGGCGGCCTGGCCGACGACCAGTGGGCCTACTACCTCAGCCTGGTCATCATGGTGGTGCTCTACATCCTGGCCTGGAACCTGGTCCGGGGCCGGGTCGGCCGGGCCATGATCGCCGTGCGCGACCAGGAGCTGGCGGCCGCCACCGTGGGCGTGCCGGTGGCCCGCACCAAGGTCGTGACCTTCGCCATCAGCGCCGCCTACGCCGGGGTCGCCGGGTCGCTGTCGGTGATGATCGACCGCCTGGCCGACGGCACCAACCCGATCATCTACTTCCAGCGCTCGATCGAGTTCCTGGTGGCGATGGTGATCGGCGGGGCCGCCACGATCATGGGACCCGCCGTCGGAGCGCTCATCCTCGTGCTGCTCCGGCGCAACACCCAGAACCTGATCGAGGGCAAGGAGATCCTGGCGCCCGCCATCTACGGGGCGTCGCTGATCGCGATCGTGTTCGTGCTGCCCGAAGGGGTCGTGGGCGGTGTCCGCCGCCTGCTGGCCGCTCTCGGTCGGCGCTCGTCGGCGAAGGGAAGGCCGCCGACCCATCCCATCCCTGACGACAGCCATGACTAGGAGGGCCACATCAATGCGAGGACATAGGTATCGGGTCGCGGCGACCTTCGTGGCGCTCGCGCTCGCCGGCGCCGCGTGCGGCGGCCGGGACAACAACGACAACAGCTCCTCCTCCAACGGAGGGAGCGACAGCGGGAGCAAGGGCGGCGCAGCGGCCATCGACACGGCCAACTGCGCGACCGATCCGTCGACCCCGATCAAGGGCGACACGATCGACATCGTCTCGAGCTTCCCCCAGTCGGGCCTCACCGCCGCGTTCTCCGAGATCGCGACCGGTTGGAAGTCCTACTTCGACATGCTCAACGACCAGGGCGGCGTCGAGTTCGCCGGGAAGAAGTACAAGATCGCCTTCAAGGACAAGGACGATCAGTACGACCCGGCCCAGACGTCGGCCAACATCGACGAGCTGGTCGGGCCCGAGGGCGACAAGGCGTTCGCGACGTTCAGCGTCGTGGGCACCGCCGGCAACCTGGCGATCCGCCAGAACCTGAACGACCTGTGCGTCCCGAACGTGTTCGCGGCCACCGGCTCGCCCGCCTGGGGCGACCCGAACTTCCCGTGGACCATCGGGTCCACGCTCGGCCCCTACCCGCTCGAGGGCGCCGCGTTCGTCAGCCTGCTGAAGGACCAGAAGCCCGACGCCAAGGTCGCGATGCTGGTCCAGGACGACGACTTCGGCCGGGCGTACGAGGAGGGCTTCAAGAACGCCATCAAGGGCACCGACATCACGGTCGCGAAGGTCGAGAAGTACAAGGCCGGCGCCGACAACGTCGACGCCCAGATCACCAGCCTCAAGGCCTCCGGCGCCGACACCTTCTTCAACGGTGCCACGCTGCTGGCCTGCCCGGGGGCGCTGAACGCCGCCTCGCAGCAGGGCTGGAAGCCGCTGACCTGGGTCTCCTCGACCTGCACGTCCAAGACCCTGCTGGGCATCGCCGGACCGGCGGCCCAGGGCGTCTACAGCTACACCAACCTGCTGGACCCGCTGAACCCCGACAACGACTCCGACGCCGCCATGAAGGAGTACAAGGACACGGTCAAGAAGTACTTCCCTGACGCCGACACCACCAACGGCATCATGGCGTACGGCTGGACCCAGGCCGCGCTCTTCCAGAAGGCGCTGGAGCAGGCCGAGAAGCCGACCAGGCTGGCACTGATGGAGTCCCTGCACGACCTGTCGGCCTCCGACATCGGCGTGCTGCTGCCCGGCATCACGGTGAAGTCCGGGACCGACGACGCGTACTTCGGCGAGACCTACAACCTCATGAAGTACAAGTACGTCGGCAACGCCAAGACCGACATCAACCGCTTCGAGCTGGTCGGCGATCCGATCACGTTCGAGGGCAAGACGGCGTCGATGACGCCGCCCGACCTGATCGACAGCAGCAAGAAGTAGTCGACAGGTAACACGCGATCTAGCGGGGAGGGGTGTCGCTGACACCCCTCCCCGTTCGCGTCTATGGCGACCGGGCACTCTCGTCGTAGCATCGATCCGTGAGCTTTCCTCAGCGCCGGCTCCGCCGGCTGCGGCGCACGCCCGCTCTGCGCCGGCTGGTGGCCGAGACCCGGGTGTCCGTCGACGACCTCATCGTCCCGCTGTTCGTCCGCGAGGACGCCGACTCTCCACAGGAGATCTCGTCGCTGCCGGGCGTCCTCCAGCACACCCGCGAATCGCTGCGCAAGGAGGTGCACGAGCTGGCCGACATGGGCGTGCCGGCCGTGATCCTCTTCGGCCTGCCGGCCCACAAGGACGCGGCGGGCAGCGAGGCGTGGAACCCCGACGGCATCGTCCAGCTGGCGCTGGCCGACCTGCGGTCCGACATGGGCGACGACCTCGTGCTCATGGCCGACCTGTGCCTCGACGAGTACACCGACCACGGCCACTGCGGCGTGCTGACCGAGCAGGGCGAGGTCGACAACGACGCCACGATCGACCTCTACGCCCGGGTGGCCGTGGCCCAGGCCGAGGCCGGCGCCCACGTGGTGGCGCCGAGCGGGATGATGGACGGCCAGGTGGCCGCCATCCGTGACGCGCTCGACGGGGCCGGCGACGGGTTCGAGCAGGTGGCGATCCTGGCCTACGCGGCCAAGTACGCCTCGGCGCTCTACGGACCGTTCCGCGAGGCGGTCGACGTGACGATCGCCGGCGGCGGGGACCGCAAGGCCTACCAGCAGGACCCCCGCAACGGGCGGGAGGCGCTGGTGGAGATCCGGGCCGACCTGGACGAGGGCGCCGACATCGTCATGGTCAAGCCGGCGCTGGCCTACCTCGACGTGCTGGCCACGGCGCGGGCCGAGCTCGACGTGCCGCTGGCCGCCTACCACGTGTCGGGCGAGTACGCGATGGTCAAGGCCGCGGCCGAGCGGGGCTGGATCGACGGCGGCGCCGTCATGCTCGAGCACCTCACGGCCATCCGCCGGGCGGGCGCCGACATGATCCTCACCTACGCGGTCCGGGACGTCATCGACCGCATCCGCTGAGAGCGACCACGTCCTAGGCTCGCTTCGTGCCCACGAACGACGAGCTGTTCGCCCGCGCCGAGCGGGTCATCCCCGGGGGCGTGAACAGCCCCGTCCGGGCGTTCAAGGCGGTCGGGGGCACGCCCTACTTCGTGGCGCGGGCCGCGGGCGCCCACGTGTGGGACGTCGAGGGGCGGCGCTACGTGGACCTCGTGCAGTCCTACGGGGCGATCATCGCCGGCCACGCCCACCCGGCGATCGTCGAGGCGGTGCAGCGGGCGGCGGTCGACGGCACCAGCTACGGGGCGCCGACCGAGCGCGAGGTGCTGCTGGCCGAGGAGATCTGCGCCCGGGTGCCGTCGTGCTCGCTGGTGCGGCTGGTGTCGAGCGGCACCGAGGCGACGATGTCGGCCATCCGGGTGGCCCGGGGGTTCACCGGCCGGCCGGCGGTGGTGAAGTTCGCCGGCAACTACCACGGCCACGGCGACCTGCTGCTGGCCGAGTCGGGCAGCGGGGTGGCGGCGCTCGGGCTGCCGGGGTCGGCGGGCGTCACCGACAACGCCGTGGCCGACACGGTCGTCGCCCCCTACAACGTGGTGCCGCCGCTCGACGAGCGCACGGCCTGCGTGATCGTCGAGCCCATCGCCGCCAACATGGGCCTGATTCCGCCCGACCCCGGGTTCCTCGCCGGCCTGCGGGCCGAGTGCGACCGGGTGGGGGCGCTGCTGATCTTCGACGAGGTGATCACCGGGTTCCGGGTGGCCCGCGGCGGCGCCCAGGAGCTGTACGGCGTGGCGCCCGACCTGACGACGATGGGCAAGGTCATCGGCGGCGGGCTGCCGATCGGCGCCTACGGCGGCCGGGCCGACGTGATGGGGACGGTCGCCCCGCTGGGACCCGTGTACCAGGCCGGCACGCTCTCGGGGAACCCGCTGGCCACGGCGGCGGGCCTGGCCGTGCTCGACCTGCTGGACGACGACGCCTACGAGGGCCTGCGCACGGCGGCCGAGACCCTGGCCGCCCACCTCCGCACGGCGCTGTCG
>DATFRN010000099.1:0-13989 GCA_035263165.1 Acidimicrobiales bacterium | reverse complement strand
CACCCGGGCGCACGTGGCCGACCACTGCGAGCTGCTGGTCCGCACCGACCCCGACGCGCCCAAGCACCGGGGCATCACCTGGCTGATCCTCGACATGCACCAGCCCGGCGTCGAGGTCCGGCCCATGCGGACGATCGACGGCGAGAGCCACTTCTGCGAGCTGTTCCTGAGCGGCGCCAGGGTGCCGGTGCGCGACCGGGTCGGCGAGGAGAACGACGGCTGGCGGGTGGCCAACGTGACGCTGCGGTTCGAGCGGGGCACCGCCTTCGCCCAGCACATCATCACGCTGCGGTCGCAGGTGCGGGCGCTGGCGGCGCTGGCCCGGCGCCTGCCCGGCCCCGACGGCACCGCCTGGGACGACCCGACGCTGCGGGCCCAGGTGGGCCGCGTCGAGGCGCACGTCGAGGGCCTGTGGCGGATGACCCAGCGGGGCATCGCCGAGGCCGAGGCCACCGGTGCGCCGTCGCCGTCGGGCTCGGCGGTGAAGCTGCGGTTCAGCGAGCTGAGCCAGGAGCTGAGCGAGCTGGCCCTGCGGGTGCTCGGCCGGCGGGCCCTCGGGGGTGTCGGCGACGGCGCCGAGGCGGCGCGCACCTACCTGTGGTCGCTCCAGTACACGATCGCGGCGGGCACCTCGCAGATCCAGCGCAACCTGATCGCCGAGCGCATCCTCGGGATGCCGAGGTCGGCGTGACCGGGCCTCAGCGCTGGACGTTCGGCGTCGAGCCGCTGCCCCAGGCCACCGTGCTGGCGCCGCTGGTGCGGGAGGTCGCCGGCCTGGCGCTGGCGCTGGAGCGGGAGGACCCGGCGGTGGACCGGCTGATCGCCGACCTGCGGGCGGCGCGGGACGTCCTGGCCGCCCGGGTGCCGGCCGACCCCGCCCCCCGCCTGGGCGAGGGTGCCCCCGCCGGACGCCGCCCCTACCTCGACCACTCCCGCGACGTCGGGGACTACGACCCGGCCTTCCCCGCCTACGAGATCGCGGTCGCCGGGCCCCGGGCCACGGGGACCGTGACGTTCCCGCTGGTGTTCGAGGGCCCGCCGGGCATGGTCCACGGCGGCACCCTGGCCACGTTCTTCGACTGCGCGGTCCAGCACCACAACTGCGACGTCGGCGTGGCCGGCCGCACGACGTCGCTGCTGGTGGAGTACCGCCGGCCGGCGCCGCTCGGGGTGGCGCTGGCCTTCGAGATCGACCGGGAGGCCGGCGAGCGCCGCATCACCTCCCGGGCCCGGCTGGCGCTCGGGGACGAGACGCTGTGCACGGCCACGGTCGAGGCGGTCGTCGGCGACCGGTCGCGGCTGCCGCACGTCCCGCCCCGGGGCACGCCGTGACCGCCACCGTGGTCGACGCGGGGGACGGCCTGCCGCTCACCGTCCCGGCCCTGCTCGCCGCCCGGGCGGCGGAGCGCGGTGACCACCCCTGGCTGGTGTGCGACGACTCCGTGCTCACCTATGCGGAGGCCGAGACCTGCTCGGCGGCGCTGGCCCGGGGCCTGCTGGCAGGGGGCGTGGGGCGGGGGACGCACGTCGGGCTGCTCCACCCCAACGGCCCCGGGTTCGTGGTGGGCTGGCTGGCCGCGGCTCGCATCGGCGCGGTTGCGGTGCCGCTCAGCACGTTCTCGACCGCCGCCGAGCTGGGCACCCTGCTGCGTTCGGCCGACATCGAGGTGCTGCTGGCCACGCCCGCCTTCCGGGGCCGCGACTACGTCGCCGCGGTGCGGGAGGCGGTGCCGGCGTACGACCCCGCCTCCCGGCCGCTGCTCGACCCCGCCACGCCCGCGCTGCGGCGCGTCGTGTTCGACCACGACGTCGGCGCCGGCGTCGACCCGGTCGTGCTGGCGGCGGCCGAGGCCCAGGTGTCGCCGGCCGACCGCATGGTGATCGTCCACACCTCGGGGTCGACCAGCGACCCCAAGGGCGTGATCCACCAGCACGGGCCGCTCATCCGCCACCTCGACAACCTCAACCAGCTGCGCCGCTACGCGGAGGACGAGGTGCTGTTCTCCAACTCGCCGTTCTTCTGGATCGGCGGCTTCGCCTACAGCCTGCTGGGCACGCTGCTGGCCGGGGCCACGCTGGTGTGCTCCACCGCCACCGACCCGGCGGCCACGCTCGACCTGCTGGAGCGCACCCGGCCCACGATGGTCAACGGCTTCGCCGCGTCGGTCGCCCACCTGGCCGCCGACCCCTCGTTCCCGGGCCGGGACCTGAGCTCGATCCGGCGGGGCAACCTGTGGCCGATCATGCCGGCGGCCGTGCGGCCCGCCGACCCCGAGCTGCGCCACAACATGCTGGGCATGACCGAGGCCGGCAGCGTGTGCCTGGCCGGCGAGGACGAGGGCGACCAGCCCGAGCGGCGCCGGGGCTCGTTCGGGCGGCCGGTGCCCGGGTTCGAGGCCCGCATCGTCGATCCCGACACCGGCGCCGACTGCGGGCCCGGCGTGGTGGGCGAGCTGTGGTTCCGGGGCCCGTTCCTCATGGAGGGCTACTACGGGCGGGAGCGCCACGAGACCTTCACCCCCGACGGCTGGTACCCCACCGGCGACCTGTTCCACGCCGACGACGAGGGCTTCCTCTACTTCACCGGCCGGCGGGGCGACATGATCAAGACCGCCGGGGCCAACGTCTCGCCCCGCGAGGTCGAGGCGGCCATCGCCGAGGAGACCGGCCTGGTGGCCCACGTCGTCGGCCTGGACGACCCCGAGCGGGGCCAGGTGGTGGCCGCCGCCCTGCGGGTGCCGCCGGGCCGGGAGGCGCCCGACCCGGAGGTCCTGCGGGCCGGGCTGCGGGCCCGGCTGTCGGCCTACAAGGTGCCCCGCCGGTTCCTGGCCCTGGCCGACGACGACGTGCCCCTGCTGTCGAGCGGCAAGCTCGACGCCCGGGCGCTGCGGGAGCGCTTCGGTGCCGGCTGAACCAGGTGACGTGGCGACGTTCCCGGCCCTCCTGGCCCGCAACCGGGACGAGCACGGGGCCGAGGACGCGGTGGTGACGGAGGATCGCGCCGTCAGCCACGCCGGCCTCGACGCCGACAGCCGGGCGCTGGCCGCCCGGCTGGTCGCCGCCGGGGTGGGGAAGGGCGCCCGGGTCGGCCTGCTGGCGCCCAACGGGATCGGCTGGGCGGTGACCGCCGCCGCGGTGCTGCGGGTCGGCGGGGTGCTGGTGCCGCTGAGCACGCTGCTGCGGCCGCCGGAGCTGGAGACCCAGCTGCGGGTGGCCGGGGTCACCCACCTGGCGCTGGCCCGGTCGTTCCGGGGCCGGTCCTACCCCGACGACGTGGCGGCCGTCGCCCCCGGGCTGCCGTTCCTGCGCCGGACCTGGGCGATCGACGACCCGCCGGCCCCGGCGGTGGAGCCGGCCCTGGTCACGGCGCTGGAGGCCGCCGTCCGGCCGGCCGACGACCTGGCCGTCGTGTTCACCTCCGGCAGCCGGGGGGACCCGAAGGGCACGGTCCACACCCACGGCGGGGCCCTGGGCGCGGTGGCCGCCGGCCTGGACGCCCGCTGCGTCGGCCCCGGCGAGAGGCTCTACATCCCGATGCCGTTCTTCTGGACCGGCGGCTTCGCCTCGGGCCTGCTGACCGCGCTGGTGGCCGGGGCGACCCTGCTCACCGAGGCCGTGCCCGAGCCCGAGGCCACGCTGGCCCTGCTGGAGCGGGAGCGGGCCACGCTGTTCCGGGGCTGGCCGGACCAGGCGTCCCGGCTGGCGGCCCACCCCCGCTTCGCCGCCGCCGACCTGTCCGGCCTCGGCCCCGGCAGCCTGCCGGCCGTGCTACCGCCCGAGCGGCGCCCGGCCCCCGGGGCGCGGGCCAACCTGTTCGGGATGACCGAGACCTTCGGCCCCTACTGCGGCGCCCGGCTCGACCGCGACCTGCCGCCCGAGGCCCGCGGCAGCTGCGGCCGGCCGTTCCCGGGCGTCGAGGGCCGGGTGGCGGCGGTCCCGGGCGAGGTCGGCGAGATCCGCCTCCGGGGACCCCACGTCATGCGGGCGATCTGCGGCCGCACCCGGGACGCGACCTTCGACGCCGAGGGCTGGTACCCGACCGGCGACCTGGGCTCCCTCGACGCCGGCGGGTACCTCCGGTACCACGGCCGGCTCGACGACATGTTCAAGGTGCGGGGCGCCACCGTCTACCCGGCCGAGGTCGAGGCGGCGCTGCGGGCGCTCGACGGCGTGCGCCAGGCCCACGTGACCAACGTGCCGGCCGCCGACGGCGGCGAGGCGGTCGGCGCGCTGGTCGTGTCGGAGGCGCCGCTGGCCGACCTGGTGGCCGGCGCCCGGGCCCGGCTGAGCGCGTTCAAGGTGCCCACCCGCTGGCTGGTGGCCCCGTCGGGGGCCGACGTGCCGGTCACCGCCACCGGGAAGGTCGACAAGGCGGCGCTCCAGGCGTTGCTGGCGGACGAGCGAGAGGGGACCCCCGCATGACCCGAGTCATCGACGGCCTGGTCAACGTCGACTTCGCCGACCGGGAGATGCCGGACTGGATGGTCCGGGTCAAGGAGGACTACTTCAAGGGGGGCGAGTCGTTCTTCCGCAGCCCCGAGCTTCCCGAGCTGCTGGAGGACATGGACGCCCACGGCGTCGAGCGGGCCGTCCTCATGACCGGCGTGCGGGCGACGGAGGGGCGGGCGCTCGACTTCGCCGCGGCCCGGCCCGACCGGTTCGCCCTGGCCGTGGGCGGGATGAACCTGCTGCGGCCGATGCCCGCGCTGCGGGCGCTGGAGTCGTTCGTGCGGGACCACCCGGTCGCCTACGCCACGGTCGGCCCCAGCTTCTGGGGCGACGGCATGTACCCGCCCAGCGACGCCGTCTACTACCCGCTCTACACCAAGTGCTGCGAGCTGGGGCTGCCGCTGTGCATGAACATGGGCATCCCCGGGCCGCCGCTGCCGGCCGAGCCCCAGAACCCCCTCCACCTCGACCGGGTCTGCCTGCGCTTCCCCGAGCTGAAGCTGTGCATGATCCACGGCGCCGACCCGTGGTGGGACACGGCCATCCGGCTCATGCTCAAGTACCGCAACCTGCGGTTGATGACCTCGGCCTGGTCGCCCAGGTACCTGCCGGCGTCCCTGCTGCACTACATGGCCACGCGGGGCCAGGACCGCGTGCTGTTCGCCTCGGACTACCCGGTGCTGTCGCTGGAGCGCTGCCTGGGCGAGGCGGCCGCGCTCGACCTGCCCGACGAGGTGCGGGCGGCCTGGCTGTTCGACAACGCCGAGGCCTTCTTCTTCGCCGACCGCTAGACCGGGCGGGGGACCATGGTCGAGCCGGGGGCGTGCCAGTCGGTGGTCACGAACCGGTGGCGGATCAGCCACTCGTCGCCCACCGGGACGAGCGTGTCGCGGTAGCGGCCGTGGTGGTCGAGGCCGATCTCGGTGAAGACGGTGAAGTAGGACGCCACCCGGGCCTGGTCGGGGGCGACGGCCAGGAAGCGGACGTTGGTGATGTCGTGGCGCACGATGCGGGTGACGCCCGAGGCGGCCGCGGCCGCCTTGCGTGCCGCCCGCCGCGCCTCGTCGCCGCCCGGCTCGGACCCGCCGCCCAGGCCGGCGACGATCGCGGCCCGGCCCCGCAGCGGCGCCCGGCCCCGGATCTCCAGCTCGCCGTCCTCGCAGAACGCCAGGGCCAGCTCGTCGAGCCGGAAGGCGTCGCCCGACCAGGTGTAGCGGGCCAGCGTGTCGCGGATGCGCTCGCGGGCCACCAGCTCCCAGGTGTCCATCGGTCGTGCCTCCTCGCCCCTCGCTTGACGCCCCGGTCAAGAAACATATAGATGTTAGCTGTGATCCGGGTCGAGCGCGAGCAGGACGTCGCCACCGTCACGATCGACGCACCGGCGTCGCGCAACGCCTGCACGGGGGACATGTGGGTGGCGATCGGCGCCGCCTTCCGCGACCTGGCGTGGTCGGGCGTGCGGGCCATCGTGCTCACGGGCGCGGGCGGCAACTTCTGCTCGGGCGCCGACCTGCGCGCCGGCGGCGACGGCGGGTCGGGGCAGCCCGGGGGCAGCAACGTCCACAACATGCGGGTGCTGGCCGACGTCGTGCTGGCCGTCCACGACTGCCCGGTGCCCGTCGTCGCCAAGGTCGACGGGCTGTGCGTGGGCGCCGGCCTCGGCCTGGCCCTGGCCGCCGACCTCACCTGGTGCGCCGACACCGCCCGGTTCTCGCTCATCTTCGCCAAGCGGGGCCTCAGCCTCGACTGCGGCACCTCGTGGCTGCTGCGCCAGCGCATCGGCGTGCACCAGGCCAAGGAGCTGGCGTTCACGGCCCGGATGCTGAGCGGCGCCGAGGCCCACGAGCTGGGCTTCGTCAACGCCGTCGTGCCCGCCGCCGACCTCGACGCCGCCGTCGACGAGCTGGTCGCCACGGTCGCCGCCGGGCCGCCGCTGGCCCTGTCGATCACCAAGCGCCAGCTCGACAACGCCGCCGGCTCGTCGCTGGCCCAGGCCCTGGAGGTCGAGGCGCTGGCCCAGACGGTCAACGCCGGGACCGCCGACCTGCGGGAGGCGCTCACCGCCTTCGTCGAGCGCCGGCCGCCGGTGTTCACGGGGCGCTAGGGGCGGGGATGGCCGGGCCCGGCAGCTCCGAGGGGTGGGACGGCGTCGTCGAGCGGCTGGCCGGCCGGCGGGCCGGGGCCCGGGCCATGGGCGGCGAGGAGCGGCTGGCCAGGCACCGGGACGCCGGCAAGCTCGACGCCCGGGCCCGCATCGACCGCCTGCTCGACGCCGGCTCGTTCCGGGAGCTCGGCACGCTGGTGGGCGGGGAGGACGCCCCGGCCGACGCGGTGGTCATGGGGTCGGGCCGCATCGGCGGCCGGCCGGTGATGGTGGCGGCCGAGGACTTCACCGTGAAGGCCGGCACGATCAGCCAGGCGGCCAACGCCAAGCGCTACCGCGTGGCCGAGATCGCCGCCGCCGACCGGGTGCCGCTGGTCATGATGCTGGAGGGCGCGGGCTACCGGGCCGACGGCAAGGGCCACGCCCGCACGCCGACCGACCTGCTGGCCCAGGCCCACTGCTCGGGCCGCGTGCCGCTGGTGACCGCCGTGCTGGGCGCCTCGGCCGGCCACGGGGCGCTGGTGGCGCCCATGTCGGACTTCTCGGTCATGAGCCGCCAGGCCTCGATCTTCACCGCCGGCCCCCCGGTGGTGCTCGAGTCGATGGGCGAGCAGGTCTCCAAGGAGGACCTGGGCGGGCCGGCCGTGGCCCTGGCCAGCGGGCTGATCCACAACCTGGCCGACGACGACCCGGGCGCGCTCGACCTGGTCCGCACCTACCTGCGCTACTTCCCGTCGTCGGCCTGGTCGTACCCGCCCGACGTCGAGGAGGGCGAGGAGGGCGAGGAGGGCGACACCGGGCCCCGCGACCTGCCCGAGCTGCTCGACATCGTCCCGCGCAACGGCCGCCGGGTCTACGACATGCACGACGTGGTCGACAGCGTGTTCGACGCCGGGTCGTGCTTCGAGGTCCAGCCCAACTTCGGCCGCTCGCTCATCTGCACGCTGTGCCGGCTGGGCGGGCACCCGGTGGGGGTGGTGGCCAACCAGCCCCAGGTGCTGGCCGGGTCGATCGACGCCGACGGAGCCGACAAGGCCGCCCACTTCATCGCCGTCGCCGACAGCTTCCACCTGCCGCTGGTGTTCCTGTCCGACAACCCGGGCGTGCTGCCGGGCAGCGCATCGGAGCGCCAGGGCATCCTGCGGAGCGGGGCGAGGATGTACGCGGCCCAGCGCCTGGCGACCGTGCCCAAGTTCGAGGTCACGCTGCGCAAGGCCTACGGCTTCGGGTCGATGGTCATGGGGATGATCCCCTTCGACGGCCAGTCCGGGGTGTTCGCCTTCCCGGGGGCGACGATGGGGGCCATGGGGGCGGCGGCGATGAGCCGGGCCCGGGGCTCGGACGCCGACGAGGCGGCCCGCCTGCGGGAGATGGAGGTGGAGGCGTCGTTCCGCTCGGCCCAGACGCTCGGCTTCGACGAGCTCATCGACCCCCGCGAGACCCGCAACGTGCTGCTCCACTCGCTCGAGCGGGCCCTCCACCGCCGCCAGGCGCCCCCCGAACCGGTGGCCCGCATCGGGATCCTGCCCTAGGCGCGGTCAGCTCCCGGGGGCGACCACCTCGATGTCACACCGCGGGCCATGGGCGGCGGCCAGCCGCCGGTCGATGGTCACGAGCGTCGCGCCGAGGACCTCGGCGAGGGCGACGTAGACGGCATCCCAGCCCCGGACGTTGTCCCGCAGCTCCCAGGCCCGGGGGAGCAGACTGCGGTGCCCGAACCGCTCGCCCGGCCAGGCGGCCAGGTCCTCGACCGCCTGGGCGGCGGAGGTGCTGTCGAGCTGTCCCCGGAAGTGCGCTCGGCGGATCACGTTGAGCACCTCGACGTCGATGACGTGGGGGGCGACGTGGTCGGTGTCGGCGCTCAGCCGGGCGCGGACCGCCTCGGCGCTGGCGGTGTCCGCCACCACCTCGTAGAGGCAGGACGCGTCAACGACCAGCATCGGGCCACGGGCCGCGGACCTCGTCGACCGCGGCGAGGACGTCGGCCCGGGAGATGCCCGAGGGCCGGCGCCGGGTGCGTGCCAGCCACTCCTCCACGGTGGGGCGTGCGGCCAGCCGGGCGGCCTCCCGACGCAGGAGGTCGGGCACGGTGATGCCCGCCTCGGCAGCTCGCCGGCTCAGGGCCGCGTACACCTCGTCATCGACGTCGCGGATCTGAATGGTCTTAGGCACAGGCGCATCGTATCATGCGTCGGCGCATGAGAGCACCCCCCGGCACGGAAGACTGGCGGAAAGCTCTAGATCATTCTATTCTCCCGCGCACCATGGCCGACGAGCCCGAGCACCACGCCCTGGCCCTGCGGCGGGCGCTGGACGACAGGGGGCTGGTCAAGGACGAGATCGACGGCGACGCGGTCCGGGTGTGGGACGACCTCGGCGTCCCGCTCTGGCGCCCGGCGGCGCCGTGACCGGGCGCGCCTGGCCCTGGCGCCGCGACCCGGCGGCGGTGGCCGAGGGCCTGGCCGCCTGGGCCGCCGCCTGGCGGGGGCCGGGTGCCGCCGTCACCGGCGTGCGGGCCCCCGGCAGCGGGATGTCCAACGACACGGTCCTGTTCTCGCTGGACGGCGAGGCGCTGGTCGCCCGGCTGGCCCCCGCGCCCGACGCCTGGCCGACCTTCCCCGCCTACGACGTCGACCGCCAGCGCCGGGTGATCGACCTGGTGCGGGAGCGCACGGCGGTGCCGGTCCCCGAGGTCGTCCACGTCGAGGCCGACGCGGCCTGGCTGGGGGTGCCGTTCATGGTGTCGCGGGCCGTGGCCGGCGACGTGCCCGCCGACAGCCCGCCCTACCTGCTGGACCGGGAGGGTTGGTTCCTGCGGGGCAGCGCGGACGACCACCGCCGGCTGGAGGAGTCGACGGTCGAGGTGCTGGCCCGGCTGCACGAGGTGCCCGGCGACGGCGAGGCGGCCGCGTTCCTCCACCTCGACGCGCCGGGCGCGACCCCGCTGGCCCGCCAGCTGGCCGACCAGCGGGCCTACTACGAGTGGGCCCGCGACGGGCAGGCCGTCCCGCTGCTCGAGCGGGCGTTCGCGGTGCTCGGGGACGGCGTGCCGGCCAACGACGGCTGCGTGCTGCTGTGGGGCGACAGCCGGCCCGGCAACATCATCTACCGGGACTTCGCCCCGGTCGCGGTGCTCGACTGGGAGATGGCGACGGTCGGGCCGCCCGAGGTCGACGTGGCCTGGGCCACGTTCTTCCACCGGTTCTTCGCATCGTTCGGCGAGGCGCTGGGGATGGCGGTGCCGGCGATGTTCGACCCGGCGGCGACGGCGGCCCGCTACGAGCGCCTGTCGGGCCGGGCGCTCGACGACCTGCGCTGGTACGAGGCGTTCGCCGGGCTGCGGTTCGGCATCATCCTCGCCCGCATGAGCCTGCGCAGCATCGCCTTCGGGATCCAGCAGCCGCCGGCCGACCCCGACGACCTCACGCTGTTCGCTCCGCTGCTGCGGCGGCTGCTCGACGACCTCTGACGGGGGGACCCGCATGGACATCGAACACCCGAGCCGGTTCGCGGCGACCGACCCCGACCGGGCGGCGGTGATCGTGGCCGGCACCGGCGCCACGCTCAGCTACGGCGAGATGGAGGCGGGGTCGAACCGCGTGGCCCATGCGCTGCGGGGCTTCGGCCTGGGCGTGGGCGACCACGTGGCCGTGATCATGGAGAACCGGGCCGAGTACTTCCCGGTCGTGTGGGGGGCGCTGCGGGCCGGCCTGCGGGTCACGCCGATCAACTGGCACCTGGCGGCCGAGGAGGCGACCTACATCGCCGACGACTGCGGGGCCGGGGTGCTGGTGGCATCGGCGGCGTGCGCACCGCTGGTGGCCGCCGCCGGGCGGGGCGGGCGGGCCGAGCGGCTGGTGCTCGGCGGCGAGGCCGAGGGGTTCGCCCCCTACGAGGAGGTGGTGGGCGCCCAGCCGGCCACGCCGATCGCCGACGAGTGCGAGGGCCAGTGGATGTTCTATTCGTCGGGCACCACCGGCCGGCCCAAGGGCATCACCGCCCCCGGGGTCGGGGGGCCGCTGGGCGCCCCGACGGGATTCACCGCTCTGGTCCGGGGCCTGTACGGCGGCGGCGGGTCGACCGTCTACCTGAGCCCGGCCCCGCTGTACCACGCCGCCCCGTCGGGCTGGGCGGGGGCGGTGCACCGGCTGGGCGGCACGGTGGTCACCGCGCCCCGGTTCGACCCGGTCGAGTTCCTGGCCGCGGTCGAGGCCCACCGGGTCACGCTGGCCCAGGTGGTGCCCACCCACCTCGTGCGCCTGCTCAAGCTGCCTGCCGCCGACCGGGAGCGCTTCGACCTGTCGAGCCTGGAGGTCCTGGTCCACGCGGCGGCGCCCTGCCCGCCGGAGGTCAAGCGGGCCACGCTGGAGTGGCTGGGGCCGATCGTGCACGAGTACTACTCGGGCAGCGAGGGCGTCGGCTTCTGCGCCATCGGGCCCGAGGAGTGGCTGGCCCACCCCGGCTCGGTCGGCCGCTCGCTGCTGGGCCAGGTCCACATCGTCGACGCCGCCGGCGACGAGGTGCCGGCCCGCACCGAGGGCCAGGTGTGGTTCGACTCGCCGGCCCGCTTCTCCTACCACGGCGACCCCGAGAAGACCGCGGCGGCGTTCGACCACCGGGGGTGGAGCACGCTCGGCGAGGTGGGCTGGGTGGACGAGGACGGCTACCTGTACCTGACCGACCGGGTGTCGAACATGATCATCTCCGGCGGGGTGAACATCTATCCCCGGGAGGTCGAGGACGCCCTGATCCTCCACCCGGCCGTGGCCGACGTGGCCGTCGTGGGGGTCCCGGACGAGGAGATGGGGGAGGCGGTGCGGGCGGTGGTCCAGCCGGCGGCGCCGCCCGCCGACCCCCGGGCGCTGGAGGCCGAGCTGGTGGGGTTCTGCCGCGACCGCATCGCCCACTACAAGTGCCCGCGCTCGGTGGTGTTCGTCGAGGCGCTGCCCCGGCTGGAGACCGGCAAGATCGCCCGCCGCCTGCTGCCCCGGGAGGTCACCGCATGACCCGGGAGAAGCCCCAGCGCATCGCCGACGAGATCCGGGGGATGATCGTCAGCGGCGAGCTGTCCGAGGGCGACTCGCTGGGGCGGGAGCCCGAGCTGGTCGAGCGGTTCGGCGTGTCCCGGCCCTCGCTGCGGGAGGCGCTGCGCATCCTCGAGGCCGAGGGCCTGATCACGGTCGTGCGGGGCGTCTACGGGGGCGTGGTCGTCCACGAGCCCGACCAGCGCATGGCCGCCCGCACCGCCTCGCTGGTGCTGCGGGCCCGCAACGTGGCGCTGGCCGACGTCTTCGAGGCTCGGGCGCTGCTGGAGCCGCTGGCGGCCCGAGCCGTCGCCGGGCAGCGCGGCCGCCGGGGCGCCGCGGCCGAGCTGGCCGGGCTGATCGACGAGGAGGAGGCGGCGATCGGCGACCCCGACGCCTTCGGTGTGGCCAACGCCGCCTTCCATCGCCGGCTGGTGGCGCTCGGCGGCAACCGGACGCTGGCCGTCGTCACCGAGATGCTCGACGAGATCGTCGTGCGGTCGGTGGCCGCGGTCAGCCGGACCGGCGACGTGGTGGGGTCGCTGTCGACCCGGCGCCGGGGCCTGCGGTCGCAGCGGCGGCTGCTCGAGCTGATCGAGGCGGGCGACGCCGCCGGCGCGGAGGAGCACTGGCGGGCGCACATGGCCGTGGTCGGCCGGGTGATGCTGGGCCAGGGGGCGACGACGGTCGTCGACCTGCTGGGCGACGTCTAGTCCCGTCGTCCCAGACCTGACGCTGTGTCAGGAACTTGGCCGCCGCCCTATGCTCGGCGCCCATGACCAGCTACGACACGCTGTCGGTGACCATCGACGACGGCATCGCCTGGGTGTCGCTCGACCGGCCCGCCGTGCGCAACGCCATCAACAAGCAGATGCAGCGCGAGCTGCACGAGGTGTGGCACGGGTTCCGCTACGACGACGCCGTGCGGTGCGTCGTGCTGACCGGCGAGGGCGAGTCGTTCTGCACGGGCATCGATCGGGGCGAGGCGGTGTCGGACGAGAACAACGCCGCGATGGCCGCCGGCGACTTCCCCGACTACCCGACGCCGTGGATGTACGACGACCCCGGGCGCGACGTCGGGCCCAAGACGTGCGACCTGTGGAAGCCGGTGATCGCCGCCGTGCACGGCATGGCCTGCGGCGGCGCCTTCTACCTGCTGGGCGAGGTCGAGTTCATCATCGCCGCCGACGACGCCGTGTTCTTCGACCCCCACGTGACCTACGGGATGACGGCGGCGTTCGAGCCGATCCAGATGCTGGCCAAGATGCCGTTCCACGAGGTCATGCGGCTGTCGCTGCTCGGCGCCCACGAGCGGATGTCGGCCGAGCGGGCCCGGGAGGTCGGGCTGGTCAGCGAGGTCGTGCCCCGCGACGAGCTGCGGGAGCGGGCCGGCTGGGCCGCCCGGGTCATCGCCGACGCCCCGCCGCTGGTGGTGCAGGGCACGATGCGGGCGCTGTGGACGGCGCTGGAGGTCCCCCGCGCCCAGGCCATCGGGCTGGCCAACCTGTTCACCCGCATCGGCTCGGACGCCGCGGCGTTCAAGGCCGGGCAGGACCGTTTCGCCTCGGGCGAGCGGCCCCGCTGGCGCCTGCGGTGAGGCGATAACCTACCGACTGTGGGGTCAATAAATCGTAGGCGATGGCCGGCCGCGCTGGCCGGAGCCGTCGTGCTGGGGGTCGTGGTCAACGGGCTGCGGCTGCGGCGCCGGCTGCGGGCGCTGCCAGTCCTGGGGTCCGCCGCCGTGGGCGACGCCGGCGACGGGCTGGTGGTCGTGCACGCGACCGGGGCCGAGGTCGACGCCGCCACCGTGGCCGCCGCCGGGGCCCACCTGCGGGCCCAGGGGGTCGAGGTGGTCGACCTGGTCCCCGGCGACCTGGCGACCGAGGAGCTGCTCGACCTGCTGCGGCTGAGCGACCGCGGGCTGCTGCGGTCCAACCCGATCGCGCCCGCCTACGGCGCCGGGCAGGCGGTCGTGGTGGCGCCGGCGCTGGCGGCCCGGGCCGGGATCGCCGGGGGGCCGGCCGACCCGGTCGAGGTCCGCCGGGCGTTCGTCCGGGCCCGCCACCACGCCCCCCGCCGGGCCGACCAGGCGCTGGCCCCGGGGCTGCGGGCCGTGCCGCTGGCGGCCCGGGAGAGGCTGGCCGTGTGGCGGGAGCAGCACGGCCGCCCGCTGCCGATCCACGCCGCGGCCCGGCTGGTGCCGGCGGCCGTGGCGGCGGCCCTGGCCGCGGCGGGATCGCCCGGCGGCGCGGCCGCGGTGGCCGCGGCCGCCGCTGTCCAGCCCGCGCTGGTCGCCGGGGGGACCGGGGCCCGGCCCGCCGACCGCGGCGAGCCGCTGGCCGGGCCCACGCGCCTGGCCGGCGCCCCGGTCCGCCTGGCCCGCGCCCTGGCCGGGCCGTGGCGGCCGGCCCG
>DATFRN010000098.1:0-23076 GCA_035263165.1 Acidimicrobiales bacterium | reverse complement strand
GTCAGCGACTCGAGCTCCTGGCCCGGCCAGCGCTCGGCCAGCAGCCGCTTGCCCCGGTCGGTCATGCGGTCGACCGCCCGCTGGTCGCGGCTGTAGCGGAACTTCCGGCCCTCGTGGTAGAGCGCGTCGTTGGCGAACGTGCGGGCGCGGGAGAACCCGAGGGCCTCCAGCTCGCCCTTGCGGACCTTGGTGGGCCGGTAGCGCTTGTGGGCCAGGACCTCGGCGTGGCGGCCGTCGAGCGTGCGCCGCTCGACGACGAACACCTCGGCCTCCTTGCCGGTCTTGAGCAGGCCGAGGACCTCGTCGACGGTGTCGCCCTGGGTGAGCCACGCCGGTGCGGCGCGCTCGGTCTCGTGCGTGGGCACGGTGATCCTCCATCGGGAGCGTGCGGTGCGGGTGCGTCGAGTGGGCCCGACGGCTCGCAGGGCGCCCCGGGAGGTCAGTGCTGCCGGTGCAGGGGCGCGGAGCCGCGGGCGGGGAGGCGGGTCGCAGTCATGAGGACCGACCTCCTCGTCGCTCGGGGCCCGGCCGGCTGCCGGTGCGCGCTCGGCGTCACGATCCCACGCCGGTGCCCCGGGGGCGAGCGATTTTCCCGGCCGGGCAGGCGCTCGCCTGCCGCTGTGCGGGATCCGCTGCTGGGCGCCATCGCCGAGCGCATCCGCACCCGGCTGGGGACCGGGTGGCGCGGCGCCACCTGACCGGCCTCCGGGTCGGGCGGCGGGCCGGCTGACGCTCAGGCGGGGGTGCGCAGGTGGAGGACCGCCTCCAGGCCGGCGAGGTCGAAGGTCGGCTGCAGGCGGGGCGGGACCACCACCTCCAGCCGGGCACCCTCCTCGCTGAAGCGGGCGTGGGCGGTGAGGATCACGCTGATGCCGAAGCTGTCGATGAAGGTGACGTCGGTCAGGTCGAGCGTGGCCCGGTTGGCGCCGGCCAGGCGGAGGCGCTGGAGCTCGTCGCGCAGCGGGGGCGCGCCCCGGGCGTCGAGCTCGCCCGCCGCCCGCACGACCGGCGCCTCGCCGTCGTCGCGGGCCGCGTCCGCGGCGCGGGTGGGGCGGGGGGCGGGCGCGGGCAGCACGGTGTCCTGCCCGGCCAGCCAGTCGGACCAGGCCTGCGGCGGGCCGCCTGCGATCTGGCCGGCGAACTGGCCGATCAGCCAGCGCCGGTAGAGCAGCGACTCCAGCGGGGTGGTGAGCGTCATGAGGGCGACGCCCTCCCGGCAGTAGGCGTCGGCTTCGTCGAGCAGGTCGCCCAGCCGGACGAGGGACTCGACGGTGTCGGGCGGCACGTCGAGCGTGAGGTCGATGGCCTCGTCGCCCCGCTCGAGGGCGGCGGCCAGCTCGGCGTTGGGGCGGTCGTTGAGCCCGCCGTAGCGCTCCTCCAGCTCGTCGACCAGGGCCAGCAGGCGGGCGGGCACGTCGTGGTCGTCGCTGCCGGCCCGCAGCAGGTCGAACTCGCGCTGGAGCGCGTCCTGGTGGGCGGCAGCCCGGCCGTGCACGGCGACCGGGAGCGACAGCAGCACGACGACGACCAGCGGCGCCCCGGCCGGCGCTGCGGGGCGGGGCATCTCGAACCACACCCACTTGCCCCCGTCGACCGGGGTCACGCCCCAGTCGGAGCTGAGGTGCTCCACGATGCGCAGCCCCCGGCCGGTGACGGCGGTGGGGCCGTAGTTCTTCGCCGTGGGCAGGAGCGGGTTGGCGTCGAACACCTCGACCCGCACCGACCGGGGCGAGGCGGTGACCCGGACCCGGAAGCTGGTGCGGGCGTGGAGCAGGGCGTTGGTGACGAGCTCGGACACCGACAGCAGCAGGTCGTCCTCCGCCACGCCGGACGGGGCGGCGTCGGCGACGAACTGGCGTGCGCCGGCCAGGTTGGCCGCGTCGGCGTCGAACCACCGCTCCGCGCTGCCGCCCGCCTCCAAGGTCATCTGGTCGATGTCCCCACTGTACGGCGGCGTGCGGCCCGGCCTGGTGGTTCAGGCGTCGAGGGCGGACGGCAGCCCGAACTCGGCGAACAGCTCGCGGTCGATGTAGTTGTGGTGCCCGACGATGCGGCCGCCGGCCACCTCGATGACCTGGATGCCCCACGGCTCCCAGTGGCCGGGGGAGACCAGGTGGTAGTTGCCGTACCCGGCGGTGCCGTTCACCTCGATGGGCAGCAGCCGGCCGTCCTTGCACACGATGCCCTGGCCGAGGAACCAGGCGCCGACGTCCTCCTTGCCCCGCAGCCACGTGTCCCAGGGCGGCATCGACATGACCACGTCGTCGCGCAGCAGGGTGACGAGGGCGGGGATGTCGTAGCGCTCGAAGGCGTCGACGTAGCGGTCGAGCAGGGCCCGGTGCGCGGGGTCGACGGTGGGGTCGAGCGGCTCGGTCTCCATGTCGGCGAGCGTGGCCCGGGCCCGCTGATGGGCGCTGTTGACGGCGGCGACGCTGGTGTCGAGCAGCTCGGCGACCTCGGAGGCCTGCCAGCGCAGCACGTCGCACAGGATGAGGACCGACCGCTGCCGGGCCGGCAGGTGCTGGAGAGTGGCGACGAAGGCCAGCCGCACGGACTCGCGCTCGGCGCTGACCTGGGCCGGGTCGCCGCTCAGGTCGATGATCCGGTGGTCGGCGATGGGCTGGACGAACTCCTGCTCGGGCCGGCCCGCCCCCAGCACCACGTCGGCCGTGGCGGTCGACGGGCCCATGTCCATCGGCCGGGCCCGGCGCTGGGGGCTGCGGATCATGTCGATGCACACGTTGTTGGCGATGCGGTACAACCAGGACCGCAGCGACGACCGGCCCTCGAACCCGTCGATCGCCCGCCAGGCGCGGACCATGGTCTCCTGCACCGCGTCCTCGGCCTCGGACCCGGACCCGAGCATGCGGTAGCAGAACCCGGTGAGCTCCCGCCGGTGCGACTCCAGCTCGTCCTCGAGGTCTGCGGTCAGGGAGGGCATGCGACGCACGCTACCGGCCACCGGCACGGGATCAGTCCGCCCGGCAGCGCCACGGCGATGCCCAGGTCGCGCCCGGACCGACGGCGCCGGCGGCACGGCGATGCCCAGGTCGCGGCCCAGGTCGGGCGCACAGGGCAGCGGTACGGGGGATACCCGGGCCGCGACGGGAATGGCCGGCCCGCGTGAGGCCGCCGGCTCGCGGCTGGTCCGGTGGCGGCTGGGGGATGGCGCGGCCCAGGTGGACGGCCCGCGTGAGGGCGGCCGGGGGTGGCCGCCGGGCGTCAGTCGGGTCGGAGCGGCACGGCGATGCCCAGGTCGCGGCCCTGGTGGGGTGCATGGGGCGGCGGCACGGGGGATACCCGGGCCGCGACCGACATGGCCGGCCCGCGTGAGGGCGCCGGCTCGCGGCTGGTCCGGTGGCGACTGGGGGATGGCTAGGTCGGCGGCCCGGGTGGACGGCCCGCGTGAGGGCGCCGGCTCGCGGCTGGTCCGGTGGTAGCGACGGGGGGATGGCGCGGCCCAGGTAGACGGCCCGCGTGAGGGCGGCCGGGGGTGGCGGCCGGGGGTCAGTCGGGTAGGAGCGGGACGGTGATGCCCAGGTCGCGACCCAGGTGGCCGGCCCGCTTGACGGCGCACACGGCAGCGGCGCGGTGATGCCCCAGGTCGCGGCCCGGTGGACGGCCCGCTGGCGGCGGCCGACGGCGTCAGTCGGGTAGGAGCGGCACCGTGATGCCCACGTCGCGGCCCAGGTGGACCGCCCTGGTGAGCGCGGTCGAGCCGAAGCGGGCGCGGATCTCGTCGGCGGCGGCGTCCAGGGCGCCGGTGTCCGCCCGGGCGAACGGCAGCGCGAGCTGGACGGCGTCGGCGTCGTCGAGGTTGGCCACGGCCACGCCCACCAGCGAGCACCCCCGGCGCTGGACGGCGGGCAGCGTGCCGGCGGCCAGCGTGCGGGCCGCCGACAGGATCGTCGGGGTGTGGGCGGTGGCCCGGGGCAGCGTGTGGGAGCGCGTGATGCGGTCGAAGTCGTCGAACCGCAGCCGCAGCATGACCGTGCGCCCCACCCGCTCGGCGGCCCGCAGCCGTCGGGCCACCCGGTCGACCAGCCCCACGAGCGCCTCGTCGACCACGGCGGCGGCGCCCGCCGGCCCCGCCAGGCCCGCCCCCGGCCGCACGCCGCCCCGCCCCAGCGCCCGCTGCGCACCCACCGACCGCCGGCGGCGACCCACCTCGACCCGGCGCGGGTCGCGGTTGTGGGCCAGCGCGTGGAGGTGGTGGCCGGCGGCCTTGCCCAGCATCGCCACCAGCGCCCCCTCGGGCAGCGCCGCCACCTCGGCCACGGTGCGGATGCCCCGGTCGGCCAGCTTGCCCGCCGTGACCCGCCCGACCCCCCACAGCCGCCGCACCGGGAGGGGGTGGAGGAACGCCAGCTCGTCGGCCGGCGGCACCACCAGCAGCCCGTCGGGCTTGGCCACCTGGCTGGCCACCTTGGCCAGGAACTTGGTGCGAGCGACGCCCACGGTGATGGGCAGCCCCACCCGCTCGCGCACCTCGCGCCGCAACCGGGCGGCGATGTCGGCCGGCGACCCCGCCAGGCGCCGCAGCCCGCCGACGTCGAGGAACGCCTCGTCGATCGACAGCGCCTCCACCAGCGGCGTCGTGTCGTCGAAGACGGCGAAGGTGGCCTTGCTCGCCTCGCTGTAGGCCGCCATGCGAGGCGGGACCACCACCGCCGCCGGGCACAGCCGCCGGGCCTGGAGCCCGCCCATGGCCGTGCGCACGCCACACGCCTTGGCCTCGTAGCTGGCCGCCAGGACCACCCCACCGCCGACGATGACCGGCCGGCCCCGGAGCCGGGGGTCGTCGCGCTGCTCGACCGACGCGTAGAAGGCGTCGAGGTCGGCATGGAGGATCGTGGCCTCGCCGGTCGTAACCCGGGTCGAGTCGCCGGACACGTACACATGTTCGCATCCTAGCAGGGGTGCGTGCTCGCTCGATCCGGCCGTGAGAGCCTGGACCCCATGCCCGATGCCATCCTCGTGGAGGGCCTGCGCAAGAGCTTCGGCGACGTCGAGGCGCTGGCCGGGGTCGACTTCGCCGTGCCCACCGGGACCATCCTCGGCCTGCTCGGCCCCAACGGTGCCGGCAAGACCACCGCCGTGCGCATCCTGACCACCATCCTCCGCCGCGACGCCGGCCGGGCCGAGGTGCTCGGCGTCGACGTCGAGAGCGACCCCCAGATCGTCCGGGAGCACATCGGCCTCGCCGGCCAGTTCGCGGCGGTCGACGAGAACCTCACCGGCCACGAGAACCTGCGCCTGGTCGGCCTGCTGGCCCACATGCCCGAGCGCCAGGTGCGGTCCCGGGCCACCGAGCTGCTGGCCCAGTTCGACCTCAGCGACGCCGCCCACCGCCCGGTGCGCACCTACTCGGGCGGCATGCGCCGCCGGCTCGACCTCGCCGCCGCGCTCGTCCACCGGCCCCCGATCCTGTTCCTGGACGAGCCGACCACCGGGCTCGACCCCCGCAGCCGCACCGACCTGTGGGAGGTCATCTCCCAGCTGGTGGCGGCGGGCACGACCGTCCTGCTCACCACCCAGTACCTGGAGGAGGCCGACCGCCTGGCCGACCGCATCGTGGTCATCGACCACGGCCAGGTCATCGCCGCCGGCACCGCCAGCGAGCTCAAGGCCACGATGGGCGCCAGCATCGTCGAGACCGACCTGGGCGACCCGGCCCGCGCCCAGCGCGCCCAGGCCGCGCTGTGCCGCCACGGCCTGTGCGAGGTCGAGGCCGACGGCCACACGGTGATGCTCAAGGTGGACGACGGGCCGCGGGCCGCGGTCGAGGTGGTCCGCACGCTCGACGCCGAGGGGCTGGCGCCCGAGTCGCTGGTCGTCCGGGAGCCGACGCTGGACGACGTGTTCCTGTCCCTCACCGGCCACGCCGCCGAGCCGGCGGCGGGCGACGGCGAGGACCGGGCCGCGGGTCGGGGGGCGGCATGACCGCCACCACGATCGGCCCGACCGCAGCCGGCGCACCCCTGACCCGCCCCCGCCGCAGCCGGCTCGGCTGGGCGGTGGCCGACACCCGGGCGGTGGTCTGGCGCAACCTCACCGCCCTGCGCCGCATGCCCCAGCTGCTGGTGTTCTCGACCATCCAGCCGGTCATCTTCGTCTTGATGTTCCGCTACGTCTTCGGCGGGGCCATCAACATCCCCGGCGTCGACTACGTGAACTACCTGATGCCCGGCATCTTCGCCCAGACCGTCGTGTTCGGGGCGACCCAGACCGCCATCGGGCTCGCCGAGGACCTGGGCCGGGGCCTGATCGAGCGCTTCCGTTCGCTGCCGATGGCCCGCTCGGCCGTGCTGGCCGGTCGCACGCTGGCCGACCTCACCCGCAACGTGTTCGTGACGATCCTCATGCTGGTCGTGGGATACCTGGTCGGCTTCCGGGTCCAGACCGGCGTGCTCGGCATGCTGGCCGGGTTCGTCGTGATCCTGCTGTTCGGGTTCTCGCTGACCTGGGTGTTCGCCTGCCTCGGCCTGGTGGCCCGCGACGCCGAGACCGCCCAGGCCATGGCGTTCCCGGTGCTGGCGCCGCTGGTGTTCGTGTCGTCGGCCTTCGTGGCGGTCGACAGCATGCCCGGCTGGCTCCAGCCCTTCGCCGAGTATCAGCCGGTCAGCATCGCCGTCGACGCCGTGCGCAGCCTGATGCTGGGCGGCCAGTTCCACGACCCCGCCAAGGTCCTCGGCTCGCTGGCCTGGAGCGCCGGCATCATCGTCGTGTTCGCCCCGCTGGCCGTGCGCATCTACCGGCGCACCGCGTAGCCGGCCGGGGCTCGGCGGTCAGCGCAGCGTGAGCCCGCCGTCGACGACCACGACCTGCCCCGTCATGTAGGGCGTGGCGGCCACGTCGACGATGGCCATGGCGATGTCCTGGGGCTCGGCCGACCGCCCGAGGGGCGCGCGGGTGGCCATGGCGTCGTGGATCGGGCCCCAGTCGGCCGTCCACGGCGTGCGCACCAGGCCGG
Organism: Acidimicrobiales bacterium; assembly: GCA_035263165.1. Classification (GTDB taxonomy): domain Bacteria; phylum Actinomycetota; class Acidimicrobiia; order Acidimicrobiales; family VFJN01; genus ZC4RG19. Next base: position 16,103 of record DATFRN010000098.1, on the reverse strand, counting down.
GGGCGACGGCGTTGACCCGCACCTCGGGCCCGGTCACGTTGCCGAGCAGGGCGGTGAGGTGGTTGAGCGCGGCCTTGGAGGCGGCGTAGGGGACCGAGCTGCCGGTGGGCCGCACGCCCGCCACCGAGGTGACGTTGACGATGGCGGCGTCGCCCGCGGCCCGCAGGTGGGGCATGGCCAGCCGGCACAGGCGGAACGTCCCCAGCACGTTGACCTCGAGGATGCGCCGGAACACCTCGTCGGTGACGGCGTCGAGGTCGTGGTGGGGGATGAGCTGGGTGACCCCGGCGTTGTTGACCAGCACGTCGAGCCGGCCGAAGCGGTCGACGGTGCCGTCGATCAGGGCCGCGCAGTCGTCGGCGTCGGACACGTCGGCCCGGAGGTAGTGCCCGCTCCGCAGCGACGAGGCGATGGCCGTGCCGGCCTCGACCGACGACGACGAGTTGACCACCACGTGGGCACCCTCGGCGTCGAACGCCCGGGCCGCGGCCTCGCCGATGCCGCTCGACGAGCCGGTGACCACCACGACCCTGTCCTGGAATCGCCCCACGACGGGCTCCTTCTCCCGGGCCCCCCTCGGGCCGTGCCCGGGGATGTTGGCACGCCCCGGGCGCCGGGGTCAGCCGGCGGCGACCTTGTCGCCCCGCTTGCCGTAGAAGGCGCCCTTCATCCCCTTGTCCCCGTGGAAGCGGCAGACGAACTCGGCGGGCAGCGTGATCGTCACCTTGGCGGTCTTGCCCGGGGCGACCTCCTCGTCGACGTCGAGGACCTTGGAGGTGAAGGTGTGGGTGTGGTCACCCTCGTTGTGCAGCGTGACGGTGACCTCGGCGCCGTGGGCGCCCTGGATGAAGGTGGGCTTGAAGTAGTAGTCGTCGAGCTCGAGGGCGATCCTGCCGTGGCTGACCTTGGAGAGGCCGGTGGAGGTGAGCGAGCCTGGGGGCGGCGCCCTCGGCGGTGGTCGCGGTCTTGGAGCCGGACGCCGACCCCGACGCCGACCCCGACGCCGATCCCGATCCCGAGGCGGACCCGGAGTCCCGGGCGTTGCTGCCGTCGTCGTTGTTGCTGCACGCGGCGGCGAAGACGACGAGAACGAGCAGGACAACCACAGAGGGTCGCCTCATTCCGCCAGTGCTACCACTCTCGGCACCGGCGCGGGAGCCGCGGACGGCGGGCCGCGGGCCGGCCGCTAACTTCGCCGGCGGTGCAGATCGTGTTCGCCGACGGGCCCGACAGGGCCGAGCTGGACGTGCGGGTGAACAACCCCTCGGCCACGGTCGACGACCTCGCCCGCGCCCTCGACCCCGCCGGCCGCGACCGCCCCCTGATCATCGGCGACCGCCCGGCCGACGGCGACTTCGCCCTGGCCGAGGCCGGCCTCCACGAGGGCGCGGTGGTCCGCTTCGCCGACGCCGCCGCCCCGCCACCCCCGGGTCCGGCCCCGGCCTTCGGGACCCACGGTCCCGGGCCCACGGGTGCGGTGCCCCCGCCTCCGGCCTGGCCCGGCGCCCCGCCACCGCCGGGCCCCGCCCCGGTCGTGGCCGCCCCGGTCCCGGCGTCCCGGCCCGGGGGGAGCGTCGGGGTGCTGGGGCGCAGCGACGGGCGCGAGCTGGTGGTCGTCGGCGGGCTCGACGCCGGGCGGCGGTTCGCGCTGCCCGTGGGGACGGCCGTCGTCGGGCGGGGGGCCGGGTGCGACATCCCGCTGCGGGACGGGACGCTGTCCCGCCGCCACGCGGCGATCACCGTGTCCGCCGCCGGCGACGTCGAGGTCGAGGACCTCGGGTCCCACAACGGCACCTGGCGGGGCGACCGCCCCGTCGGCGCCCGGGAACCACTGCCCGACGGGGCGCCCCTGCGCCTGGGGGCGCTCGACGTCGAGGTCCGGGCCGCCCGCGGCGACGACCGCCCGCTGGCCGCCGACCCCCTGCGCCACACCACCGGCGCCGGCACCATCCCCTTCAACCGCCCGCCCCGGCCGGCCCCGCCGCCCGCCCCCGAGCAGCTCCGCCCCCCCAAACCGCCCCAGACCGGCCAGGGCAAGATCGGCTTCTCGCTCATCTCCACCCTGGCTCCGGTGGCGATGGCCGGCGCCATGTACCTGGTCATGCACTCGGCCCGGGTGCTCATGTTCGCCGGGCTCACCCCGGTGATGGGCTTCGCCAACATGATCGACGGCCGCCGCAAGGGCCGGCGCAGCGAGCGGGCCGAGCGCGAGCGGTTCGCCAAGGAGATGACCGAGCTGCGGGCCGACCTGGCCACGGCGGCGGTCGCCGAGCGCGACCGCCGCGAGGCCGCCTGCCCCGACCCGCCCGAGGTGGCCCGGCGGGCCACGCTCCCCAGCACCACGCTGTGGGAGCGGCGCCCGGCCCACCTCGACTTCCTCGTCCTGCGGGCCGGCGTGGGCGACGTCGCCTGGAAGCCCCCGGTCCAGGCGCCCGGCTCGCTGACCGAGGCCCCGGCCGAGCTGCGGGAGGCGCTCGACGCGGCCGCGGTCCTGACCGGCTCGCCCGTGCCCGTCGACCTGTCGGGCGGCGGAGTGGTCGGCATCGTCGGCCACCGGGGCGCGGCGCTGGCCCTGGCCCGGTCGCTGGTGTGCCAGGCGGCCACCCTCCACGGCCCGGCCGACATGCCGGTGATGGTCCTGGCCCGTCCCGACGCCGCCCCTGCCTGGGACTGGGCCAAGTGGCTGCCCCACACCCGCGACTCGTCGGGCTCGAGCCGCATGCTGTCCGACGACCCCGAGCTCTCGACCCGCATGGTCGAGGCCCGCATCCGGGCGGCCGGGCCCCGCGACCGCATCGACCGGCCCGCCCCCGGCACGCGGGTCACCGGCCCGACGCTGCTGGCGGTCGTCGACGACGAGTCCCTCACCGACGGCCGCCGCTCGCCCACCCGGGCCCTGCTCCGGGGCGACGCCGGGCTGGTGGCGGGCGTCGTCGTGGCCTCGACCGTCGACCGCCTGCCCGCGGTGTGCACCGCCGTCATCGAGATGACCGACCCCGACGGGACGGCGGACCTCACCCTTCCCCAGCGGGGCGAGCAGGTGCTCGGCTTCCTGCCCGCCGGGATGGCCGACGACGTGGCCCGCGACTGCGCCCGGGCCCTGGCCCGCTTCGAGGACCCCGAGCTCGACCTGGTCGGCGCCGGGCTGCCGTCGTCGATCCGGCTGCTGCCGCTGCTCGAGCTGGAGGAGTGCACCCCCGAGGCGCTGCTGGCCCGGTGGAAGGCGGGCGGCATCGACCCCCGGCCCGCGGCGCCGGTCGGCGTGTCCGACGACGGCGTGTTCTCGGTCGACTTCGTGGCCGACGGCCCCCACGCCCTGGTGGGCGGCACCACGGGCGCCGGCAAGTCCGAGCTGCTGCGGACGATGGTCGCCGGGCTGGCCGCCAGCGTCGACCCCGACCACCTCACGTTCGTGCTGGTCGACTTCAAGGGCGGCAGCGCCTTCGACGAGTGCGCCAAGCTCCCCCACACGGTCGGGATGGTCACCGACCTCGACGAGCACCTGGCCGAGCGGGCGCTGCGCTGCCTGGAGGCCGAGCTGCGCTACCGCGAGCGCCTGCTGCGGGACGCCGCCGCCATCGACCTGCCCGACTACCTGCGCAAGGGCGGAGAGGCGGCCCTGCCCCGGCTGCTGGTGATCATCGACGAGTTCGCCACCCTCAAGGCCGAGCTGCCCGACTTCATCGACGCCCTGGTCGGCGTGGCCCAGCGGGGCCGGAGCCTGGGGGTCCACATGCTGCTGGCCACCCAGCGCCCGCAGGGGGCGATCAGCGACAACATCCGGGCCAACACCAACCTGCGGATCGCCCTGCGGGTCCAGGACGCCAACGACTCCCGCGACGTCATCGACGTGTCCGACGCCGCCGCCATCCCCCGCAGCGCGCCGGGCCGGGCCTACGTGCGGCTGGGCCCGGGCGAGGTGGTGGCGATGCAGTCGGCGCTGTCCACCGGGGCCCGCGACGAGGCGTCGCAGGCGCACGTCGACGTGGCGCGGTTCGTGTTCGGCCCCGCGCCCCGCCCGCCCGAGCCGGCGCCGCCGGACGGCGCCGACGGGGCGGCCGGCGCGACCGGGCCCGAGCCGGTGACCGACCTGGCCGTGCTGGTGGCGACGATCGAGGACGCGTTCGCCCGCACCGGCCGCCCCTGGCCCCGCCGCCCCTGGCCCGACCCGCTGCCGGGCGAGATCGACCTCGACGGCGTGATCGACGCCACCCTGGCCGACGCCGGCGGGCCGCCCCCGTTCACCCCGCTCGGCCTGGCCGACGACCCCGAGGCCCAGACCCAGTACCCGATGGGCTGGAACCGGCGGGAGGGCAACCTCATCGTCTACGGCATCGGGGGCAGCGGGACCACCACCACCCTGGCCAGCCTGGCCCTGTCGCTGGCCCGCACCTGCCCGCCCGACGACCTCCACGTCTACGCCATCGACTTCGGCGCCGGCGACCTGGCCGCCCTCGACCCGCTGCCCCACGTCGGCGGCGTGCTGCTGGCGGGCGAGCGCGAGCGCCAGGCCCGGCTCATCCGCCTGCTGCGGGCCGAGCTCGACCGCCGCCGGGAGATGGGCGCCGCCGCGGCCCGGGCCGAGCCCGAGCTGGTGGTGCTGGTCGACGGGTGGAGCACGTTCGTGGCCGAGTACAACGACCTGGCCGGCACCGCCCTGTGGGACGCGTTCGTGCGGGTGTTCGCCGACGGTCCCGAGGTCGGGATCACCACGGTGGTGGCCGCCGACCGGGCCGCGGCGGTCAGCGGGACGCTGGCCTCGCTGGTGCGCCAGAAGCTGGCGCTGCGGCTGGCCGACAAGGGCGACTACAGCAACTTCGGCGTGCGGGGCTCGGCGGTGCCGGAGATGGTGCCGGGGCGGGCGGTGGTGGGCGGCAGCGGGCAGGTCGTGCAGATCGCCCGGCCGGCCGGCGGGGTGGCCGAGGCGGCCGCCCGGCTGGCGGCGGCGGCGCCGGCGGTGACCCGGCCCCCGGTGCGGATCGACACGCTGGCCACCGCCGTGCGGGTCGACCAGCTGGGGGCGGTGGCCCGCCTGGCCGAGCGACCCTGGACCATCCCGATCGGCGTGTCGGAGCGCACCCGCCAGCCCGCCGCCCTGGTCGCCTACCAGGGCGAGCACGTGCTGGTGGCCGGCCCCGCCCGGTCGGGGCGCAGCAGCGCCCTGCTGGCGCTGGCCGCCGCCTGCAGGGCGGCCCGGCCGGGGGTGCGGGTGGTGGCGGTGGCGGGGCCGCGATCGCCGCTGGGCGGCGATCCGCTGGTCGACACGGTCGTCCACCCGAGCGAGATCGGCGAGCGGCTGGCCGCCCTGGCCGAGCCGGCGGCGGAGGGCGAGGTCGTGGTCGTGCTGGTCGACGACGCCGAGGCGGTCGACGACGCCGGCGGGGTGCTGGAGCGGCTGGCGACGGCCGACCGGCCCGACCTGCTGTTCGCGGCGGCGGGCCGCAACGACGGCATCCGCACCGGCTACTCCCACTGGACCCGGCCCCTGCGGCGCTCGAAGCTGGGCGTCCTCCTGCGCCCCGACGTCGACCTGGACGGGGACATCCTCGGGGCCTCGATCCCGCGGCGGGCGCCGGTGGCGATGACCACCGGGCGGGGCTACCTGGCCGCCGGGGGCGACGTCGAGCTGGTGCAGCTTGCCCTGCCCCGCTGACCCCGCGGCGGGGGTGCGAAAAATCATGGGGGGCGACGTAAACGCGTCAGACGTCCTCGCTAAGGTGACGCCGGGCGGGCCAGATGGGGCAGCCGGCGCTGGGCCGGCGGCAGTGACACGTTCAACGAGGAGCAGACATGAGCCAGGGCGTGGTCAAGTCCACGGTCGAGGCCATCACGGCGATCGACAACATGAAGAAGACCATCAACGGCGGGCTCGTCGAGAGCATCACGTCGTTCGTCGGCTTCGGCGACACCCTCAACCCCGAGAACTTCGCGGGCGGGTCGGCCGATGCCTTCTATTCCGAGTGGCCCGACACCAAGACGGCGCTGAACAACGCCATCGAGCGGCTGCAGATGATGAGCGACGACATCATGACGGTCAACACCAACATCCAGACCGCGGGCGGCAACGCCGGCTGAGCGATCGTGCCGAGGGGGGAGGGCGGTCCCTTCCCCCTCGTCGATCCCCGTCGCCGCGGCGTGCGAGGGTGGCGTAGATGCCCGCCGTCGTCGGTGACTACGAACTCGAGCGCGAGATCGGCGCCGGCGCCGCCGGCACGGTCTGGCGGGCCTACCGGCGGGGACCGGTCAGCCAGGTCGTTGCGCTCAAGCGGCTGCGAGCCGGCAGCGGGTCGGTCGACCTGGCACGCCTGCGGCGCGAGGCCCAGGTGCTGACCGAGCTCGACCATCCCCACATCGTCCGCGTCCTCGACGTGGTGACCGACGGCGACGGCGTGGCGCTGGCCATGCAGTACGCGCCGGGCGGCTCGCTGGAGGACCTGCTGGCGGCCCGGGGCCGGTTGGCGCCCGGCGAGGTCGTGGCCGTGGCCGCGCCGGTCGCCGATGCGCTGGCCTCCGCCCACCGCCGGGGCGTGCTCCACGGCGACGTCAAGCCGGCCAACGTCCTGTTCACCTCCGACGGCGAGCCGCTGCTCACCGACTTCGGCGTGGCCCGCACGCTCGGCTGGCTGACCAGCGACGACGTGGGCGGCACCCCCGAGTACCTGGCGCCCGAGCAGCTCAACGGGGCTCAGCCCGACCCGCGCGCCGACGTCTACTCACTGGCCGTGACCTGTTACCGGGCGCTGTCCGGGGCGCCGCCCTTCACCGGCGGGGCGCCGCTCGCCGTGGTGGCGGCGGCCGACGCCGGCTGGCACCGGCGGCTGGAGGAGGAGCCGGGCGTCCCCCCGGCGCTGGCCCGCGTCGTCGAGCAGGGCATGGCCCGCGATCCGGGCGAGCGGTTCCCGACCGCCGACGCCTTCGCCCGCGCGCTGCGGGGGGCGCTCCCGCCCGGCGAGGCGGTGCTCCCCGGGCCGGCGCAGGCCGGCGCGGCCGGGCCGGCCGGCCCCGACGCCCACCTCACCCGCACCTTCGGCCCGCGCCCGCCCCGGGTCGAGGCGCCCGCGCCCCGCCGCCGGCGCCGCTGGCTGCCGCCGGTGGCGGCCGCCGGCCTCGGCGCCGGCGTGGTGGTCCTGCTGGCGCTCGGCCCGCTGCGCCGGGGCGACGACGGCCCCCACTGTGGCCCGGCCGAGCGCCCCGACGCCGCCCCCGGCGCCCAGGTGGTGGCGGGCGACCCCGACGGCGGCGGCTGTCGGGTGTTCGGCACCTACGAGCTGCGCACGCTGGCCGGCGGCGTCCAGCGCATGGTCCTCACGATCGAGGTCGACGGCCGGCCCGTCCACGTCGGGCTGGGCGACCGGGGCGACCAGGTCGTGCTGGGCGACTGGGACTGCGACGGCCGCGACACCCCGGCCCTCTACCGGCGCACGGCCGGGCTGGTCCAGTACTTCGACGTCTGGCCGACCATCGCCCAGCAGGAGTACCGGCCCCGGCGCAGCGACCGGGTCGGCCCCGGGGGCACGGCCAAGCTGGCGGCGGGCAAGGGCGGCGACTGCGACCGGGTCACGGTGACCGGCGTGGGGCAGGCGTCGTCGTCTCCAGAGCGTCCCGAGACCGTCTGAGTCGGCGCGGCCACCGGCCCCCTCGCCATGCGCCATCATGGGTGGTGCTGGTGGCACCGCGCGCCGACCGGGCCGCCCCGCAGCTGGGGCCGGTCGTGTGCGCGCCGGGGTGACCGGCCACGATCGAGCGCACAGGTGGCTGAGGATGACGCAGGGGCGAACGAGGAGACGACGGCGCTGGTCCGACGTGGGGCGCGGCCTGTGCGCGCTCCTGGGCGCGGCGGTCCTGGTCGTCGGTGTGCCCGCCGCCCTCGTCGCCGCGGTCGGCTCGCCGCTGCCGGCCAGGATGCCGACGGCCAAGGCCGTCGGCCGGGCCCTGGGCGACGGCTACATCCCCGACAGCTTCCTGGTGAAGGCCCTGGCCGTCGTGTGCTGGCTCGTGTGGTTCGAGCTGGTCACGTCGCTGGTGGTCGAGGCGATCGCCTACGCCCGGGGCCGCCGGGCCGCCTCGGTGCCGCTGGCCGGCGCCGTCCAGCGGGGCGCCGCCCGGCTGATCGCCGGCATCGCGCTGCTGGGGGCGGTCACGCTCACCCGCAGCTCCCCGGCGCCGGCGCCCGGCGCCGCGCCGTGGGCGTCGCCCTCCGAGCCGGTGTCCGCCCTGGTCGTCGACCAGGGGTCGCTGCTGCCCGACGCCGCGCTGGGCCACGCGAAGACCCCGCCGCCCACGGTGGCGCCCGCGGACGGCCGGCCGGCGCCGGTCTACGTGGTGCAGCACCGCGACACGCTGTGGGACATCGCCGAGCGCCACCTCGGCGACCCGTTCCGGTGGCGGGAGATCTTCGACATCAACCAGGGCCACCCCCAGGCCGACGGCACCCGGCTGAGCGACCCCGACCTCATCTACGCCGGCTGGCGCCTCGAGCTGCCGGCCGACGCCGTCGGCCTGGGGGTGGCCGCGCCCGCCACCCCGGCACCCGCCGACCCCGCCCCCGCGCCGCACACGCCGGCCCCGGGCACCGGCGCCACCGGCGCCGACGAGGGGACGGGCGGCGGCTTCGGCGACGGCGGCATGGTCCTCATCGACGAGGACGCCCTGGCCGGCGACGTCACGCTGGTGTCGGGCTCCGGTCCCGGCCGCGACGGGATGGTCCTGGTCCCCGACGGCGCCCTCGACCCCGGCGTGTCGAGCGCCCCGCCCGAGCTGGCCGGCTCCGACCGGCACGCCCCCGACGACCCCGACGCGGCCGGGTCCGCCCTGGCCGGCTTCCGGCGCCCGCCGCCGCCCGAGCACCCCTAGGAGCCCCGCCCGATGGCCTCGCCCACCTACTCGCCGCCCCGCAGTCCCGGCCTGGCCGACCGGGGCACCCCCGCCGCGCTGCCCGGCGCCGGCAAGCAGCGCCGCTGGTCGCTGGCCCTGCTGGCGGTGCTGATCACGCTGGGGTCCGCGCTGGCCTTCGTGGTCCTGTGGATGAACGCCGGCGGCCGCGAGCCGGTGCTGGCCATGGCCAAGAACGTGCCCGCCGGCCAGCGCATCAACGACGACGACCTCAAGGTGGTGCGGGTGTCGGCCGACCCCGGCTTCCGGCCGGTGGCGTCGTCGGCCCGCGACAAGGTGGTGGGCCGGCCCGCGGCCGTCGACCTGGTGGCCGGCATGCTGCTGGTGCCCGACGCGGTCGGCAACAAGAGCGGGCTCGACTCGGGCACCGAGCTGATCGGCGTGCCGGTGGCGCCCGAGGAGATGCCGGCCGGCGACCTCGACCGGGGCGACACGGTCACGCTCTACCGCACGGGCGCCCAGGGCCAGGGCGGCGGCTCGCTGATGCTCGGCCAGGGCCGGGTGTTCGAGGTCGAGCGGGGCGACGACGACACGTCCGACATCCGGGTGGCCGTGATCATCAGCAGCGACCTCGGCATGGACGTGTCCGACGCCATCAAGGCGGACCGGATCTACCTGGCCAAGTCCAGCGCCCAGGGCTGAGGTCGCATGGGGACGATCGCCTTCGCCTCCGCCAAGGCCTCACCCGGCGTCACGACGACGATCGCCGCGCTGGCGGCGTCGTGGCCCGAGGACCGCGACCTGCACGTGGCCGAGCTCGACCCGTCGGGCGGCGACCTGGCCGTGCGCTTCGACCTGGCCCCCGAGCCGGGGCTGGTGAGCCTGGCCGCGGCCGGGCGCCGCGACCTGCGGGTCGACACCTTCGTCGAGCACACCCAGGCGCTGCCCTTCCCGGCGGCCGAGGGGGTCGCCCGCCGGGTGCTGGTGGCGCCGGTGGCGGCCGACCAGGCCGTGGCGGCGCTGGGCACGCTGCGCAGCGGGCTGGTGCCGGTGCTGGCCGGGCTGGGGGGCGACGTGCTGGTGGACTGCGGGCGGCTCGACCCCGGGTCGCCGGTGGTCGACGTGGCGCTCGGGGCCGACCTGCTGGTCGTGATCGTGCGGCCGGTGGTGGCCGAGGTGCACCACCTGGCGGCCCGCCTGGCCGCCCTGCGCCCTCGGGCGCTGTCGCTGCTGGCGGTGGGCGAGGCGCCGTACCCGGTGACCGAGGTGGCCACGGCGGTCGGCGCCGCCGCGCTGGGCACCCTGGCCGACGACCCCCGCGCCGCCGACGCGCTCACGGTCGACGGCCGGTCCGCCTCGGCCCGCAGCATGCGCCGCAGCCACCTGCTCCGCGACGCCCGGGCGGTCGCCGAGGGCCTGGCCACCTGGCTGGGACCGACGGCCTCCGCCGAGGCCCCGCCCGCCGGGCCGCCGGCGGCCGGGTCCCGCCCGGCCGGGCCGCCGGCGCCCGAGGCCTCGCCCTACGCCCCGCCCGCGGACTACGCGCCGCCCCGCCCGCCGCTGCCCGCGGGCCCGCCGGCGCCGCGGGCGCCCTCGGGCGAGCATCCGCCGCCCCGCCCGCCGCCGCCCGCCCCGCCGCCCCAGCGCCCGGCCTCGGGCGAGTACCCGCCGCCCCAACCCCCGCGCCCGCAGCCTCCGGCCCCGCACCAGACCCGGCCGCAGCCGCCGGCCCCGCACCAGACCCGGCCGCAGCCGCCGGCCCCGCACCGGACCCCGCCGCAGCCGCCGGGCCCGCACCAGACGCCGCCGCAGCCGCCGGCCCCAGCGCCGCACCGCCCGCCCTCGGGCGAGTACCCCCCACGCCCGCCCGCGCCGCAGCGTGCGTCCGCCGGCGAGCCCGAGGTGGTGTCGATCGTGGCGCCGCTGCCCGGGTCGGACACGCCCCGGCACTTCCGCCGGGGCGGCGACGGTGACCGGGAGCGGCGGTGAACCCCCAGCACAAGGCCCTCGTCCGCGAGTTCCGCCGCGAGGTCGCCGACGAGCTCACCGACCGCCTGCGGGCCGACGAGACCGCCGACCGGCCCCGCATGTCGCCGGCCGACCAGCGCCAGTTCGGCCGCCAGCTCATCAACCGCCGCCTCGAGCGCTTCGCCCGCGAGCAGCTCGACGAAGGCAGCGAGCCCCTGTCGTTCGAGGACGAGACGGCCCTGGCCCAGGCCATCCACGACGCCCTGTTCGGCCTGGGCGCCCTCCAGCGGCTGCTCGACGACGAGTCGATCGAGAACATCGACGCCAACGGGTGCAACGACGTGTGGATCACCCGGGCCGACGGCAGCAAGCACCGGGCCCCGCCCATCGCCGACAGCGACGACGAGCTGATCGACACCCTGCGCATGACCGCGGCCCGGGTCGGCCTGACCGAGCGCCGGTTCGACAACGGCTCGCCGTCGCTCAACCTGCGCCTGCCCGACGGCAGCCGCCTGTTCGCGGTCATGGCCGTCACCTCCCGGCCCTGCGTGGCCATCCGCCGCCACCGCTTCCCCAAGGTGTTCCTCGACGACCTGGTGGGCCTCGGCTCGCTCGACCTGGCGCTGCGGGAGTTCCTGTCCGCCGCCGTCCGGGCCCGCAAGAACCTGATCATCTGCGGCGGCGTCGACGCCGGGAAGACGACGCTGATGCGGGCGCTGCTCAACGAGGTCCCGGCGACCGAGCGGCTGGTCACGATCGAGGACAACCTGGAGCTGGGCCTCGATCGCTACGAGGACCTCCACCCCGACGTGGTCGCCCTGGAGGCCCGCGAGGAGAACGTCGAGGGCGAGGGCGCCGTCGACCTGGCCACCCTGGTCCGGTGGGGCCTGCGCATGAACCCCGACCGGGTGATCGTGGGCGAGGTCCGGGGCCACGAGGTCATCCCCATGCTCAACGCCATGAGCCAGGGCAACGACGGGTCGATGTGCACGATCCACGCCAACTCGTCCTCGGGGGCGTTCGGCAAGCTGGCCATGTACGCCGTCCAGGCCCCCGAGCGGCTGGGGCTGGAGGCCACCAACCTCATGGTGGCCAACGCCATCAACTTCGTGGTCCACATCGGCACCGCCATCGGCGGCCCGGTGGGCGGGCTGCGCCGGTACATCACCTCGGTGCGGGAGGTGGTGGGGGCCGAGGGCTCGCTGGTCATGTCCAACGAGATCTTCCGCCCCGGTCCGGACCGGCGGGCGGTGCCCGGCGCGCCGCTGCGCGACTCGACCCAGCACGAGCTGGCCCGGGTCGGCTTCGACGCCTCGGTCATGCTCCGTCCCGAGGGGTGGTGGAACTGAGCCGGGGGGCGCGTCCAACACCCCACGCGCGGGCAACTATCTTCAGGGCGACAGAGGCGTGCGGGCGCTGAATACGACGGGGAGCTGGGGTGCCCAAGCGGGGAGCAGAGGCCGGAGCATGACGAGTCGAACGCGCGCGTTCACCCTCGCCGGGGTGGCGCTGGTCGTCGCCCTGCTCGTGGCGCTGGCCGCCTGTGGCGGCGACGACGGCTCCGACCGCACGGGTGGCGACGGCGGCAAGGGCACGACCACCACGGCCGGGCCGACCACCACCGCCAAGTCGACGGCAACCACGACGGGCGCCCCGCAGGGGCCCCGCGAGCAGGCGGTGGCCGCCTACAACGCCAGCTGGGTGGCCAGCTTCAAGGCCCTCGACCCGCCCAAGGTCACGCCCGAGATCGGCAAGCTGATGACCGGCGACGCCCTCGACGAGCGGGTCACCAGCATCGCCACCCGGGCCCGCACCGGCAACCGCCTGCGCGGGTCGATGCAGACCCACCCCAAGGTGGTCTCCGCCTCTGCCACCCAGGTGGTCATCGACGACTGCACGGTCGAGAACTCGACGGAGTACGACCGCAACGGTGCGGTGGTCGAGAGCACCAAGGGTGCTGTCACCAACTTCCGGGTCACCGTGGTGCGCGAGGGCAGCGCCTGGAAGGTGTCCCACTTCGATCGCAGGGAGGCACCGTGCACGCCCGCATGAAGGGCATCGGGGCACTCGCCGTCGTCGCCACCGCGCTCATGGTCCTGGCGCCCGCCGCCGGGGCGGATGGCGGCCTGGGCGGCGAGACCGGCACCAGCACCGGTGGGGACAACCACGGCGGCCGGTTCAGCGCCTGGGCCTACTACGCCCAGGCCACCGGCGGCGGCAGGATCAGCACCAGGAACGTCTGCCACCTCAGGGAACACCCAGAGCTGCCCGCCCACTACGAGTGGAACGTCGTCCCCTCGGGTGACGGCACGACCTACACGGTCTTCTACGACTGCGTCCTGGACGGCAAGGACGTCGACGACGTCCACCACCTCTACCCGAACATGGGCGAGGAGTGGGACTGGCTCGACACCTGGACGGTCACCCCGGCCCCGCCCGAGGACATGATCGCCGACGCCATCGCCAAGCTGAACCCCGAGCCGCCCAAGATCTCGACCAGCCCCGGAGGCGGGGTGCACGGCCTGGTCAACCTGCCGGTCTACCTGTCCTTCGCCGAGCCGCTGACCCGCCAGCAGACGGCCCTCAGCGACGGGCCGGTCACGGTGATCGTCTGGGCCGACCCCCATCCCGAGATCGCCTGGGACACCGGCGACGGCCGCGAGGCCTGCAACACCACGCCGGGACCCGGGGGCGCCTGCGCCCACCTCTACGCCGAGTCGTCGGCCGGCCATCCGGGCGGCTACCACATCACGGCCACCATCACCTACACGGGCGGCTACGCGGTGGCGGTCAACGGCATCGAGGTCGACCGGGTCGAGAACATCGGCAACATCGTCCGCACCTCCGAGGTCAACCTGCCCGTCGACGAGGCCCAGGCGATCAACGACGATGGGTAGCCGGCCGCCATGACGCTCGTCGCCGGGGTGCTCGGCGCGCTGTTCGCCTGCGGGATCGTGACGTTCCTGGTCGCGATGCGGCCGGTGGCGCCCGACGAGGTCGCCCCCCGGCGGGTCGAGCGGCGGGAGACGCTGTCCCTGCGGGTCGAGAACGTGACCCTGCGCCTGGCGCTGGGCCTGTTCGCGGCCGTGGTGGTGGGGGCGGTGACCCGCTGGCCGATGGCGGCGCTGATGTTCGGCGTCGCCGGGTTCATGGCGCCGAGCCTCATCGGCGGCGGCGCGGCCCGGAAGTCCCAGCTCGACCGGGTGGAGGCCATGGCGGCCTGGGCCGAGATGCTGCGGGACACGATGGCCGGCGCCGGGGGCCTCGAGCAGTCGATCCTGGCCACCGCCACCGTGGCCCCACCGGCGATCCGGTCCGAGGTCGTGCGCCTGGCCGCCCGCCTGGAGCGGGAGCGGCTGGCGCCGTCGCTGCGCGAGTTCGCCGACGAGCTCGACCACCCCACCGGCGACCTGGTCGTCGCCGCCCTGCTGCTGGCGGCCGACAAGAGCCCGCGCAAGCTGGGCGACCTCCTCGGCCGGCTGGCGACCTCGGCCCGCGCCGACGTGAACATGCGCCTGCGGGTGGAGGCCGGTCGCGCCCGCACCCGCACGTCGGTGCGCATCATCACCGGGTTCACCACGGCGTTCGCCGCGTTCCTGATCCTGTTCAACCGCAACTACCTCGACCCCTACGACTCACCCCTCGGCCAGGCGATCCTGGGGCTGATCGGCGTCTGCTTCGCCGCCGCATACTTCTGGCTGTCGCGGGCCTTCGCCTACGACCGTGAGGAGCGGCTGCTGCGGGCCGAGGCGGTCGCGCAGTGATCGTCCCCCTCCTGCTGGGCGCGGTGGTCGGCATCGGCGCGATCGCGTCGTGGCGCCTGCTGTTCCCGCCGTCGCCCCCGCTGCAGGCCGCCATCGACCGGCTCCACCAGCGCAACGAGCTGGCCGCCATCACCGGGGTCGACCGCCGGGACGACCTCACCGACGTCCTGGGCCGCACCCTGGGCGCCCCGCTGGGCCGGATGCTGCGCAACCTCGGGCTCGACCTCGACGCGCTCGAGCCCGACCTGCGCCTGACCGGCCGGTCGCTGGAGCAGCACCTGGCCCAGAAGATCCTGCTCGCCCTGTTCGGCCTGTCGTTGCCGCTGCTGGTCAGCATCACGGCGGTGGTGGCGGGCATCGGGTTCGACCTGGCGCTCCCGGTCGGCGTGGCGCTGCTCCTGGCGGCGTTCTTCTTCTTCGCCCCCGACATCGCCCTGCGCAGCGAGGCGGCGGCCCGGCGCAAGTCCTTCAAGCACGCCCTCGGCTCGTTCCTCGACCTGGTCGTGATCTCCCTGGCCGGCGGCGCCGGCGTCGAGTCGGCGCTGCGCGACGCCGCCAACATCGGCCAGGGCTGGGCCTACGCCCAGCTGCGCAACGCGCTGGAGGTCACCGCGCTGACGGGCGAGACCCCCTGGGCGGCGCTGTCCCGGCTCGGCCAGGAGGTGGGCGTCTCCGAGCTGGTCGAGCTGTCGGCCAGCATCTCGCTGGCCGGGACCGAGGGCGCACGCGTGCGGGAGTCGCTGGCCGTCAAGGCCACGTCGCTGCGCGACCACGCCCTGGCGGAGGCCGAGGCCGAGGCCGAGGCGACCACCGAGAAGATGGCCATGCCGGTCGTGCTGCTGTTCCTCGGCTTCCTGATCCTCATCGGCTACCCGGCGCTCGACGCCGTGATGACCAACCTCTGATCCCCTCCAGCAAAGGAGCGACGCATGCTCTCCGGACTCACGCCGATCTTCTCCCTCATCTGGAACC
Organism: Acidimicrobiales bacterium; assembly: GCA_035263165.1. GTDB lineage: Bacteria > Actinomycetota > Acidimicrobiia > Acidimicrobiales > VFJN01 > ZC4RG19. The sequence goes on along the minus strand of DATFRN010000098.1, from coordinate 567 downwards.
GCATCCAGATGCTGCGGGAGGACGACCGCGGCATGACGGTCGAGATGATGATCCTGACCGCCCTGCTCGCCGCCGCCGCGCTGGCCGCGGCGGTCGCCATCGTGGCCGGCATCAAGAACAAGCAGAACGACATCACCAACGACCTGAACAGCAACGGCTGACCCATGCCTCGGCTCCGGGGCGATGCGGGGGCGACGACCGAGTTCGTCCTCGTGACCCCCGCGTTCCTCTTCACGATCATGCTGATCGTGCAGGCCGGCCTGTACTTCCACGCGGTCAGCGTGGCCAGCGCGGCCGCGCAGGACGGGGCGCGGGCCGCCAGCGTGGCGGGCGGGACCATCCCCGGGGGCGAGACCAGGGCGAGCGACCTGATCGCCGACCTGGCGCCCAAGCTGCTCGACGACGTCCACGTGCAGGGCCGGGAGCTGCACGACCGCCAGGTCGTGCGGATGACGGTGGACGCCGACGTGACCTCGATGTTCAGCGTGCCCGGCGGGTCGATCAACCTGTCGGTGCACGAGTCGTCGGAGCGGACACGCGAGCACTTCCGCCCGGCGAACGAGGCCC
>DATFRN010000097.1:0-2743 GCA_035263165.1 Acidimicrobiales bacterium | reverse complement strand
TCCACTTTCACCTGGCTGCTGGAGGCGATGTTCGAGCGGACCGGGTTCACGGTCGAGTCCGCCGACCACTCGGACGACGGCTTCGACGCCCGCTACCTCCTGCGCGCGCACGGGGCGTGACGTGGGGCGGCCCAAGGTCCTGCTCCTCGTCACGGGGTCTGTGCCCGGCGCCGGGAAGTCCTCGTTGGCCGCCTCGCTCGCCGCCGCGATCGACGCCGGCGGTCGCCGGGTCGAGCTGTTCCGTGAGGAGGACATCCGTCGTCACCCCGCGTTCGCGGCCGTGGTGCGCGAGTTCGGCGCGGCGGACGAGGTGCGGCTCGGGACCCTCGTCGCCGCCGCGGCGGAGTACGTGCGATCGGCTCGGCGGGCGCGGGCGGACGTGTTCGTGCTCGATGCGCTCTTCCCCTACCTTCCGTCGCTCCTGGCCTGGGGATACAGCGACGACGAGATCGCGGACGTCTTCGCCCGTCTCGCGGCGGTGTTCGAGGGGTTCTCGGTCGTCGAGGTGCACCTCGACGCAGACGCCCGCAGCGCACTGGCGCGGGCTGACGCACGGGAGGGCGGCGACTGGCTCGGGAACCACATCGCCAAGGTGTCGCGGTACCGGACCGCACGACAGGTCGTGACGCTGGACGATGTCGTCGCCTACTACGGCGAGGCCGCCCAGCGCAGCCAAGCGCTGCTCGCCCGGGCGCCGTGGCCCGTCGCATGGATCTGCGCCGACGGCGGGGAGGCGGACGCTCTCGTGAAGGCGACAGCGCTGATCGCTCGGGGTGCGTCGCGGACGTGACCCCGCCCCGGCCCGACGATCTGGCGGCGTGGGACGACGTCTCTGCGGCCTACGCCGCGCAGCCCCCGGTCGACTGGTTCGACGAGTTCGTCGAGCGGCACGTCGGTGACGTCGCCGGCCGCCGGGTGCTCGACCTCGGGTGCGGGCACGGCTGGCTCACCCACCGCCTGCACGCCCGGGGCGCCGACGTCGTCGGGGTCGACGGCAGCGAGCGGCTCCTCGACATCGCCCGCGGCCGCCATCCCGGCGTCACCTTCGAGCACCACGACCTGCGGCGCGGCTACGAGGGCGAGTTCGACGTCGTGGTCGCGCTCATGGTCCTCATGGACATCCCCGACCTCTCCCGGCTGCGGCTGCGGGTGCGGCCCGGGGGCGTGCTGGTGGCGACGATCCTGCATCCCGCCTTCTTCCTGCAGCGGACCGTCGACGACGACGCCGGCGGCGGCTACCGCCAGGTCCGCGGCTACCTCGACGAGGAGGAGTGGTGGCTGGACACCTTCGGCGGGCACTGGCACTACCACCGGCCGCTCGGTGCCTACGTGGCCTGGATGGCCTCGTGCGGGCTCGGCCTCGTCGAGCTGTTCGAGCCCGAGGCCCGCGTGTACGACGGCTGGCGCCGCCGGATCCCCACCCGGGCCGGACTGGCGGCCCGACCGGTCGAGCGGTGATCGGAGGTGCGCCTCGTCCTGCTGCACGCCCTGCCGTTCGACGGGCGCATGTGGGACGCCGAGCGGGACCTCCTGCCCGGGCGCACGCTGGCGCCCACGCTGTACCGGTTCGGCGCCAGCCTGGCCGAGTGGGCCGAGGGCGTCCTCTCGCTGGCCGGGGACGAGCCTCTCGTGGTCGTCGGCTGCTCGGTCGGGGGCTCGTGCGCCCTGGAGGTCGCCCGGGCCGCCCCCGACCAGGTCGAGGGCATCGTGCTCGTCGGGGCCAAGGCCGGCGTGCGCCCCGAGCCGGCGCTCCGGGACGAAGCCGTGCGCCTGTTGACCGCCCGGGGGCCGGAGGCGGCCTGGCGGGCGTACTGGCGGCCCCTGTTCGGGCCCGACACGCCCCCGGCGACGATCGCCCGGGCCCGCCGGATGGTCCTCGCCCAGGACGTCGACGATGTGGTGCGGGGCGTGCGGGCCTTCCACGACCGCCGGGACCTCACCGGGTTCGCCGAGGCCTGGCCCAAGCCGCTCGTGGTCATCGCCGGCGACCACGACCGCCACCCGACCCCCGCGACGGCCGCCGCCATCGTCACCGGGCCGAACCGCCGGTTCCACCTGGTCCGCCGGTGCGGCCACTACGTCAACCTGGAGCGCCCCGCCGAGTTCCGCGCCCTGGTGGCCGGCGCCCTCCCGTGGCCGTCCGACCACGGATGCGTTTGACTGACAGCGTGAGCAGCGACCGTGACTACGACGTCATCGTCCTCGGTGGGGGGTCGCCGGGGGAGCACTGCGCCGGGGCGCTGGCCGAGGGGGGACTGCGGGTCGCGGTGGTCGAGCGGGAGCTGGTCGGGGGCGAGTGCTCGTACTACGCCTGCATCCCGTCCAAGACCCTCCTGCGCCCCGGCGAGGCCGTGCAGGCCGCCCGGGACGCCACCGCGACGGCGGAGGTCGACGTCGCCGCCGCCCTGGCCTGGCGGGACTTCCAGGTGTCCGGCTACTCCGACGACGGCCAGGTGCGCTGGCTGGCGGGCGAGGGCATCGCCCTGCTGCGCGGCACCGGCCGGCTCGCCGGGCCGGGCGTGGTCGAGGTCGACGGCGTGCCCCACACCGCCGACCACGTCGTGGTGGCCGCCGGGGCCGACCCGATCGTGCCGCCGATCCCCGGCCTGCGCGAGCTCGACGGCGTCTGGACCAGCCGGGACGCCACCGGCATGACGGCCGTCCCGCGGCGCCTGATCGTCCTGGGCGGCGGACCCGTCGGCGTCGAGATGGCCCAGGCCGTGCGCCGCCTCGGCGGCGAGGC
>DATFRN010000096.1:0-13805 GCA_035263165.1 Acidimicrobiales bacterium | reverse complement strand
CCGCCGCGCCGCCCAGTGCCCCCTCCGCCCGACGGGTGTGGTGCTGATCCGCGAGCCAGGCCGAGCCCTCACGGCCACGGACATCGACCAGACCCTGGCCACGCCGGTCGTCGCCACCCTCGACCTCGACCCCGCAGTCGCCCGGGCCGTCGACGCCGGCCTCCTGGCCACCCGCCTCCCCCGCTCCCTCGCCCGCCCCCTGGCCAAGGCCATCCCCGATGTCACCTGACCCGCCCCGCCCGACCCGGCATCCGTCCTTGGACGGGACCACACCAACCCCGAGGGCGCGCTACCTCACCGTCGTGGCGCCCCCGTCCGACGCGGTGTCTCGCCACCCGGTCGAGCCACGCCCCAGCACGGTCGCCGCCATGCGCCGGCACCCCGCGACATCGGTGGTCCACCCCGTGGCCGAGGCGGTGCCCGATGTCCGCTGACCCCGCCGCAGGCACGATCGACGCCCGGGTACACGGGCGGGTGCTGGCCTCCGCCGGCGACCAGGCCCTGGACGACGGCGCCCTCGCCGGCCTGGTGCGCAGCGAGGCGCCGTTGCTGGCGACCGAGGAGGTCGCGGGGGTCGTCGCCCGGGTGCGGGCCCGTATCGGCGGCCTCGGGCCGCTCGAGCCGCTGCTCGCCGACCCGGCGATCACCGACGTGCTCGTGAACGGTCCCGGCCCCGTGTGGGTCGAGCGGTCCGGCAAGGTCGTGCCCGGCGGCGTCACGCTCGACCGGCCTGCCATCGATCTGCTGGTCGAGCGGGTCGTCGCCCCTCTGGGCCTGCGGGCCGACCGCGCCAACCCGATCATCGACGCCCGCCTGCCCGACGGCTCCCGGGTCCACGTCGTGCTTCCGCCGCTGGCGATCGACGGCCCGGCCGTCACCATCCGGCGCTTCGGCGCCACCACGGTCCCCCTGGCGGCGTTCTGCGGGCCCGAGGTGGCGGCGCTGCTGGTCGAGGCCGTCTCGGCCGGCTTCAACCTCGTCGTGAGCGGCGGCACCGGGGCCGGCAAGACCACGCTCCTCAACGCGCTGTGCCGCCACCTGCCGGCGGGTGAGCGGGTGATCACGGTCGAGGACGCCGCCGAGCTGCGCCTCCCCAGCGACCACGTGGTCCGCCTCGAAACCCGCCCGGCCACCCCCGACGGCCTCGCCGCGGTCACCGTCCGCGACCTGGTCCGTGCCGCCCTGCGCATGCGCCCCGACCGCATCGTGGTCGGCGAGGTCCGGGGCGCCGAGGCGCTCGACATGGTCCAGGCCATGAACACCGGCCACGGAGGCTGCCTCTCGACCTGCCACGCCAACGGCCCGACCGACGCCCTCCGCCGCATCGAGACCATGGCCCTGCTCGGCGACACCGGCGTCCCCCTCGCCGCCATCCGCCCCCAGATGGCGGGTGCGATCGACCTGGTGGTCCACGTCGCCCGCACCGGCGACGGCCGTCGCAGGGTCGTGGCGGTCGCCGAGGTGGCGACGGACGAGGCCGGCACCCCGACGGCCCGACCCCTGATCCACCCGTCGGGCCGCGTCGTGGCCACCTGCCGCCGCCCGCCCCGGAGGCCGGCATGACGCCCCGACGCTGGCCGATCGCGGCCGCGGCCCTCGCGCTCGCCTGGATCGCCGCCGGTCCCACGACCGCCGCGGTCCTCGCCGCGGTCGCGGTCGGGTGCACCCTCCAGGCCCACCTGCGGACCACCCTCGCCGGTCGCCGGCAGAGAACGTCGCAGCTCCCGGCCGCACTCGACCGGCTGTCGACGGCCCTACGCGCCGGCGCCTCCCTGCCATCGGCCATCGCCGAGGCCGGAGCCGACACTCCGCCTCCACTGGGCGCCGAGCTCGCCGCCCTCGCCCGCGCCGCCGACCGTGGCCGCCCGCTGGCGGCGGTCCTGGACGAGTGGTCCGCCACCCACGACGACCGGGGCACCCGCCTGGCCGCCACCTCCCTCGTGCTGGCCGCGGCGGTGGGCAGCGCGCCGGCCCGGGCGGTCGACGGCGTCGCCACCACGCTCCGGGAGCGTCTCGACCTGGCCGCCGAGCGCCGCGCCCTCTCCACCCAGGCCCGGACCAGCGCCCTCGTCCTCGCCGCCGCCCCGGCCGCCTTCGCCCTCGTCCTCCTCACCGCCGACAGCGCCGCCGCCGACTTCCTCCTCCACCACCCGACGGGCTGGGCCTGCCTGGTCGCCGGCGCGGGCCTCGATGTGGTGGGAGCGTGGTGGATGGCCCGCCTGACCCGGGGCGACGAGCCATGACCACGGCCATCGCCCTCGCCCTGGCCGTCGCCTGGGCCGCAGCCGTCACCGCCGTCGCCAGCCCCGCCCGCCACCATGCCCGCCGGCGGCTCACCGGAGCGATGGAACGCCCGCTCGCAGCCGGCCAGGCGCTCGGACCGTCGCCGCCCAGGTCGGGCGGACCGGTCGGCGCCCTCGGTGCGTGGGTCCGCCGCGCCACCGGGCTGGGACCGCCCGACACGACCGCCGACCGGCGGATCGGCTGGGCGGCCGTCGCGGGGCTCGCCCTCGTGCCGATCGCGGCGCCGCTGGCGCCGGTGCCGGTCCTGTGGGCGCTGCTGGCGCCTGTCCTGCGCGGCCGGGCGGCCGAGCGGCGGCGGGAGGCCGCGGTGGTCGACCAAGTGCCCGACCTCGTCGACCTGCTCGCCCTCACCACTGCTGCCGGCCTGCCCGTGGGCGTGGCCCTCACGACCATCGGCGACCGCCCTGGCGGACCGGCCGGGGCCGCCGTCGCCCGGGCGGAGGCGTACATCGAGCGGGGCGGGTCCACCGCCGGCGCTCTCGACCACCTGGCGGCACTGGGCCCGGCAGCGAGGCCACTCGTCGACGCCCTGGCCCAGCACGACCGCTACGGCACCCCGCTGCTCCCGGCGCTGCAGCGGGTCGCCATCGAGACCCGGGCCCGCCGGCGGCGACGAGCCGAGGAGGCCGCCCGGCGCCTCCCCGTCACGCTGCTGTTGCCGCTCGTCCTCACGACCCTGCCCGCGTTCGTCCTGCTCACGGTCGTCCCGCTCCTGGCGGGATCGCTCACCGCCCTCAGCGGATGAGCCCGCTCACCCCAACCGGAGGTCCCGCCATGTCCCTCATCCGCCCGCTCCGTCGCACGTCCGCTCTCGCCCGCCGGGTCGCCACCGAGGCCGCCCTCGCGGCCAACGACGGCGGCCAGGCCACCGCCGAGTACGGCCTCGTCATCCTGGCCGCCGGCGCCATCGCCCTCGGCGTCATCGCCTGGGCGCACGGCACCAACAGCTTCACCAGCCTGTTCCAGTCGGTCGTCCGCCGGCTGACGTCGGGGCTATGACCGGCCGCCGCCACGGGACGGACGGCGGCCAGTCGACCGTCGAGCTGGCGCTCGTCCTGCCACTGGTGGCGTTGGTGCTGCTGGCGCTGGTCCAGGCGGTGGTCGTGGCCCGGGACCAGCTGCTGGTCGTCCACGCGGCCCGGGAGGCCGCCCGCGAGGCCGCCGTCGACCCCGACCCCGCGGCCGCCCGGATGGCGGCGCAGCGGGCCGGACCGCTCGACCCCGCCCGCCTGGCCGTCGACCTGGCCGGGCGGGGCGGGCCCGGCGGCGACGTGCGGGCGGTCGTCCGCTACCGCCCGCCCAACCGGCTGCCGATCGTCGGCCGCCTGCTCGGCGACCTCACCCTGTCCGGCCGCGCCACCATGCGGGTCGAGCGATGACCGCCTCAGCGGACTCGGGCCGCCGTCACGCCGGTCGGCGCAGCCTCTCAGGCCAGGGCGGCCCGCAGCAGCGCCAGGGCCCCCGCCTTGTCGAGCGGCTCGTTGCCGTTGCCGCACTTGGGCGACTGCACGCACGAGGGGCAGCCCGCCGCGCACGGGCACGCCTCGATGACCTCCGCCGTCGCGGCCACGTGGCGGTCGGCCGCCTCGTAGCCCAGCTCCGCCACCCCGGCGCCGCCCTGGTAGCCGTCGTAGATCACGATCGCCGGCCCGCCCAGGTCCGCCTGGTGCAGCGTGGAGACCCCGCCCACGTCCCAGCGGTCGCAGATGGTGAACAGCGGCAGCACCCCGATCGCCGCGTGCTCGGCGGCGTGCAGGGCGCCGGGGGCGGCGGTGCGGTCGACGCCGGCGTCGGCCAGCAGGTCCTCCGGCACGGCATACCAGAACGCCCGGGTCGTCAGCGTCGAGCGGGGCAGGTCGAGCGGCGTGACGCCCAGCGACTCGCCGGTCAGGGTGTCCTTGCGCTGGTAGCCGGTCACCTGCTGGTGCACCTCGACCGACCCCAGCCCGACCTCGAACCGGCCCACCCGCCGCCGCTCGTCGCACCCGACCACCCGGATGGCGACGTCGGTCCGGACCACCGTGTAGGTCGTGCCCTCGTCGGGCTCGACGATCGCCTCCCGGCCGTCGAGATCCAGCGACGCCACCCGCCACGACTGCCCAGCGTGCAGGTACGACGCGCCGGGGTGGACCTGCTCGCAGGCCCGGGACAGCTCGACGGTGCCGACCGCCTCGCCCTCGGCCGTGCGCAGCGCCACCTGCCCGCCCGCCGCCGCCCGCAGCCCGACCCCGTGCGCCGGCCACCCCCCGGCGGCGTAGAGCGCCTTGGGCCCCCGGCCCCGGGCCCGCTCCCGCACGACCAGCTGGTCGTCCCGCACCAACCGCAGCACGACCTCGTCGAGCAGGCCGGGCCAGTAGCGCTCGTCCTCATGGGTCAGCGCCATCTCGTGGGCGGCGCAGCGCAGGTGGGCGTCGGCGACGTAGGGGTTGGCGGGGTTGATGACCACCGGCTCGGGCGGCCGCTCGACCAGCTGGCGGGGATGGGCGGCCAACCACTGGTCGAGCTGGTCGGTGCCGGCCACCAGCACGGCCGCCGACGGCCGGGTGCCCCGGCCCGCCCGGCCGGCCTGCTGCCAGAAGGAGGCGATCGTGCCCGGGAACCCGTTGAGCACCACGGCGTCGAGCCCGGCGACGTCGATGCCCAGCTCGAGGGCGCTGGTGGCGACGACGCCGTCGAGCCGGCCGCCGAACAGCTCCTCCTCGATCTCCCGCCGCTCCTCGGCCAGGTAGCCGCCCCGGTAGGGCTTCACCCGCCGCCGCACCCGGGACGGCAGGCGACGGCGGACGTCGGCGGCCACCACCTCGGTCGTGCGCCGGCTGCGGCAGAAGGCGATGGTCTTCTGGCCCGACCGCACCAGCTCGGCCACCAGGCCGGCGGTCTCGCCGTTGGTGGACGCCCGGGCGCCGGTGACCTCGTCGAGCGGCGGCGGGTTCCACACCGCCAGCAGGCGCTCGGACCGGGGCGAGCCGTCGTCGGTGACGGCCTCGACCGGGACGCCGCACAGCGCCGACGCCAGCCGGTCGGCCTGGCCGATGGTGGCCGAGCAGCACACGAACGTCGGCTCGGCGCCGTAGTGGCGGGCCAGCCGCCGCAGGCGGCGGAGCAGGTGGGCGACGTGGCTGCCGAAGATGCCGCGGAACGTGTGCAGCTCGTCCACCACGACGAAGCGCAGCCGCCCGAGGAAGGTCGCCCACCGGTCGTGGTGGGGGAGGATCCCGCTGTGCAGCATCTCGGGGTTGGTGAGGACGGCGGTGGCGTTGCGCCGGATCCAGGCCCGCTCCTCGGTACCGGTGTCGCCGTCGTAGGCGCCGGCCGCCACACCGGGGTAGCCCCGGGACGCCAGGGCCCGCAGCTGGTCGTGAGCCAGCGCCTTGGTCGGGAAGATGAGCAGCGACGTCCCCCGCCGGACCGGGGCGGCGGCCGCCTCGGCCAGGGGGACCTGGTAGCAGAGCGACTTGCCCGAGGCCGTCCCGGTGGCCACGACCACCGAGCGGCCGGCCCGGGCCAGGTCGATGGCCTGGGCCTGGTGCGTCCAGAACGCCTCGACCCCGACCCGCTCCGCCACCGCCGGCGGCAGCGGCCGGGAGAGGGCGGCGGTGCGGGCCTGGCGGGCGTCGATCCGCTGGAGGTGCACGAGCGGGGATCGTCGGCCGCCCCCGGCGTCGACGGCGTCGCCCTCGTCGCCCTCGTCGCCCTCGAGATCGGGCACGATGGTCAGGCCGCCCGGATCGGCCGGGTCGCTCGGGTCGCTCGGATCGACCCCGGCGCCAGTCGGGGTCGCGCCCGCCCGATAGGCCAGGGTCGCCCGGAGGGCGGCCAGCGGATCGAGCCGGTCGAACGGCTCGGCGACGAGAGCCATGGCTCCGACAGGTTACGCCCATGGAATTCCACGCGTGTAGCCCCAGGTCATACCACCTGCGCTCCCAGGCTGTCGCCGGCACAGGCGGTAGTGTCAGCGCGCCATGCAGCTACGCACCGAGGTGTCGGAACTGGGCGGCTGGACCGTCGTCTCGCTCTACGGCGAGCTCGACGTCGCCACCGCGCCCGGCCTCCGCGAGCAGCTCATGGGGTTGGTGAACGACGGCAGCACCCAGCTCGTGCTCGACCTGGAGGGCATCGACTTCCTCGACTCGACCGGGCTGGGCACGTTGATCGGCGCTCTCCGGCGGGCGCGTACCCACGGCGGCGATCTCCGCCTGGTGTGCACCGAGACCCGGGTGACCAGGTTGTTCGAGATAACCGGCCTGGACAAGGCGGTGCCGCTGCTGCCCAGCCTCGACGCAGCCGTCGCCGGGGGCTGATCCGGTGGCGGTCGTCGAGCTGGAGATCCCGGCCCGGCCCGCCTACCTGTCGCTCGTGCGGCTCGTCGTCGACGCCGCCGTCGGGTCGCTGGCGCCGGGGCTCGGCCCGGCCCGGCTCGACGACCTCAAGATCGCCGTCACCGAGGCGTGCTCCAACGCCATCGAGGCCCACGAGGCCATCTATGACGACCGGCCGGTGCTGGTCCGCTGCAGGATCGACGACCACCAGGTCACGGTCGACGTGGTCGACCGGGGCCGGGGCTTCGACCCCGAGCGGGTCGAGGCCCTCCCGGCGGCCACCGACCCCCGCCGGCTGCGGCACGAGAGCGGGCTGGGCATCCCGCTCATGCGCACGCTCACAGACGAGGTCAGCTTCACGCCGGACGCCGACGGCACCCGGGTCAGCCTCACCGTGTTCCGCCCGCCGCCGCACTGAGCCCGGCGGCGACGACGGGCGGCGGCAGCGGTCAACCGCCGAGGGACTGGGGCTCGATCTTGCACTCGTCCTTGAGGAAGCGGTCGACCTTGGTGGACGCCTTCTCGATCTCGTCCCGGGACTTCGCGAACTTCTCCTGCGCCTTGGCGACCGCCTCGGCGTCGTTGGGGTCGATCTTCTTGAGCGTCTCCATGGCGTCGCGGGCCGAGCCGACGATCTTGTGGTACTCGGCCGAGATCTCCGCGGGCGGGTTCAGCTCGTCGAGCCGGCGGTAGGCGTCGGCGAGGGCCGAGTCGTCGCTGGTGTCGAGGTCCTTGAACTCGTTGTTGAGCGACTTGAAGTCCTTGCAGAACGAGGCAGTCGACCCCGATGTGCTCGCGCTGTCTCCGTCACTGCAGCCGGCGGCGGCGACGAGCAGCAGGGCCGCGGCGACGGGGGCGATCAGCAGGCGTCGCATGTGGTGATGTCTCTTTCTGTCGGGAAGGGGTGCGGGCGCGCACGCGTGCCCGGCCGGCGGCCGCCGGGGGGATCAGAGGCCGCAGACGTTGGTCAGGTACGCAGACACCTTGTTACTCGCGTCAGCGAATTTCACCAACGTCGCTTCGTCCATGCTGTCGGGGCCCTGGCCCTCCGGGGCCTTGGCCAGCGACTCCTGCACCTTCACGAACGTGGGCCAGTCGGCCTCCAACTCGGGCGGCGGGGTGATCTCGGCCACCTGGGCGGCCATGCCGGCGAACGACGGGTTGGCGTCGGTGCCCTTGGCGTAGCTGGCCTGGAGGTCACCCATCTGCTTGCAGAACGAGTCGCTGTCCTTGCCGGTGAACGTGTAGTCGTTCGCCAGGGCGCTGCCGACGTCGCCGGGCTTGCCCGAGGGGGCCTGGCCCTGGGCGCCGCTCGGCACGTTCAGGCCACCGCCGCTGCCGGACGACCCCGAACCGCCGCCGGCGTCCTTGTCGGCCGCCGTGGCCGCGTCGCCGATCCGGCCGGGCGCCGCCGCGTCGGTCGAGCCACCGCCGCCGGCGGACTTGCCGCCGGTGCTGGCGTCGTCGCCGCCCGACTTGCCGCCGCACGCGGCCAGCCCGAAGACCAGCAGCAGTGCGGGCACGATGAACACCACTCGCCGAGTCATGGCGTGAACATCCCCCAATCGAACCGTGGGCCCCGTCCCCAGGAACGGGTCCACGGTAGTGCCGGCGCGGCGCCGGCGACACCTCGGCGACACCCCGTGGCGGGGGGAACGCGCTCAGCTCTCGTACTTGCGCAGCTCCCGGCGGGCGACGGACATGCGGTGCACCTCGTCGGGGCCGTCCGCCAGCCGCAGCGTCCGCATGTGGGCGTACATCGACGCCAGGGGCACGTCCTCGGACACGCCCATGGCCCCGTGGGCCTGGATGGCCCGGTCGATCACGCGCAAGGCCATGTTGGGCGCGGCCACCTTGATCGCCGAGATCTCGATGCGGGCCCCCTTGCTGCCCACGTTGTCCATGAGCCAGGCGGCCTTCAGCGTGAGCAGCCGCACCTGCTCGATCTCGATGCGGCTGTCGGCGATCCACTCCTGGATGACGCCCTGCTCGGCCAGCGGCCGGCCGAACGCCACCCGGCTGCGCACCCGGCGGCACATCGCCTCCAGCGCCCGCTCGGCCACCCCGATGGCCCGCATGCAGTGGTGGATCCGCCCGGGGCCGAGCCGGGCCTGGGCCATGGCGAACCCGCCGCCCTCCTCGCCGAGCAGGTTGTCGGCCGGCACCCGCACGTCCTCGAACAGCAGCTCGCAGTGCCCGTCGTTGTCCTGGTAGCCGAACACCGGCAGCGCCCGCAGGTTGGTCAGCCCCGGCGAGTCCATCGGCACGAGGATCATCGACTGCTGCCGGTGCGGCGGCGCATCGGGGTTGGTCTTGCCCATGACGATGGCGACCTTGCAGCGCTCCCGGGCCGCCCCGCTGATCCACCACTTGCGCCCGTTGAGCACGTAGTCGTCGCCGTCCCGCTGGATCCGCAGCGCGATGTTGGTGGCGTCCGAGCTGGCCACGGCCGGCTCGGTCATGGCGAAGCACGACCGGATCTCGCCCTCCAGCAGCGGCCGCAGCCACCGCTCCTTCTGGGCATCGGTGCCGAACATGGTGAGGATCTCCATGTTCCCGGTGTCGGGCGCCGCGCAGTTGAGCGCCTCCGGCGCCAGGTGGCTGCGCCCGGTGACCTCGGCGAGCGGGGCGTAGTCGAGGTTGGACAGCCCGTCGGTCCACTCGGTGGCATGGGGCAGGAACAGGTTCCACAGACCCCGCTTGCGGGCCTCGACCTTGAGGTCGTCGAGCACCGGCGCGTGGAGGTGGGGGTCGCCCGACTCCTCGAGCTGGCGGCGGTACGTCTCCTCGCTGGGGTAGACGCACTCGTCCATGAAGCCCTCGAGGTCGGTGCGAAGCTTCTCGGCGGTGGGGCTGAGGGCGAAGTCCATTCCCGCACCCTAGGGCCGGGGGGCGATCGGAGCCCGTGGCCGGGCCACTACGCTGACGGGCCAATGGCGGAGCGTCCGACGTCCCTCGTCGCGCGTGTAGTCGCCCTCGCCGCGCCCGACGACGGGCGGGCGGTCCAGCTGGGCATCGTCGCTCCCGGCACCGCCGGGGCGGGCGCGGTGGTCGACGCCGTCGTCGACCGGCTGCGCAGCCACGAGGTCCCGGTCCGGCGGGTGACCGGACGGCGCCGGGAGGTCGACCACGAGCTCGGGGCCGTGCGCGACCTGCTGGCCGCCGCCGCCCGGAGTGGCGACCCGGGCGAGCCCGGCGACCCGTGGGCCGTGCGGGCGTCGGTCGAGGATGCGCTGCGGGGCGCGGCGCTCGTGGTCGACGAGGCCCAGTGGCTCGACCGGGCCTCGCTGCGGGTGGTCGTAGCCGTGGCCGAGCGGGCGGCCGAGCGTCGCCTGCGGGTGACGGTGGTCCATCGTCCCGCCGGCGGCGACCCCGACCTGGCCGCCCTCGACGCCGCCCTCGCCCGCAGCCATCCCCTGGTCGCCCTCGGGCCGCTGGACGAGGCCGGCACGGCCGAGCTGGCCGCCCGGGTGCTGGGCGGGGCGGTGGACGACCGGCTGGTCGAGGTCGTCCACGACCAGACCGTCGGCCTGCCCGGGCTCGTCCAGCTGGCGCTGTCCGAGTGGTTGGCGACCGGCGTGGTGGCCGGCGGGCGGCTCGTCGCCCCGCCGGGGCGCCCCGGGCCGGCCCTGGTGGCGGCGCTGGCGGCGGAGGTCGACCAACTGCCCTCGCCCGCCCGCACGGTGCTGGCCGCCCTCAGCGCCGGCGCCGACCTCGACGACGGGCTGCTCGGCGCCGTGGCCGACATCGCCCCCGACGACCTGGGCGCGGCGGTCGACGACCTCCGCGCCGCCGGGTTGGTCGCCCCCGGCTCGGGCGAGGCCATCCCCCTCGTCGCCGCCGCCGTGGCCGAGATGACGCCGGTGGCCGAGCGGCGCCTGTTCCACGCCCGCCTGGCGGGGGCCCTGGCCCACCGGGGCGCACCGGCGACCCGCACCGGCGAGCACCTCGCCGCCGCCGAGGCCGAGGGGCCGGCGGTGGCCGCCGCCTTCGCCGCCGCCGGCGACGCCACGCTGGTCGAGGCCCCCGAGCTGGCGGCCGGGTGGTACGAGCGGGCGATCGCCGCCGGGCTCGACCCGGCCGTCGTCGCCGCCCGCCGGGCCGAGGCGGCGGCGCTGGCCGGCGACCCGGTGGGCGCGCTGCGCCTGGCCGACGCCGTCGTCGCCGTGCCCGGCGCCGCCGACCGCTCCCGGGCCCTGGCGGTGGTGGCGGCGCTGCTGCCGGGGCGGGGGTTCTGGGCCCGGTCGTCCCGGGCCTACCTGGAGCTGGCCGCACTCGGCGACGAGCGCCGCGCCCCGGCGTGGGCGGCGCTGTCCGCCATCGGGGCCGTCGCCACGGGCTCGCCGCCCGAGGCGGCGGGCGCCCCGGCGGGCCCCGCCGGGGGGATGGAGCAGGAGGCGCTGCGACTGACCGCCGAGGCCGTGGCCGCCTCGGCGTCCGACCGCGACGGGGCCGACCCGCTGGCGGCCATCCTCGAGGCCGCCGAGCTGATCGAGTCCGCCCACACCGAGCTGGTCCTGCCCACGTCCCCCCACGCCGTGGGGGCGACGGTGGCGCTGGCGCTGTGCGAGCTGACCACGGCCGAGCACCTCCTGACCCGGGCCCGCGACGCGGACGTCGGCGGCGCCCCGCTGCGGCTGCTGCACCGGCTCGGGCTCGGCTGGGTGGCGGTGCGCAGCGGCCGGTGGGCGGCGGCGCAGGCGGCGCTCGACGAGGCGGCCGGCGCCGGGCTGGCACCCCGGGAGGTCCTGCTCGCGGCGGCGATCGAGGCCGGCCTGGCCCGCCGGTCGGGCGACCTCGCCCGGCTGGGCGACGCCTGGTCGCGGGCCGAGGGCGCCGTGCTGCGCCACCCCGCCGACCTGTTCTCCCTCGAGGTCGTGGGCGAGCTGGTGATCGGCGCCGCCCGCCTCGGCCTGTGGGAGCGGGTGGCGCCCAAGGCCCACGAGCTGGGCGACGTCGTTCGGTCGCTGGGCGAGCCGCCGCTGTGGCTGCTGCCGCTGCGCTGGATCGGGCTCCAGGTGGCGCTGGCCACCGACGACGCCGACGCCGCGCTGCGGCGGGCGGCCGAGGTCGTCGACACGGCGCCGGTCCACCCCCGGCTGGGCGCGCTGGCCGACGCCGCGCGCACGTGGGTGGCGGTGCTCGGCGGCTCGGCCGAGCCCGGGGGCGTGGCGGCGGCGGCCGCCGGTCTCCAGGCGCTCGGGCTGACGTGGGAGGCGTCCCGGCTCACCGGCCAGGCGGCGATCCGCTCGGCCGACCCCAGCGTGACCCGCTCATTGCTGGAGCGGGCCCGCGACCTCAAGGCCGCGCTGCCGGCGTCCGGCCCGGACGAGGCGCCGACCGGGGTGGGCGTGCTGTCCGAGCGGGAGCAGATGGTCGCCCAGTACATCGTCGACGGGCTGACCCACAAGGAGATCGGCGCCCAGCTGTACATCTCGCCCAAGACGGTGGAGCATCACGTCGCCAAGATCCGCCAGAAGGTGGGCGCGTCGACCCGGGCGGAGATGCTCGCGGCCCTGCGGACCCACCTGTCGACGTGAGCCTCGCGCCACTCAATGCGTCGTGACGTTCCCACGCTGAGCGCCCGATTGGTGACCCAAAGCGAAGATTGCCACTCGGACCGTTACACGTGTAACGTCATCGCAACTTCGGCGCATCTCGGTGCGCTGGTCCGATGGTCGGTCCCGTCCGCCCGCCTCGACCGTCGGGCCAGTGCACCCGGGTGCGCCGCTGCGGTTCTCAGCCCTCGACGTCGCGGCGCCCCTCGAGCGCCCGGCCGAGGGTGAGCTCGTCGGCGTACTCGAGGTCGCCGCCGACGGGCAGGCCGCTGGCGATGCGGGTGACCCGGACGCCGAGGGGCTTGATCAGCCGGCCGAGGTACATGGCCGTGGCCTCGCCCTCCAGGTTGGGGTTGGTGCACAGGATCACCTCGGTGATCCCCTCCCGGCCGATGCGGTCGAGCAGCTCGCGCACCCGCAGCTGGTCGGGGCCGACGCCCTCGATCGGGCTGATGGCGCCCTGGAGCACGTGGTAGCGGCCGGTGAACTCGCCGGTCTTCTCGACCGCCACCAGGTCGCGGGGCTCCTCGACCACGCAGACGACGGTGGCGTCCCGGCGGGGGTCGGCGCAGATGCCGCACTGCTCGCCCTCGGCGACGTTGAAGCAGGTGCGGCAGAACGAGACCCGCTCCTTGACCTCGGCGATGGCCTTGGCCAGGCGGAGAGCGTCCTGGGTGTCGAGCTTGAGCAGGTGGAACGCGATCCGCTGGGCCGACTTGGGGCCGACGCCGGGCAGCCGGCCGAGCTCGTCGATGAGGTCCTGGACCGGACCGGCGTAGACGGCCACCGCCCGCCTACCGGCTCCCGCTCCCGGGTGCGCCCCCGGCTCCGGCTCCGCCCCCGCCGCCGAACAGGTCGCCGAGGTTGGAGGGGTCGAGGCCGCCGAACGTCCCGAGCGCCTTGCGCTGGAGCTCGGTGACCTTGGCGCCGGCGTCGTGGAGGGCGGCGACGATGAGGTCCTGGAGCATGTCGATGTCGTCGGGGTCGACGACCTCGCGGGCGAGCCGGATCGAGCGGACCTCGCCGCTGCCGGTCATCTCGACCGTGACGACGCCCCCGCCGGCGCTGCCCTCCACGACCTGGTTGGCCGCGTCGGCCTGGGCGCTCAGCGCCTGCTGGGCCGACTCGAGCAGGCCGCCGAGGTCGCCGAACGCACCCGGGGTGCCGGGATCGCCGGGGGTCTCGTCGTCGCTCATGGCTCCTCCTCCACCTGGCCGCCGAACTCGCGCAGGAGCAGGTCGACGCCGGTGGTGGCGACGTCGCCCGCGTCCCGCAGCTCGCTGGGGTCGATGTGCTCGTCCTCGGGCTCGGGGGTCGGGGCAGGGTCGGGTCCGGGTCCTTGTCCGCCGGTCGCGGCGGGGCCTGATCCCCCGCCGCCGTCGCCCTCGACGACCACGGTGACGCCCACGGGCGACCCGAAGTGCTCGGCCAGCGCCCGCTCGACGTCCCGCCGCGACTCGTCGCAGGCGGACTGGTGCCAGCTGTTGGGGACGGCGAACCGGAGCCCGTCGGGCCCGGGATCGACCCAGCGACCGCCGCGCCACTTGCTGCGGATCTTGACCGGCAGCCCGGCCAGCACCCCGGCGCCCCAGGCGGCCTCGACCTCACCCAGGCCGGGCACGCC
>DATFRN010000095.1:0-3553 GCA_035263165.1 Acidimicrobiales bacterium | reverse complement strand
TGCTGGCCGCCGGGGTGCGGGCGTGGCACGACCCGGCCCATCCCCCGGCGCCCACGTCGTCCCGGGTGCGGGCCGGCCTGGGGCTGGGGCTGGCGTCGGCGGCGGCGCTGGCGCTGTTCGGGGCGATCAACCTGGCGTACGGGCAGTCGCTGCTGCCCAACTCGGTGATCCTCAAGAGCCGGACCGACCGGGGCGACCCCCGCCGCTCGCCGCTGGCCTTCTACGAGCGGCTGACGTCCGACCGGCTGGTGGTGGTGCTGCTCCTGGTGGCGGTCGTCGTCCTGGTGGCGGCCTGGCGGCGCCCGCCCGCGGCCCGCGACCTGGTGCCGGCGGTGTTCCCCGCCGCGGTCTTCGCGGTCGCGGTCGCCCTCCAGGCCGAGCTGGGGGGCATGGACCGGAGCCTGCGCTACCAGGCCTACCTCTACGGCCTCGGGGTGTGGCTGGTGCTGCGGGCGCTGCCGAGCGCCAGGACCTTCGTCGCCCGGGCGTGGCCGGCGGTGCCGGCCGGCGTGCTGGTGCTGCTGCTGGTGCCGTTCGCGGCGAGGCAGGTCCACGTCACGATCCGGGAGCCCCACGACGCCGAGATCACGTGGGAGCAGCGTTACCAGGTGGCCCGGTTCCTGGGCGAGGCCTACCCCCACGACCCGATCGCCATCGCCGAGCTGGGGTACATCTCCCTGTACCACCACGGCCCGCTGACCGACATCTACGGCCTCGGCGACCACGAGGTGCTGACCGCCGCGCTGGAGGGCCGCAAGAACGCCGCCTTCTGGTCCGAGATGGCGCACCGGCGGGGCTTCCGGGTGGTGGCGACGTACGACTTCACGATGTCGGCGGACACGCCGCGGGACTGGATCCCCGTGGCCGACTGGCGCTCGCCGGGCGCCTACTACAAGACGACCCGGTTCTGGGCGACCGACCCCGGCGAGGTCGAGCCGCTCATCCGGGCCATCGAGGCCTACGACCCCCGGCTGCCGCCCGATGTCGAGGTGACGATCAACCCGCTGGCCCGAGTGGAGGCGGCCATGCGGGGCTCCGGCCGCTGACCTTGCGCGCACGGACGGCTCCGGAGCGCAGTTGGCCGCGCGCTCCCCGTCTCGGGAAGACTGGCGGGATGAGGCATCGGCTGGGAGCGCTCACCATCGTCGTCGCGGTCGGGTTGATCGCCGGATGCTCGGGGTCGGGGGGCGACGGCGCCTCCGGCTCGGGGTCGGGCGGCGGCGAGAAGGCGTCCGGGACGACGGCGTCGGCGCCCGAGCCGGCCGAGTTCACCGGCAGCGACGCCGACTTCTACAAGGTGCCGGCCAAGCTGCCGGCGGGTCGCCACGGGGCGCTGATCCGCTACCAGGAGGTGACGGGGGACAGCGCCGGCGCGGCCACCGCCTACCGCATCATGTACCTGTCGCGCAGCGTGGCCGGCGACCCCATCGCCGTGACGGGCACGGCCCTGGTGCCCACGGCGGGGGCGCCGACGGGCGGGCGGCGCATCCTCACGATCGCCCACGGCACCACCGGGATCGCCGACACGTGCGCGCCGTCCAAGAATCCCCGGATGAGCGAGCTCAGCCTGATGGCGCCGCTGGTCGGCCAGGGCTACCTGGTGGCCGAGACCGACTACGAGGGGCTGGGGACGCCGGGCCGCCACCCGTACCTGGTGGGGGTGAGCGAGGGGCGGGGCGTCCTCGACGCCGCCCGCGCCGCCACCCAGCTGCCGTCGGCGGACGCCGGCGACCGGATGGCGATCTTCGGCTACTCGCAGGGCGGGCACGGGGCGCTGTGGGCGGGGCAGCTGGCGGCGAAGTGGACGCCCGAGCTGCACCTGGTCGGGACCGTGGCGGGGGCGCCGGCCACGGAGATCCCGGTGATCTTCTCCGCCGCCAGCCGGCTGCCGATCGCCGGGTTCCTCTACATGATCATCGCCGGGTTCAACGCCGCCTACCCCGACCAGGCCAAGCTGAGCGAGGTGCTCACGCCGGCCGGCGAGAAGGCGCTGACGGCGGTCGACAAGGGGTGCGCCGGGCAGGTCATCCCCCGATTCGCCGGGGTGGACTCGTCGACGCTGCTCAAACCCGACGTCGCGACCGTGCAGCCGTGGGCCAAGCTGGCGGAGGACAACGACCCGGGGAACGTGAAGACCGACACGCCGATCCTGATCCTGCACAGCGCCGCCGACGACGTGGTGCCGGCTGCGCTGTCGGAGATCATGTTCAAGCGGATGTGCGGGCTCGGGCAGACGGTGGAGCGCCGGGTCTACCACGAGGGGCTGGGGCACGGGGCCCAGGTGCCGGAGGCGGCGCGGGACGGCTTCGCGTGGATCCAGCAGCGGTTCGGCGGCCAGAAGGCCCGCTCGACCTGCGCGGCCGGGTCGTCGTAGGGCGGCGTGCCTCGCCACCGGCTCGGCGTGGCCGTGCTCGTGCCGCCCCCGCTGGCCGCGGAGATCCAGGGGCTGCGCCGTGCGCTCGGCGACGCGACGCTGGACACGATCCCCCCGCACGTCACGCTGGTCCCGCCGGTCAACGTGGTGGCGTCGTCGCTGCCCGACGCCCTGCGGGTCCTGCGCACGGCGGCGTCCGGGTGCCGGCCCTTTGGCCTGGAGCTGGGCCCGGCGACGACGTTCCACCCGGTGACGCCGGTGGTCTACCTGGCGGTGGGCGGCGACCTGGACGCCCTGACGGCCCTGCGCACGGCGGTCTTCCAACCCCCGCTGGCCCGCCCGCTGAGCCACGAGTTCGTCCCGCACGCGACCCTGGCGGACGACATGCGCCCGTCCCGCATCCCGGCGGCGGTGGCGGCGCTGGCGGACTACCACGCTGAGCTGCGGGTGGACCGGGTCCACATCCTGGAGCAACAGGACACCGGCGACCGCCCGTGGCTCCCGGTGGCGGACGCCCGCCTGGCGCCCCCGGCGGTCGTGGGCCGGGGCGGCCTGGAGCTGGAGCTGGCGGTCACGGACGTGCTCGACCCGGAGTCCCGCGCCCTCCTGGGCCCGGCCGCCCCACCGCTGCGACCGGCCCCGATCCACACCCACGAGCAGGACCGCTGGGCGGCCACGGCCCGCCACGCCGGAGCCCCGATCGCTGCCGCCCACGGCCGCACGGCGGGCGACGCGCTGGTGGTGGAGGCCCTGGCGGTCGCCACCCCCCATCGCCGCCAGGGGGTGGGAGCGCACCTGCTGGCAGCGATCGAGGCGGAAGCCAGATCGAGGTCGCTGCCAGCGACGACGATGACGATCGACCCGGACAACCAGGACGTGGAGGCGGCCACGGCCCTACTGGCCGCCCGCGGCTGGCACCCCGACACCCCGGGCCACTGGACCCGCACCCTGTAGCCGCCGCCCGTGCGCTCGCCCCCCGGGGGCGGCACCTGGGCACCGGGCCACTGGGGCCGCAGCCGGCAGCCCACCGTGCGCTGCGCCCGCGGGGGTGTGGGGGTTGGCCGTGCCGCCGCTGGCCGCTGGCTGGGCTCGTGGGGGTGCGGGTGTGTGGGGGTTGGCCGTGCGGCCGCTGGCCGCTGGCTGGGCTCGTGGGGGTGCGGGTGTGTGGGGGTTGGCCGT
>DATFRN010000094.1:0-3294 GCA_035263165.1 Acidimicrobiales bacterium | reverse complement strand
AGGATCGAGTCCATGGCGTCGTCGACCGAGAGGATGAAGCAGGCGCTGGCCTGCTGGGGGACGCCCGGGACGCCGATGTTGAACCACACCGGGCTGTTGAAGGCCGCCTTCTGGGTGACGAGGAGGTGCTTGAGCTCGGCGTTGAAGGCGTCGGCCTCGGCGTCGTCGACGAAGTATCCGCCCTCGGTGCCCCACTGGGTGATGGTGTCGGCGACCCGGTCGACGACCTGGCGCAGCGACCACTCCCGCTCGGGGGTGCCGAGCGTGCCGCGGAAGTACTTCTGGGCGACGATGTTGGTGGCGTTGAGGGACCAGGTGGCGGGGAACTCGACGCCGATCTGCTCGAAGGCGACCGTGCCGTCCCGGTAGTTGGTGATGCGGGCGTCGCGGCGGTCCCAGTCGACCATCTCGTAGGGGTGCACGCCCTCGGTCGTGTAATGGCGGCGGATGCCGATGCCCGCCTGCTCGGGAGCGAGAGCCATGGTTCCTCCAGAGTTGGTCGAATGTGGAGTCGGGGGAGAGGACCGCTCGGAGCGACGGCCCCAAACCACTAGCCCTTGTGGCCGCCACCGGCACAACCCGCCGGAGCCACAAGATGTAGCGTGCAAATTACATCTCTGGAATTACATGGTCAATGCCCTGTGAACATCCGGTACGGGTGAACACCTGTACAACGCCGGAAAGCCCGTACCCCTTCCCACTCCTGCCGGCGGCCGCCTGGAGGCCGGACGGCCGAGTCGGGCGCTCTGCCCCCGGCGCGGACGGCGTGGTTGGACGAGACGCGGCGGTGGGGAGCCCGGCGTGGCGGCCGCCGTGGCGCCCGTCCCCCGATGATCCGAACCCAGCTCTCGTGCAACCGGCCCGGCGCGGACTCGCAGGTTGAGGGGGACGCCTGACGGCCGACCCCCTCAAGGAGCCGCTCAGCCCACCACAGACACGGAAGCGACAACCGCCATTCCGCTCGTCCGCGCCGGGGCACAGTGCATGTGGGGCAACGTATTGGGCCGGGCTTGTGGACCGCTAGAGGATGACCCTGTGAATTCCGGGTGGATTCCGAGTGGATTTCGCCCCATGCGTCCACAGCCCCCGGGGCGCTCACCGTGCGGGCCGGAGTGGGTACGGTGCGCCGCAACTATGCGCGAGCTCTGGCCCTCCCCCACCGACGGCATCGACCCGGTGGCGGCCTACGCCGCCGACGACCGGCCGGCGCCCGACGGGCGCCCGTGGGTGCTCACCAACATGATCGCCTCGGTCGACGGCGCCGCCACCGACAGCGGGGGGCGGTCCGGGGGCCTGGGCGGGCCCGGCGACCGGGCGGTGTTCGGGGCCATCCGGGGCGTGGCCGACCTGGTGCTCGCCGGCGTGGGCACGGTGGTGGCCGAGGACTACGGCCCGGCCCGGCTGCCGCCCGAGGTGCAGGAGCAGCGGGCGGCCCGGGGCCAGGCGCCGCTCCCCCGCATCGCCGTCGTCACGGCCTCGCTGCGGATCGAGCCGGACCGGCGGGTGTTCCGGGACGCCGTGCCCGACGTCCGGCCGCTGATCCTCACGGTGGCCCGGGCCGACGCCGGGCGCCGCCGGGCGCTGGCCGAGGTGGCCGACGTCGTCGAGGTGGGCGACGAGCAGGTGGACTGGTCGCTCGCGCTCGGCACCCTGTGGTCGGAGTGGGGCGTGCGGGTGCTGCTGTGCGAGGGCGGGCCGAGCACCAACGCCCGGCTGGTGGCGGAGGACGTGCTCGACGAGGTGTGCCTCACGCTGGCGCCCTGGCTGATCGGGGACGCCGCCGCCCGCATCGCCCAGGGCCCGGCGGAGGGCCGGTTCGATCGGATGCGGATGACGCGGGTGCTGGAGGACGACGGCTACCTGTTCCTCCGCCACGTGCGCGACCGCAGCGTCGTCGACTGACGCCCGGTCCGGGAGCGGGCGAGGGCGCGGCGGAACCCCCCAGCGGGCCCCGCCGCCGACCCACGACTGGGTTGAAGAGACCCGCACCTTCGAGATGCGCAGCGGAGGCGGAACGCTACGACCTCTCCGGTGCGAGCCACTTCGCCTCCTGAGAGTGGATATGGCACCGGCCATGACGCAAGGTGCCGAATGTCACCACCCGTAGCGGTCATGGCCGCTCCGTCAGTGGGCCTTCGGTGCCGTCCGCTTGGTGAGGAGGGTCAGCTCGCGCTCGAAGTCGGCCAGGTCGTCGAAGCCCTTGTACACCGAGGCGAAGCGCACGGCGGCGATGACGTCGAGCTCCCGCAGCCGCTCCAGCACCGCCCGGCCGACCCGCTCGCTGGTCACCTCGCCGGAGGGGAGCTGGCGCATCTCGTCCTCCACCGCCACCGCCAGCACCTCGGCCTCGCCGGCGCCGACCGGCCGGCCCTTGGTGGCGGCCTGCACCCCGGCGACGACCTTGGCCCGCTCGAACGGCTGGCGGACCCCGGACCGCTTGATCACGGTCAGGATCAGCGCCTCGGGCCGCTCGAAGGTGGTGAACCGCTGACCGCAGGCGAGGCACTGCCGCCGGCGCCGGATCGTGCCGCCGTCGTCGCTCTGCCGGGAGTCGACGACCTTGGAATCCGTATGCCCGCAGGCGGAGCAGCGCACGTCGGGAACGCTACCGGTCGCGCCGCGTGCGGAGCATCTGGCGCGGCCGCCGCCGCACTCCGCCCCAGGTCACAGCCGAGTGACGCCCGCCAGTCGATGCGGGCCGTCCGCCCCGCGGTAGCGTCGACACGTGGCGTAGCCGCCCCGGGCACGCAGGTTGGGAGCTGGGACCATGGTGGCCATCCGATCGACGACACGCGCTCGCCCGACGCCGGCGCACCCCCGCCGATCGTGACCGGGCGGAGCGCCCGGCCTGACCGGCACCCGCCGACCCGCCAGGACGGCACGACCGGCCCCACCCGCCCGCCCGGCCCCGGGGCCCCGGGCCCCCGCCCCCGCCCCCGCGCCGGCATCCTCCGCCTGACCCCGGACCGCATCCGGGACGCCGAGTTCCCGAGGACCCCCCTCGGCCGCCGCGGCCTGGACGAAGAGGACGTCCGCAGCTTCCTCCAGCAGATCGCCGAGGAGGTCGCCACCCGAGACGCCGCCGACGCCGCGGCACGGGCCACGATCGACCACTACAAGCACGCCCTCGCCCGCTGGCAGGCCGAACGCAGTGACGAGGCCGCCAGCCCCCCAGACCCGCAGACCGAGGCGATCGACGTCCTCACGAAGGCCCAGCGCGAAGCCGAGGCCTACGTCGCCGAAGCCAGGGAGTACGGCCGGCGCCTGCTCGACGACGCCCGAACGAGAGCACAG
>DATFRN010000093.1:0-2628 GCA_035263165.1 Acidimicrobiales bacterium | reverse complement strand
CTCGGCCTGCGCCTCGCCCTCGGCGACGGCCGGCCCTGGGAGGTCCTGCGCTGGGCCGAGCGCTGGCGGGCCGGCGCCCTGCGCCTGCCGCCGGTGGCGGCCCCGGCGACGTCCGAGCTGGCCGACGCCCTGGCCGACCTGCGGGCCGCCGAGTCCGACCTGCGGGAGGCCACGCTGGCCGGCACCCCGCCGGCCGCACTGCTCGGCCGCATCGCCCGGCTGGAGCGGACCGTGCGGGACCGGGCCCGCCGCGCGTCGGGCCCCGGGCGGGCCCGGGCGGCGGCGGGCAACGGAGGCGGCGGCACCCGGCCCCGGGCCTTCGCCGCCGGCGACCTGTCCCCGGCCCTCGGACGCCGGGCGCTGGTCGAGTACGTCAACGTCGAGGGCGAGCTGCACGCGGTCACGGTGGCCGGCGGCCGGGCCCGGCTGGTCGCCCTGGGGCCGACGGCCCGGGTGGCCGACGAGGCCCGCTTCCTCGACTTCGCGCTGCGCCGGGTGCTGGCCCCGGCCCGGGGCCGGACCCGGGGCGACGGCGCGGTCGCGTCCCCGCCGGGCGACGCCGGGGCGCGGCCGGGTACCGAGGGCGGCGGCTGGGCCGACGTCGCCGCGGCCGCGGCCACGCTGGACGGCCTCTTGATCGCCCCGCTCGGCCTCGACGCCGACCGGCCGCTGGTGCTCGTCCCCACCCACCCGCTGCACCGCCTGGCCTGGGCGGCGCTGCCCTCGCTCGCCGGCCGGCCGGTGACCGTGGCCCCGAGCGCCGCCCTGTGGCTGCGCCCGGCCCGGTCCCGCCGCCACGAGCGGAGCGGCGGCACCGTCGTGGTGGCCGGCCCCGACCTGCCCGGCGCCGACGCCGAGGCCGCCGCCGTCGCCGGTCGCTACCCCGGCGCCCGCCTGCTGCGCGGCGCCGACGCCACCGTCGAGGCCGTGCTCGACGCCCTGGCCGGCGCCCGCCTGGCCCACGTGGCCGCCCACGGGCGGCTGCGCTCGGACAGCCCCCTGTTCTCGTCGCTGGCCCTGGCCGACGGCGCGCTCACCCTCTACGACCTCGAGCGCCTGGGCTCGCCCCCGGCCACGTTCGTCCTGCCCGCCTGCAACGCGGCGCTGCCCCAGGTCACCCGGGGCGACGAGGTGCTGGGCACGGCGACCGCCCTGGTGGGCCTGGGCGTGCGCTCGGTGGTCGCCCCGGTCCTGCCGGTCCCCGACGAGGCGACGACCCCGTTCGTCCTGGCCGTCCACGC
This sequence comes from Acidimicrobiales bacterium, assembly GCA_035263165.1. Lineage (GTDB taxonomy): Bacteria > Actinomycetota > Acidimicrobiia > Acidimicrobiales > VFJN01 > ZC4RG19. The sequence continues at coordinate 1,387 of DATFRN010000093.1, read as the reverse complement.
CGGCCTGGGCGCGGGGTTGGCGCCGAGCGAGGCGCTGGCCGCCGCCGTGACGTCCGCCGCCGCGGATCGTCCCGACCAGCGCCCGCTGGCCGCCGCCTTCGTGTGCATCGGCGCCGACGACGGCACCGACGCACAGACTGTTACCGGGTGATCCAGGGCGTGGCCGCCAGCCCCGCCCCCACCGCGCTGACCTGGAGCCGCAGCGGCCCCGGGGCCAGCCCGGCCCGGAACCGTCCCAGCTCGTCGACGGGCACCGGGGTGCGGCCGGACGGCTGCACCAGCTCCAGCTCGACCCCCTCGGCCGGGGTCACCCGGCCGACGACGTCGGCGTCGGTGAGGTCGATCTCCAGCGACCGCCCCCCGGCCGAGAACGTCAGCGAGCGGACGTCGGTGGCGGCGTCGCGCACGCCGACCGCCCGGTCGTCGAGCAGCGAGTCGAACACGAGCTCGGCCAGCTCGCCGTCGAGGCGCAGGAGGTTGGCGGCGTGGGCGGCCGCCACCGCATCGTCGGGCACGGGGTCCATGTCGTCGAGCACCTCCCCCAGGAAGGCGAGCAGCCGGTCGTCGTCGTCGAGCATCGGGTCGTCCATCGGGTCACCTCCCCGCCACGTAGGGGCGCAACGGCCCGGCCTGGCGCAGCGCGTCCAGGCACCGTTGGCGGGTCGGGCCGATGCTGCCGTGGGGCATGTCGAGCACGCCCCCGATCTCGGCGTAGGACAGCGGGGGGTCGACGGTCACCAGCCGCAGCAGCTCCTGGCACCGCTGGGACAGCGTGGCGAACGCGTCGCGCACGGCGTGGCGCAGCTCGGCGTCGGCCAGGCGCTCGTCGTCGACCGGGGCCTCGCTGAGGGGCGGCAGGTCCTGCGGGTCGGTCGCCCGCAGCCGCCGCCGGGCCCGCAGCAGGGTGCGGACCTCGTTGCGGGCGGTGGTGGCCACCCAGCCGGGCAGCTTGGCCGGCTCGCGGATGGTGGTCAGCCGCTCGTTGAGGCGGAAGAAGGTGGCGGCGAAGGCGTCCTTGCGGTCCTCGGGCGACAGGTCGAAGCCGGCGATGGCCCGCCAGGCGACCCGCTGGAGCCGGGCGACCAGGGCCTCCCAGGCGGCCTGGCTGCCCTCGATGGCCTGCGGCACGAGCACCTCGAAGTCCTCGAGCGCGGCGTCGTGGCCGTGGCGCTGCCCGTTGGTCATCGGGGGCAGGCTACGCAAACGCACGCGGCGTGGCGCGCTTCCCCCGGGGTGTCGTTGCGGCGATCCCCCTGAGGACGGCGCCCGCACCCGCCCGCCAGGGCGCAGACGCCGTCCAGAGGAGGTTGGTGCGGTGGAGAACATGGGTCCGGACCTCCGGCCGGTTGCGTCACAGAGGCTGCCGGGACGCCCTGGATACGAGATT
>DATFRN010000092.1:0-3469 GCA_035263165.1 Acidimicrobiales bacterium | reverse complement strand
GAGGATGCCCTCCGAGCGGAGCTCGTCGTAGACCGGCTCGTCACCGGAGAACCCGAGGACGACCCGGGCCCCCCGATCGCGCAGCGTATCCATGAGGCGCGCCGTGGCGGGACCCGTCGCGTCCGACCGGGCCGCGGCCGTCAGGCGTCGCGCAGCCCGGACGGCGGCCTTGATGGCGCGCCCGGCCACGGCCCGCGAGACCGCGACCATCCGCGAAGCACCCAGCTCGCCCCGGGCGACCCGCCGCCAGACCGAGGGCTGGACCAGCCGTCCGATCTTCGCCGCCTCCCGGCGCTGGAGCAGCCCGGCGTCCCACACCATCGCCCCCGGGTTGACGACGAGCGCGGCGATCACCCGGCCGTCCGTCGCCGCCGTGTTCACCGCCCAGTAGGCCCCCGCGCAGAGGCCGATCAAGACGAAGCGCGGACCGAGGCCGCGCGCTTGCAGATCATCCAGGATCGCTCCGACCTCGGCGCCACAGGCGGGGGTGTAGAAGTTGGCGACGTCACGATAGCGGCGCGGGTCGCCGTCCGAGTCGCCGATCCCCTCGAGGTCGACCCGGAACGTGGGGACACCGCGCCAGGTCCAGTCCCGGGCGATCTCGGTCCACAGCCGGTTCGGGCCCACCCGCCGGACCGCGCCAGCGTTGAGGAAGACGGCGCAGAGCGGCGTGGCCGGGGCGTCGACGGGCTCGGCGAGCAGGCCGAAGAGCTGGCCGAATGGCTGCGCGATATGGACGGGTGTTTCCCGGATCGGCCGGCCGTCCAGGCGGAGCTCGAGTCGATCGAGCGCCTCCGGCGCCTCGACCGCGACCGGGCGCGGCCGCCCGACGGGGGCGGCCGCCAGCCATCGGCTGACCCGGTCGAAGACCTCGGCCGGCGGCGTGTACTGCTCCGGATGGAAGACCATGTCCGTCCAGCCCGGGCCGGGGGCCGCCGCGACGTCGACCCCCGCCTCCGCCAGGTGCGCCTCGAGCGCGGCGTCGCGAGCCAGGCCCTCGCGCTGGAGGAGCAGGGCGCGCTGGAGGCGGCCGAGGGGGAGCTGGTCGAGCTCGAGCGGCGCGATCGCCGCGATCGTCTCCGCCGCCAGGACGAACCCGCCAACCTCCAGCCAGCCGTCGGGCAGGACGGTCGGCTCGGGCTCGCCGCTCACGCTGTACCGATCGCTCTGGAGAGCGGCGAACGCTCGCTGCTCGCGCAGGAACGCCCGGCCCCGGGAGGGCGCCGCCCAGAGCACGAGGTCGTCGACCGGCGCACCGTCGGCGATGGCCTTGCCGGCCACGAGACCGCCCAGCCCCAGGCCGATCAACGCGACGCGGTCCACGCCCGGGCGGGCGGCGAGCCAGGCAGCGGCGGCGCCGATCGCACTGGTCCAGGCGTCGAGCCGGGCCGGATCGCCCGGCGTGCCGGCGCTGTCGCCGATCCCCGGCAGGTCGATGCGGAGCGTCGGGTGTCCGTCGGCCGCCAGGCGTTCGGCCCAGGCCCGCCGGCTGGCGTACGACGTGATCTCGTCCCAGCCCCACGGCCCGACGATGAGGACCGCGGTCGCGGAGTCCGGGCCCGAGGCGGCGTCGTGGAACGTCCCGAAGACCGCGTCGGGTGACGCCCGCAGCCAGATCGAGCGCGCAGCCGGGGGCGGGATGGTCACGTCGGCCGCTCCGCGGTCGCGATGGCGACCCGTCCATCGAGGTTGAGCGCGGTGAGCGCGCCGCCCGCGAAGGCCCGCCCCGCTATGAGGGGCCGCAGCTCGATCGTGCGCGACCCGCCCGGCTCGACCGAGAAGGCGTCGTCGGACGGCGCGAAGCCGGCCACGTGGATCCGGACGCCGTACGCCAGGCGCCGGGTGGCGACCGTCAGGCGGACGCTCCCGTTCGGCTCGGCGCAGGCGCTTGCGGCGAGCCCCAGGCGCTGCTCCGACTCGACCGCCCGGGGCCGTCCGGCGGGGAAGTGGAACGCCTGCGAGATGAGCTCGACGCCATCGGCGCCGTCGCGCTCCAGGCTCGCCACGATCGCGTCCTGGGCGGGCGGGCCGAACCGGTATGCCCAGGCCGCGTCGACGAAGTGTCCGATGAGCACCTCGACATCGCGCTGCGCGGCGCCGTGGGCGGACACCTCGAGCCACTCTTCGCCGTGGCCCACCGGCCGCTCGAGGTCCGAGTACAGGGCGACCCGGACGCGCGCCCGCAGGGCCGCCGGGCCATCGTTCGCGATGTGCGCGATGACGCCCCCGATGCCCTCGTCGACCAGCCAGATCGCGCTCGGGGCGAGGATCCGGCGCAGGTGGTGATAGGCGGTCTTCGGGCGGCCGCGGTCGTCCACGACGCCCCAGCCCGCGCCGGCGACGAGGTCGCGCAGCCACAGGATCAGGCCGCCGCCGCACGGCGACCCGGCCCGACGCCACTCCCCGTAGACCTGCTCCATGACCTCTCCGGTCACCGCCCGGGACAGCTCGAGGTAGCGGGCGGCGTCGTCCCGGCGCAGCGCGGCGGGGTCGACCCGGAACAGGAGCGCGAGGTAGTGGTCGCGCACGTCGTCGAAGTCCCAGCCGGCCCCCGGGTCACGGGCCACTCCGGCCTTCCAGCGCGGATCGTGGATGAACGCCTCGTCGGGGGATCCGGGGAAGATCGTCGCCAGGGTCTCTTCGTCGGGCACGTTCGCGAACGCGAGGGACTCGCCCGCGAAGCGGAGCCCGCTCGTGCGCGCGTCCGAGAGCGGTCCGCGATAGCCGCCCACCCCGTAGTAGTTGGTCACGCCCCGATCGGGCCGGATGGGCAGCTCGCCACCGAACGGGGAGGAGGGCACGTAGATGGCGTCGAGACCGGCCTCGCGCGCCGTCCCGGGGAGCCAGTGGTCGAAGAACGGGATGCGCGCCAGGGCCATGTCCAGGCCGAGCATCGCGACCTGCTGCTCGATCTCGCTGCTGCCGCACAGGACCGCAGTGCTGGGCCGGCCGGCGAGCCGCTCCACGACGTCCCGGGCCTCCGCCTCCACCACCCACCGGAAGTCGTCATCGGTGAACGGGTAATCCATGCTCGCGAACATGAGGTCCTGCCAGACCATCACCCCGAGCTCGTCGCACAGCTCGTGGAAGGCGTCCTGCTCGTAGGGACCGAAGCCGGACAGGCGGAGCATGTTCATGCCGGCCGCCCGGACGGTCTCGATGGCCGCCCGCAGCTCCGCCCTCGAGGGCGTCAGGCCGACGATGTCGAGCGGCATCCACAGGGCCCCCCGGGCGAACACCGGGACGCCATTGACGTGGATGGACAGGCCGTCGCGGTCGATGTCGTGATCCGGCGTGGGGCCCGGAGTCAACGTCCGGAAGCCGACCCGCCCCAGGTCGATCGTCGTCGGCCGCTCGTCCTCGCCGAGCAGGATCCGGACGACGTGGAGGGCGGGCTCTCCGTGCGTGTGGGGCCACCAGCGGCGGACGGCCGGCACCCGCAGCCGGCCCTCCGCGATGAGCCCGCCGG
>DATFRN010000091.1:0-11697 GCA_035263165.1 Acidimicrobiales bacterium | reverse complement strand
CGCCCCGGGGCATGGACCGCTTCGCCATGGAGGTCAAGAGCGGCTCCTTCAACGTCGACACCGGCACAGTCATCCCCGGCCCTCCGATCGGCACCAACACCACCGGCCAGGAGCTCGAGGGCCCGCACTGCCAGGGCGGCGGCCACTGATGGACACCCTCACCCCCTCGGCCGTGCTGGCTGCCAGCACGGTCACCACCGTCGGCGCCGTCATCGTGGTGCTGATCCTGGTGCCGTTCGTGATCTACGTGATCGCCAACGTGCGCTCCGGGCGCGAGGAGACCGGCGCCGAGGTCGACCTGGCGCCCAACCGCAAGCCCTACCTCAGCGACGAGGAGCTCGAGACCACCAAGCTCAACACCACGCTGCGCTGGGCGCTGGTGACGCTGGTGATCATCGCCGTGGGCCTGCCGCTCTACTGGCTCAACGAGCCGGGCCGGCAGTCGGGCGCCATCGAGAACTTCCAGTCCACGTTCGAGGCCCGGGGCGAGGAGATCTACACGACGACGGCGCAGTGCCAGAACTGCCACGGCCCCGAGGGCACGGGGGGCCAGGCGCCCTACACGATCGTCGACGCCGACGGGAAGTTCGTGGCCTCGGTCAACTGGCGGGCGCCGGCGCTCAACACGGTGCTGCTGCGGTTCACCCGCGACGAGGCCAAGTACGTCATCAACTACGGCCGGCCGTTCTCACCGATGCCCGGCTGGGGCGCGGCGGTGAACAAGGGTGCGCTCGACGAGCAGCAGATCGACAACGTGCTCGACTACCTGGGGTCGATCCAGCTCTCGCCCAAGGAGGCCCAGCACGAGGCCGAGGCGGCGCTGGCCGAGAAGCTCGGCCTCGTGCCCGAGGGCGCGAACGACAAGGCCGTCGACGCCGCCATCAAGAAGATCGACTACGACGACCCGGCCACCGGCAAGGCGCTGTTCAACCTGGACAACGTCGCCTCGGGCGCCTTCGCCTGCGCCCGCTGCCACACCCGGGGCTGGTCGATCATCACGACGGGCGAGGACGCCGTCGACCCGCCGAACGCCGACCTCAGCGACTTCACCGGCTTCCCCGACGGCAGCGGCGCCTTCGGCCCCAACCTGACCGGCGGGCTCATCCCGCGGCAGTTCGCCAGCTACACCGACCTGGCCGCGTTCATCACCACGGGCAGCGTCGACGGCGAGGCCTACGGCCGCAACGGCATCGGCAGCGGCCGCATGCCCGGCTTCGGCGACAACCCCAACACGCCCGACGTCGAGGGCGACGGCATGCTGACGCCGAAGATGATCGCCGCCATCGCCCGCTACGAGGCGACCCTGCCGCCGTCGGAGACCCCCAACCCGCCCAAGGCGCCGACGGTCGAGCAGCTCACCGCCGAGGAAAAGAAGGGCAGCTGACGATGTCGATCGTCCCCACCCTGGCCGGCATCGCCTGGGACCCGCAGATCCGCAACATCCTCTCGTTCGCGGTGGGTGTGACGGTGCTGATGGGCTCCGTGTACCTGGTCCTGGCCACCAACCTGGCCGCCCGGCTCGGCTTCCTCGTCGTGCTCACCGCGTTCTTCGGCTGGATGATCATCCACGGCACCATCTGGTGGATCTACCCGCCGGGCCAGGGCCCGACGGGCCGGGTCCCCACGTGGGACGTCCAGGAGATCGTCTACGGCAACCTCGACCAGTCGGTCAACGACAAGGTCCACCAGATCAGGCCCGGGACCCTCCCCACGCAGAAGCAGATGGAGGACATGACGCCCGAGCAGATCGAGAAGATCGGCGCCGCCCAGGACCTCGGCGTCTGGCGGCTGCTCGGCCCGGCCGACGCGGCCAAGGGCGAGGCCCAGACGGCCCTCGACGCCAAGCTGGCGGGGGGCGCCATCGCCGGCTTCGAGGACCCGACCAAGCGGGTCTACACCAACGCCTTCGAGACCGGCGGCAAGCCCGAGCGCCAGGGCGACTCGATCTGGGACCGGATCTCCAACCGGTTCACCAACACGCTGCGGATCAAGAACCCGCCCCACTACGTCGTGGTGCAGTTCCAGCCGGCCAAGCAGGTCGAGACGGTGGCCGGCCAGCCGCCGCCCCCGCCTGCGCCCGACCCCGAGGCGCAGGTGGTCTCCGCCGTGCTGATCCGCGACATCGGCCAGCGCCGGGTGCCCGCCGCGCTCATCACTCTCGGTTCGGGGCTGATCTTCGGCACTCTTTGCGCAATGCTTCACGCGCGAGATCGCCGGGTCGCCGAGCACCGCTCGGCCCCGGTCCCGGCCACGACCGGAGGTTGATGCCATGGGCCAGTACCTGCCCGTCGTCACGATGACCGTGCTCGCCGTGGTGTTCGCGGCGATCAGTCTGGTGATGTCGCGGCTGCTGGCCCCCCGCCGCTCGACCAGCGCCAAACGGGCGCCCTACGAGTCGGGCATCCTGCCCACCCGGGAGGCGCCCGAGCGGTTCCCGGTGCGCTTCTACCTGGTGGCGATGATCTTCGTGGTCTTCGACATCGAGATCATCTTCCTGTACCCGTGGGCGGTCATCTACCGGAACCTGGGCGCGTTCGGCCTGGTCGAGGTGCTGACGTTCGCGGTGGTCGTGTTCGTGAGCTTCGTCTACCTCATCGGCGCGGGCGCCCTCGACTGGGGCCCGCTGCACCAGGCCCGGCGCCAGTCGCCGCTGGTGTCGCCCGAGCGCACGACGCAGACGACGATCCGCCGGGTCGGCCTCGAGGGCCGGGCCGACGATCGCGGTCCCGTCGGCGACGACACCGGCGACGGCGGCGCGGGCGACGGCAAGAAGGAGGTGGTGGCCTGATGGGCTGGGACCTGTCCAAGGGGTTCGAGGGCCTCGACCACAACTTCCTGACCGGCAAGCTCGAGGACCTCGTCCAGTGGTCGCGGTCCAAGTCGTCCTGGCCGGTCACCTTCGGCCTGGCCTGCTGCGCGCTCGAGATGATGGGCGCCGGCGGGGCGCACTACGACCTGGCCCGCTTCGGCATGGAGGTCTTCCGGGCGTCGCCCCGCCAGGCCGACATCATGATCGTGGCCGGCCGGCTGTCGCAGAAGATGGCGCCGGTGCTGCGCCAGATCCACGACCAGATGATGGAGCCCAAGTGGGTCATCTCCATGGGCGTGTGCGCCAGCACGGGCGGGATGTTCAACAACTACGCCCTGGTCCAGGGCGTCGACCAGATCGTCCCGGTCGACGTCTACGCCCCGGGCTGCCCGCCGGGCCCCGAGACCCTGATCCACGCCATCGAGACGCTGCGCGACAACATCGAGTCGGGCGAGCTGCTGCGCCGCCGTGAGCGCACCGGCGCCGGTGCGGGCCTGGTCATCGAGCAGCGCGACGGGATCGCCGAGCCCGGCGGCGCCGTCTTCACCGGGAGTCGCTGACCATGAGCGAGCCCAACAAGGACACGGGCGCCGAGGCGCCCGGGACCCAAGCCGCCGACGAGACCGCCCCGCCCGAGCCCGAGCGCCGCTACGGCGTGCTGGTCACCACCAGCCGGGGCCAGACCGTGCTCCACCCGTCCCGGGAGGAGCTGGTCGACCTCGTCCGCACCCTGCGCGACGACGAGGGCTTCCGGGTGTGCGTCGACGTCACCGCCGTCGACTACGTGGCCTACAGCGCACCCCGTGACCTGCCCGAGGGCGTCGCCCCCGAGCGGTTCGAGGTGGTGGTCGGCCTGCTGTGCCACGCCACCGCCGAGCGCCTGCGCCTGCGGGTCCAGGTGCCGGGGGCCGACCCCACCTGCCCGTCGCTGTTCGACGTGCACCCGGGCACCGAGGCCCTCGAGCGCGAGGCCTACGACATGTTCGGCATCCGCTTCGGGGGCCACCCCGACCTGTCCCGCATCCTCATGCCCGAGGACTGGGAGGGCTACCCGCTGCGCAAGGACAGCCCGGTGGGCGCCATCCCCGTCCAGTTCAAGGGCGTCCAGAACGCCCGGTGAGGACCGTCCATGAGTGCAACTGATCTCTCCCGCACCGGCGAGGGCACCCAGGAGATGGGGCCCCGCAAGGGCGCCGGCGCCGACGAGCTGCTGCGCGAGCTGGGCTCGGTGCTGCGCATGTCCGAGGCCGAGGCGGCCGCGCTGGCCGACCAGCCGGCGGACGAGGAAGCCCAGACGATGATCCTCAACATGGGCCCCCAGCACCCGTCCACCCACGGCGTGCTGCGGCTCATGCTCGAGCTCGAGGGCGAGACGGTGCTGCGCACCAAGCCCATCATCGGCTACCTGCACACGGGCATGGAGAAGACGGCCGAGACGCTGACCTACCTCCAGGGCCCGACCAACGTCACCCGCATGGACTACGCGGCGCCGCTCTTCAACGAGCTGGTGTTCTCGCTGGCCACCGAGACCCTGCTCGGCATCGACCAGGACATCCCGCCCCGGGCCCAGTGGATCCGCATGCTGCTGTGCGAGCTCAACCGGATGAGCTCGCACCTGCTGTTCCTCGCCACCAACGGCATGGACCTCGGGGCCGTGTCGATGATGATCTACGGCTGGCGCGAGCGCGAGGAGACGCTGCGGCTGCTGGAGATGATCACGGGGCTGCGGATGAACCACAACTTCATCCGCCCCGGGGGCGTGGCCGCCGACCTGCCCGACGGCTGGCGCGACGCCACGCTGCGGGTGCTCGACCTGGTCGAGCCCCGGCTGCCCGAGTACGAGACGCTGATGACCGGCCAGCCCATCTGGCGCGAGCGGCTCCAGGGCGTGGGCGTCATCACCGCCGACGAGGCCCTGGCCCTCGGCGCCACCGGCCCCATCCTGCGCTCGACCGGCATCCCCTGGGACCTGCGCAAGGCCGACCCCTACCTGTACTACGACCAGGTCGAGTTCGGGGTCGTCGTCGGTAGCTACGGCGACTGCTTCGACCGCTACGCCATCCGGCTCAACGAGGTGCGCGAGTCGATGGCCATCGTCCGCCAGATCCTCGACCAGCTGCCGGCGGGCGACTACCGCATCCAGGACCGCAAGGTCACGCCGCCGCCCCGGGGCCGCATCGACGAGTCGATGGAGGCCCTGATCCACCACTTCAAGATCTTCACCGAGGGCTTCAAGGTGCCCGAGGGCGAGGTCTACCGGGCCGTCGAGAGCCCGCGGGGCGAGCTCGGCTGCTACATGGTGAGCGACGGGGGCGCCCGGCCCTACCGCATGCACATCCGGGGGCCGTCGTTCGTGAACCTCCAGTCGATGCCCCACATGCTGCGCGGCGGGCTCATCGCCGACGCGGTGGCGGTGATCAGCTCGGTCGACCCGATCATGGGGGAGGTCGACCGGTGACCAGGTTCACGGCCGACAACACGACGCTGGCCCAGGAGATCGTCGGGCGCTACCCGCGGCCCAAGTCGGCGCTGATCCCGCTGCTGCACCTCGCCCAGGAGCAGGACGGCTACGTCACCGAGGACGCGATGGAGCACATCGCCGAGCTGGTCGGCGTCACCCCGGCGGAGGTGCTGGGCACGGCGTCGTTCTACGAGATGCTCAAGCGCGAGCCGGTGGGCGACTACGTCGTCAACGTCTGCACCAACATCTCGTGCATGCTCAACGGCGGCGAGGAGCTGCTGCACCACCTGGAGAACCGGCTGAAGATCAAGGCCGGCAGCACCACGGCCGACGGCAAGTTCACGCTGGAGGACGTCGAGTGCATCGCCGCGTGCACCGAGGCCCCCTGCCTCCAGGTGAACTACCGCTACTTCCACCGCATCACCCACGACCAGGCCGACGAGCTGCTCGACGACCTGCGGGCGGGCAAGCGGGCCCACGACGTGCCCCGGCACGGCACGCTCAGCCGGGTCCGCCAGCAGATCGACCCCGAGCGCCGGGCCGGCGTGGCCCCGCCCGACGTCAACGTCGAGCCCCCGTGGCTGGCCCGCAACGAGCAGGCGACGGAGGCCTCGTCGTGACCGACGCGACCGACGCCACCAGCGGCGAGCGCGAGATCCCCCGCATCGTCACCTCCCGCTGGGACCTGGCCGACGGCTTCACGCTCGAGCGCTACAGCGAGAGCGGCGGCTACTCGTCCCTGCGCAAGGCGCTGGACGAGATGACCCCCGCCCAGGTGGCCGAGGAGGTCAAGACCGCCAGCCTGCTGGGCCGGGGCGGCGCCGGCTTCCCGTGCGGGGTCAAGTGGGGCTTCTGCCCGCCCGGCGTGTTCCCGCGCTACCTGGTGGTCAACGGCGACGAGTCCGAGCCGGGCACCTACAAGGACCGCATCCTCATGGAGCGCGATCCCCACCAGCTCATCGAGGGCGTGCTGATCGCCTGCTACGCCATCGGCGTCAGCCAGGCCTTCCTCTACGTCCGGGGCGAGATGGCGCTGGCCCAGGAGCGGCTGGCCCAGGCGCTCAACGACGCCTACGACGCCGGCTACATCGGCAAGAACATCCTCGACAGCGACTTCTCGGTCGACATCGTCCTGCACTGGGGCGCCGGCGCCTACATCGTGGGCGAGGAGACCGCGCTGATCGAGTCGCTGGAGGGCGAGCGGGGCATGCCCCGGCTCAAGCCGCCCTACTTCCCCGCGGCCAAGGGCCTCTACCTCCAGCCGACCGTGGTCAACAACGTCGAGACCCTGGCCAACCTGCCCTGGATCGTGGCCAACGGCGGCAGCGCCTTCGCCGACCTGGGCGACGGCAACTCCCGGGGCACCCGGCTGTTCGCCGTGTCGGGCCACGTGCGCAACCCCGGCGTGTTCGAGGTCGAGTTCGGCACCACGACCTTCCGCGACATCATCTACGGCGAGCGCTACGCCGACGGCATCCGGGACGGCAACCGCATCAAGGCCTACATCCCCGGCGGGGCGTCGGCCCCGTGGTTCTTCGAGGAGCACCTCGACCTGCCGCTGGAGGCGGGGGCCGTGGGAGCGGCCGGCTCGATGCTGGGCTCGGGCGCCATCGTCGTCATGGACGAGACCACCGACGCGGTCAAGGCCGCGTGGCGGGTCGTGCGCTTCTTCGCCCGCGAGTCGTGCGGCAAGTGCACGCCTTGCCGGGAGGGGACGGCGTGGCTGGAGAAGATCCTGCGCCGCCTGCTCGACGGCCACGGCCGGCCGTCCGACGTGAACAAGCTGCTCGACATCTGTGACAACATCAGCCCGGCCATCACGTGGCCGCCGCGCCAGACCACGATCTGCCCGCTCGGGCCGTCCGCGGTGTCGCCGATCGCCTCGGCGCTGGTCCGCTTCCGGGACGAGTTCTTCGCCTACTGCGGCGGGGAGGTCGAGATCACCGTGCCGATCGCCGGCAAGGCCTACATTCCGTCCCCGACCCCCACCGTCGGAGCCACCCCGTGACCGACACCGCCGCGCCGCCCACCGTCACCGTCACCGTCACCATCGACGGCCGCACCATCGAAGCGGCCAAGGGTGAGCTGGTGATCGCGGCCGCCGAGCGCAACGGCATCTACATCCCCCGCTTCTGCTACCACCCGCGGATGACGCCGGTGGGCATGTGCCGCATGTGCCTGGTCGAGATCGACACCGGCCGGGGCCCGGCGCTCCAGCCGTCCTGCATGATCGAGTGCGGCGACGGCATGTCCGTGGCCACCGAGTCCGAGGCCACCCGCAAGGCCCAGGAGGGCGTGCTCGAGTTCCTCCTGGCCAACCACCCCCTCGACTGCCCGGTGTGCGACAAGGGCGGCGAGTGCCCGCTCCAGGACCAGACCATGTCCTACGGGCCGGGCGAGAGCCGGTTCGTCGAGGAGAAGCGGCACTACGAGAAGCCGATCTTCATCTCCGAGCTGGTGCTGCTCGACCGCGAGCGCTGCATCCTGTGCGACCGCTGCACCCGCTTCGCCGACGAGGTGGCGGGCGACCCGCTCATCCACTTCATGGACCGGGGTAGCCAGACCCAGGTCAACACCTTCCCCGACCACCCCTTCGCCAGCTACTTCAGCGGCAACACCGTGCAGATCTGCCCGGTGGGGGCGCTGACCGCCACGCCCTACCGGTTCAAGGCCCGCCCCTGGGACCTGGAGCAGGTCGAGTCCACCTGCACGTCGTGCTCGGTGGGCTGCCGGGTCGTGGTCCAGTCGAGCCGCAACCGGGTGCTGCGCTACCTGGGCGTCGACGTCGACGCGGTCAACTGGGGCTGGATGTGCGACAAGGGCCGCTTCGACTTCGAGGCGGTCAACAGCGAGGAGCGCCTGGGTGCCCCGCTGGTCCGCGACGCCGGGCTGCTGCTCAAGCCGGCGACCTGGAACGTGGCCCTGGGCCGGGCGGCCTCGGCCATCCGCACCGGGCTCGACCGCAGCGGGCCCGACGGGTTCGCGGTGCTGGGCGGGTCGCGTCTCACCAACGAGTCGGCCTACGCCTGGACCAAGCTGGCCAAGGGCGTGATCGGCTCCGACCACGTCGACGCCCAGCTGGGCGACGGGCTGCCGGCCGAGGCAGTGCTGGGGCTGCCCCGGGCCACCATCGACGACGCCTGCCGGCCGGGCGGCGCGGTGCTGCTGATCGGGCCCGACCCCAAGGAGGAGCTGCCGGTCCTCTACCTGCGGCTGCGCCACGCCGTGCGCAACGCCGGGGTCAAGGTGGTCGAGCTGGCCTCGATCCACACCAGCGCCACCGACGAGCTGGCGGCCGAGTCGCTGCGCTACCGGCCGGGCCACGCCCTGTCGGTGGTGCGGGCGCTGCTGGCCGGCGACGACGGCGCCGGGCGCCCCCCGACGTCCGGGGCCGGCAAGGAGCCGGCGGCGGTGGGCGGCGTCCTGGCCGAGCAGATCGCGGCGGCGACCGCACTCCTGGCCGACCGGCCGCTCACCGTCATCGTCGGCCGGGCCAACCTGGCCGAGTCGGGCCGCTCGATCGCGGCGGCGGCCGCCGCCGTGCACCACGCCCGGCCCGAGGCCCGCTTCCTGTCCGCCCTGCGCCGGGGCAACGTCCACGGGGCCCTGGAGCTGGGCATGTCACCCGGCCTGCTGCCGGGCCGGGTCACGCTCGACTCCGGGCGGGACTGGTTCGCCGAGCGCTGGCCGACCCTGCCCGCCGGCCGGGGCCTCGACGCCGCCGGCATCCTGCGGGCCGCGGCCGACGGCAAGATCGACACGCTGGTGCTGCTGGGGGCCGACCCGCTGGCCGACTTCCCCGACCGCGACCTGGCCGAGCGGGGCCTGGCCGGCGCCCGCACGGTGATCTCGGTCGACCAGTTCCTCACCGAGTCGGTCAAGCAGGCCGACGTGGTGCTGCCGGCCGCCGGCTACGCCGAGGTCGACGGCACCACCACCAACCTCGAGGGCCGGGTCAGCACCGTGTCCCGCAAGGTGACCCCGCCGGGCACCGCCCAGGCCGACTGGATGATCGCCGTCGACGTGGCGGCGCGGCTGGGGTCCGACCTGGGCCTCGAGTCGCACGGCCGGATCGGCGCCGAGATCGCTGCGGTGGCGCCCGCCTTCGCCGGCCTGACCCACGACGTGCTGGTCTCGCCCGACGGGCGCGACGGGGTCGTCGTGGCGCTGCCCGCCCGCCGGGGCAACGGCGCCGGGCCCGGGGTCGAGGCCACGGCCGTCGCCGGGGTGGGCGAGCCCGGGGGCCACGCGCCGACCAACGTCAGCACCGGCGACACCGGCGCCGACGCCGCCTCCGGTGCCGCCGCCGACCCGGACCTGGTCGCAGCCGAGGACCCCGGGACCACGGGGGACGGCGAGGGCGAGGGCGACGACGGCGACGCCGCCGAGCCCGCCGCCGGCGCCGACGAGGGCACGGCCGAGCCCGAGCCCGGCGTCGCCCTGCCGGTGTGGACGATCATCGACCCGCCGTCGGTCGACGCCTACTCGCTGCGCCTGGTCGTGACCCGCAAGCTCTACGACCGGGGCACGCTGGTGCGCAGCTCGCCGGCGCTGGCCGACCTGGCCGAGCCGGCCACGCTGCGGCTCAACCCCCACGACTTCGACCAGCTGGGCGTGGCCCCGGGCGACGACGTGCGGGTCACGTCCAACCGGGGCAACGTGACGGTCCCGACCGTGCCCGAGGCCGCCGTGCCCCGGGGCATCGCCCACCTCTACTTCAACCTGGCCGGCGGCCGCGCCAACGTCCTCATCGACGGCAACGCCCCGGTCACCGACGTGCGGGTGGAGCGCCCGTGAGTTGGCTCACCCTCGCCAACGACCCGCTGCTGTCCGGCGACGTCGGCTGGAGCGTCGTCCTCATCGTCGTCATCAAGACGCTGATCGCGTTCGGCCTGCTGCTGGTCGGCGTGATCCTGATGATCTGGTTCGAGCGCAAGCTCATCTCCGACTTCCAGAACCGGGTCGGCCCCAACAAGGCCGGGCCCTGGGGCCTGCTCCAGACCCTGGCCGACGGGCTGAAGCTGATCATGAAGGAGGACCTGATCCCGGACAAGGCGGACCGGCGGGTCTTCATCCTCGCCCCGTTCCTGTCCGCGGTGCCGGCCTTCGTCGTGTTCTCGGTCATCCCCATCGGCGGGGCCTTCGACGCCGAGCACGGCGGCGTGCTCCACGTGCCCGGCCACGACACCTACATGCAGCTGGCCGACCCGCCGCCGGGCGTCCTGCTCATCCTGGCCCTGTCGTCGATCGCCATCTACGGCGTGATGCTGGCCGGCTGGGCGTCGGGGTCCAAGTACCCGCTGCTGGGCGCCGTCCGGGGCACGGCCCAGATGGTGAGCTACGAGGCCGCCCTCGGCCTGTCGATCGTCACCGTGGTCATGCTGGCCGGCTCGCTGTCGACCCACGACATCGTGGCGTCCCAGGCGGGTGCGGGCTACAACCTGTTCGGCGCCATCGACATCCCGCGCTGGAACGTCATCGCAACCGGCTTCGTGCCGTTCGTGGTCTTCCTCATCGCCGCCACGGCCGAGCTCAACCGCCCGCCGTTCGACCTGGTCGAGGCCGAGCAGGAGCTGGTGGGCGGGTTCCACACCGAGTACTCGTCGTTCCGGTTCGCGCTCTTCTACCTGGCCGAGTTCATGAACACGATCACGATGTCGGCCATCATCGTCACGCTGTTCTTCGGCGGGCCCGCCGGCCCCGACTGGTTCGGGCCCGGCTGGCTGTCCGGCCTGATCTGGTTCTCGCTCAAGCTGTTCGTGTTCCTGTTCATGTTCGTGTGGGTGCGGGCCACGCTGCCCCGCTTCCGCTACGACCAGCTCATGAACATCGGCTGGAAGGTGATGATCCCGCTCGCCCTCGCCTGGGTGATGCTGCTCGGCGCCGTCAACATCGCCCGCGACGAGGACTGGAACCTGCCGGCCGTCGTCGTCGGGGCGTTCCTGGCGCTGGTGGCCGGCTGGGTCATCCTCACCGGCGCGGTCGACATGGCCCGGCGCCGGCGCGCCGCCGAGCTCACCGAGGAGGTACTCAACTGATGGGCTACCTCGACGGGTTCAGGGTGACGTTCCGCAAGCTCTTCGAGGAACGGCTCACCAAGGACTACTCCAAGCACACCGGCGGCAAGCGCACCAAGCCCGTGCGCCTCCACGGCCGCCACGTCCTCAACCGCTACGAGGACGGCATGGAGAAGTGCATCGGGTGCGAGCTGTGCGCCGGCGTGTGCCCGGCCCGCTGCATCTACGTGCGGGGGGCCGACAACCCGCCCGACGAGCCGGTCAGCCCGGGCGAGCGCTACGGCTACATCTACGAGATCAACTACCTGCGCTGCATCCACTGCGACCTGTGCGTGGAGGCGTGCCCCACCGAGGCCATCACCGAGTCGAAGCTGTTCGAGTTCAGCTTCACCAACCGCAACGACGCCATC
>DATFRN010000090.1:0-6705 GCA_035263165.1 Acidimicrobiales bacterium | reverse complement strand
CGGCCACCGCGGCCCGGCGGGCCACCTCGAGGGCGAGGCGGGTCTTGCCCAGGCCGCCCTCGCCGGTGATCGTGACCAGGCAGCCGGCCCGCAGCATCTCGGCCACCCGCTCGCACTCGCGCGGGCGGCCCACGAAGCTGGTCACCGGGCGGGGCACGGCGCCGGTGTGCAGCCGCCCCGAGCGCAGCGGCGGGAAGCCGGCGGGCAGCTTGGGGTGGCGCAGCTGGTGGACCCGCTCCGCCCGGTCGAACCCCTCGAACACCCAGTTGCCCAGGTCGATGAGGTCGACGCCGCGGGGCAGCGCCTCGGCCACCAGCTCGCGGGCGGTGGCCGACACCAGGATCTGGCGGCCGTGGGCGGCGTCGCGCAGCCGCGCCACCCGGTTGACGGTGGCACCGAAGTAGTTGCCCTCCCGCAGCTCGGCGTTGCCGGTGTGGATCGCCATGCGCACGTCGAGGGGATCGTGGCCCTCCCAGCCCTCGCCGGCCAGGCCCAGCTGGGCGTCGAGGGCGGCGGTCACGGCGTCGCCGGCCCGGTCGAACGCCGCGCAGAAGCCGTCGCCGGGGTGGCCGAACACGACGCCGCCCCGGTGCTCGATGGCCTCCCGGACGAGGCGGTCGTGGGCCCGCAGGGCCGTGGCCATGGCGTCGGGGTCGCGGACCCAGCGGGCCGTGCTCGCCTCGACGTCGGTGAACAGGAAGGTGATCAGGGTGCCGGAGGGCGTGCCGGGTGCGCCGGCGCCGGGGGCCGTGGGGGCGGCGACCGGGGCCGCGCCGTTGCCGGCCGGCGGCGCCCAGTCCAGCGCGGGGTCCTGGGCCAGGATCCGCTCCTCGAGCCGGGCCAGCTCGGCCCGGGGGTTGAGGCCCAGCTCCTGGCGCAGCGTCACCCGCACCCGCTCGTAGGCCCGCAGCGCCTCGGCCTGGCGGCCCGACCGGTAGAGGGCGAGGATCAGGTTGCCCCACAGCGACTCCCGCAGGGGGTGGCGCTCGGCGAGGTCGGTCAGCTCGGCCACCAGCTCGCGGTGCTGGCCGAGGGCCAGGCGGGCCTCGACGCCGCACTCGATCGTGGCCAGGCGCCGCTCGTCGAGCTGGGCCGCCCGCCAGGCGGCGAAGGGGTGGTCGGCGTAGCCGGCCAGCGCCTCGTCGCCCCGCCACGAGCCGAGGGCCTCGGCGGCGGCGCCCGCGGCGTCGGCGTAGCGGCCGGCGGCGAGCGCCTCGTCGCCCCGCCGGCTGGCCGCCTCGAAGGCCAGGGCGTCCAGCTCGCCGTCGGCGCAGCGCAGGACATAGCCGGCCCCGTCGCGCGCGATGCGGCCACCCGCGGCGGTGGCCCGGTCGCGGGCGCGATCGGGCTCGAGCACGTTGCGTAGGCGGGTGACCTGGGTCTGGAGGCTGTTGTCGGCGTCGGCCGGCCGCCGCCGGGGCCAGACGGCCTCGATCAGGGTGTCGGCCGGGACCACCTCGTTGGCCCGGACGAGCAGGCACGCCAGCAGGGTGCGCGAGTTCCCACCGCCGACGTTCAGCACCCGATCGCCGTCCTTGGCCTCGAGCGGCCCGAGAATCCCGAACCTCACCCCTTCGTACCTCCCGGCCCGACCCGTCAGCCTAGGCGGCGGGTGGACGAAGGACGGACGGGCGCGGCGCGCCGGCCCTGCTCGTGTCCGCAGGACGGACCTCGTCACGACACCTCGAGGAGGCGCTCGATCTCTCCGTCGTCGAGGTGGCGGTCGAGCCACCGCTGGCACGGGAAGGTCCACTCCCGGCCGGACTCCTCGTTCCGGACGACGATCCGGTCGAGGAACCAGCCGGGCGCCACGCCCGTGTTGTCGTGGCGCACGTGGATGCGCGACACGTCGCCGAGGCAGGGGAGGTGCACCGACAACGAGTCGACGCCGGTGGTGCCGAAGCGGTGGCCGTTGCTGGCCATCTTCAGCTCGGCGCTGCTGGCCCGGGCGCCGTAGAGGGTGAGGAAGACGTTCGCGTCCGTCCCGGCGCACGCGCTGGGTTGCGGCGGCGTGTACACGTCGATCCGGTACGTCGTCATCCTGCTCAACTCCTCCTGCGTGTCCCGGGGGGAGCGGGCCGGCCCGCCGCCACAGGGAGCTGACCGACCCGTCGCCGCCGTGGACAGGCCGGCCCGTTCCGCCGTTGGTGAGGCGGTTGCCCGCCTCACCACGGGCCGGCCCGCAGTCTGGGGCCGAGAGGGCTTCCCGGTCCCAGGGGAGAGCGCTCGTGGGTGCCCTCTCCGTTGACGACGCTCGCGCCCGGGGCATTCAGCCGACGCACAGCTGACGCACAGCCAAGGGGGGGTCCGCTGTGCGTGCCGGCGGCCGGTTACTGTGACGCCCGTGGGCTTCCCTCGCCGCCTGCTCAACGACAACGAGGAGATCGTCCTCGACCTGCACCCGCACTGGTGGTTCTTCGCGCCACCGCTGCTGGCGCTCGTCGCGGTGACCGCCATCGGCATCTGGGTGTGGGGCGCCACCGACGTGCCCTGGCTGCAGGTGCCCGTGGCGGTGATGATCCTCGGCTTCCTCGTGTGGTTCGGCCAGCGCTACACCCGCTGGCGCAACATCAACTTCGTGGTCACCACCGACCGGCTGATCTACCGGCACGGCGTGCTGGCCAAGCACGGCATCGAGATCCCGCTCGACCGGGTGAACACCGTGTTCTTCCGGCAGTCGCTGTTCGAGCGGATGGTGGGGGCCGGCGACCTGATCATCGAATCGGCGGGCGAGATGGGCCGCCAGCACTTCACCGACGTGCGCCGGCCGTCCGACGTGCAGAACGAGATCTACCGGCAGATCGAGGACAACGAGAACCGCAAGTTCGACCGGGTCGGCCGGTCGGCGGCTGCGGGCACGGCGGCGGCCGAGGCGGGGCCCGACCGCGACGGCTCGATCCCGGCGCAGATCCGTGAGCTCGACGAGTTGCGCAAGCAGGGCCTCGTGAGCGACGAGGAGTTCGCCCGCAAGAAGCAGCAGCTCCTCGACCGCATGTGACGGGCGGGACGCCGGCCCGCCGGATCGTCAGCCTGGTCCCCTCGGTGACCGAGACGCTGGTGGCGTGGGGCGTGCCGCCGGTGGCGTGCACCCGGTTCTGCGAGCAGCCCGACCTGGCCCACGTGGGCGGCACCAAGGACCCCGACGTCGGCGCCATCGTCGACCTGGCGCCCGACCTGGTGGTCATGTGCGTCGAGGAGAACCGGCGGGAGGACGCCGACGCCCTGGCCGAGGCGGGCGTGACGACCGCCGCGCTGGCGGTGGACGGCGTGGCCGACGTGGCCCCGGCCCTGCGCATGCTGGCCGGGCTCGTGGGCGTCGACCCGGCGGTCGTGCAGGACGTGGGCACCCCGGCGGCGGCGCCCCGCCTGCGGGCCTTCGTCCCGATCTGGCGGCGGCCGTGGATGTCCCTGGCCGGCGGGACGTACGGCTCGTCGCTGCTGGCGGCCCTGGGCGTGGCCAACGTCTTCGCCGACGCCGGCGACCGCTACCCGACCGTCACGTTGGACGAGGCGCGCGCCCGCCGGCCCGAGGTGGTCCTGGCCCCGAGCGAGCCCTACCCGTTCCGCGAGCGCCACGTCCCGGAGCTGGCCGAGGTGGCGCCGGTCGTGCTGGTCGACGGCCAGGACCTGTTCTGGTGGGGCGCCCGCACCCCGGAGGCCCTGTCCCGCCTCGGCGCCCGGCTGGCCGACGCTCTCGGCTGAGAACTGTGGGAGGCTGAGGCCGTCCCGTCGGGCCTGGTGGCCGGGGACGGGAGGGGCGCGGGTGCGGACCCACCGACCGACCGACACCCTCGATCGCACGGCGACCGAGGCCCCGGACGAGGCCGCCCCGATGGCGGCGAGGCCGCCGGGCGAGGCGTACTACCGGCATCCGGGCGACGTGCTCCGGCTGGTGCTGTGGACGGTCGGCGCGGTGGTGGTCGCCCTGCTGATCCAGGTGGCGCAGGCGTCGACCGCCGGCGTGACCACCGACCTCGCCCGGGCCGCCGGGCACGTGGCCCTCGCGCTGCGGGCGCTGGCGCTGGCCCTGGCCCAGGTCGGTGCCGTGGCCGTGCCCGTGGCCCTGGCCGTCCTGCTGCTGGCGCTGCGGCGGTTCCGGCGGCTGGGGTTCGTCGTGCTGGCGGCGGCGGCCGGGGCCGGGGCGATGGCGCTCGTCGACCTCGCGCTCGACCTGCCGGGCCGGGTGCCCGACGCGGTCAGCACCGGCACCTGGGTGGCCTCGCCGCGCTTCCCGTCGCTCGCCTACCTGGCCGGGGCGGCGGCGGCGACCGCGGTCGGCAAGCCGTGGCTGCCCCGGCCCTGGCGGCGGGCGGCCGACGCCTCGCTGGCCGGGCTGGCGGTCGTGATGGCCCTGGCCGGCACGTCCGGCGCCCCCGGGCTGGTCCTGGCGCTGGCCGTCGGTTCGGCCACCGGCTGCGCGCTGCTGGTCGTCTTCGGCGCCCCCAACCGGCGGCCCGCGCCGTCGGCGATCGCCGAGGCCCTGCGCCGGGCCGGCCGGCCGGTGACCGAGCTCGACCTGGTCCGGGCCGAGGGCGGGCGGGCGCAGCTGTACCGGGTCACCCCGGGCGCGGGGCGGCCGGCGTTCCTCAAGGTCTACGGGCGGGACGCCCGGGACGCCGACCTGCTCTACCGCAGCTACCGCGTGCTGCTGCTGCGGGGCCCGAACGACGACTGGCCGGCGCTGGCCCTGCGCCAGGACGTCGAGCACCAGGCGCTGCTGCTCATGCTCGCCCGGCAGGGCGGGGCCCGCGTCCCCGCGGTCGAGCTGCTCACGTCGCTGCCCGACGGCTCGATGATCCTCGGGCTCGAGGACATCGACGGGGAGCGGCTCGACGCGCTCCCGCCCGACGAGGTCGACGACCGCCTGATGGAGGCCGTCTGGCGGGAGGTGCAGGCGCTGCACGACGCCCGCATGGCCCACCGGTCGCTGCGGGCCGCCAACGTCCTCGTGGCCTCCGGCCGGCCCGTGCTCATCGACCTCGGGTTCGGGCACGAGTCGGCCGGCCCCCGCGCCCAGGCGATCGACCGGGCCGAGCTGCTGGCGTCCCTCGCCGCCATCGTCGGGCCCGCGCGCGCCGTCGCGGCCGCGGCCCGGGTGCTGGAGCCGGCCGCGCTGGCCGCGGCGGCCCCCTACCTGCAGCCGCTGGCGCTGTCGGCCGCCACCCGCCGGCAGTCGTCGACGGCGGACCTGGCGGGCCTGCGCCGGGCCGTGGGCGACGCCACCGGCGAGGAGCCGCCGCCGCTCGAGCGCCTCGTGCGCGTCCGGCCCCGGACGCTGGTCATGATCGCCGCCCTCACCGGCGCGTTCTACGTCCTGCTGCCCCAGCTGGCCAACGTCGGCGACAGCTTCCAGGCGCTGCGCTCCGCCACCTGGGGGTGGCTGATCCTGGCGGTGGCGCTGTCGCTGGTCACGTACGCGGCGGCGGCCGTCGGGATGGCCGGCGGGGTGCCCGAGCACCTCCCGTTCGTCCCGACCGTCGAGTCCCAGATGGCCTCGTCGTTCGTCAACCGGGTCACGCCGGCCAACGTCGGCGGCATGGCCCTGAACGTGCGCTTCCTCCAGAAGGCCGGCGTCGACCCGGCCGAGGCGGTCACGGGCGTCGGGCTCAACGCCCTGGCGGGCGGGGTCGTCCACGCCGTGCTGCTGGTCCTGTTCGTGGCGTGGGCGGGCCAGTCGGGCGCGGGCACGTTCAAGATCCCGTCGAGCAGCAAGGTGCTGGCCGCGGTGGCGGTCGCCCTGGCGCTGGCCGGCATCGTGGCCGCCACCCGCAAGGGCCGGCGCCTGCTGCGCACCCACGTGTGGGGCTTCGTGACCCGGTCGGCGACCAGCATCGCCGTGCTGGCCCGGTCGCCGCTCAAGCTGGCCGCGCTGTTCGGCGGCTCGTTCGGCGTGACGCTGGCCTACATCGGCGCCCTGGCCGCGGCGGTGGCGGCCTACGACGGCGGGGTGAGCATCGCCCAGGTCGGGGCCGTGTACCTCGGCGCGTCGGTGGTGGCGGCGGCCGCCCCGACGCCGGGCGGCCTCGGCGCCCTGGAGGCCGCCCTGGTCGCCGGGTTCACGGGCGTCGGCATGCCGTCCGGCACGGCGGTGGCGGCGGTGCTGAGCTACCGCCTGGCGACCTACTGGCTCCCGGTCCTCCCCGGCTGGGCCTGCTTCCACCTCCTGGAGCGGCGCGGCCAGATCTGACTGCTCAGGCCCGGCTGTCGTCCAGGTACTGGAGCAGCTCGTGGGCCGCCAGCTCGATCTCCTTGTGGCCCCACTCGGCGGCCCGGTAGTGGCAGGCGATCAGGCCCATGCGGTGCAGGCGGTCGAGGTCGCCGTAGACGAACGCGTAGCGCGCCTTGGTCTCGTCGGCGGCGCCGTCGGTCAGGGCCAGGTGCCAGGCGGCGTACTCCTCCCACGAGTGCCGCTCGAGCAACCGGTTCTGGTCCTCGGCCCGGGGCTGGGCCCGGTTCCACTCGCTGCGCAGCACGTAGCGACGACGGTCGATGAGCTCGCGGGCGTGGGCCACCCCCGCGTCGTTGACGGAGTACGAGGCCACGGGGGTAAGCGTGCCCTGCCCGGGCCGGTCCTAACGCCGGTCGGGCTTGTAGCTCGGACAGGCGCCTTGCTAGGCTACAAACATGGCGCCAGCACAGACGACGACCTTGCGGGTCCCGACCGAACTTCGTGACGAGATCGCACGCATCGCCGAGGAGCGGGGC
>DATFRN010000089.1:0-13214 GCA_035263165.1 Acidimicrobiales bacterium | reverse complement strand
GCATCCGCTGCACCGACCGCCACGCGCTGGTCGAGCAGTCGCTGCGGCGGGCCGGCCTGTGGCGGGAGGTGCGCGACCGCCTGGGCGCGGCCGGCGGGGCGCTGTCGGGCGGCCAGCAGCAGCGGCTGTGCATCGCCCGGGCCCTGGCGGTGCAGCCGAACGTGCTGCTGATGGACGAGCCGTGCTCGGCGCTCGACCCCACCTCCACGCGCCGCATCGAGGAGACGATCGCCGAGCTGCGCAACGACGTCACCGTGGTGATCGTCACCCACAACATGCAGCAGGCCTACCGGGTGTCCGACCAGTGCGCGTTCTTCCTGGCCGCCGAGAACGAGCCCGGGCGGGTGGTCGAGCACGGCCCGACCGAGAAGCTGTTCTCCGACCCCGACGACGAGCGCACGCTGGCCTACGTCGAGGGGCGGTTCGGCTAGTGCTCCGCCGCCTGCTGCTCACCGGGCTGGCGGTGGCCACCTGCCTGGCCGGGTCGCTCGTCGCCCCGGCCGGCGCCGCGCCCCGCGCCCCCGCCCAGGCCTACGAGGCGGTGATCGGTCAGGGCTCGACCTTCGCCGCGCTCGCCATCCGCCAGTGGACCGGCTACGCCGGCGCCCGGGGCTGGCCGGTCAGCTACACGCCCACCAGCTCGGTCCAGGGCCTCAGCCTGTATCAGCAGAACCTGGCCGACTTCGCCGGGACCGAGGCCGAGTACTCCTCCTACGGACTGGCCGGCGGCGTGTCCAACGTGCCCCGGGGCTACCAGTACACCCCGGACGTGGCCGGCGCCATCGGCATCTTCTACAACGTCGACGACCAGGCCGGGCAGCAGGTGCGGGCCCTGCGGCTGTCGCGCCGGACCATCGCCCGCATCTTCATCGGCGACATCACGCGCTGGAGCGACCCGGCCATCACCGCCGACAACGCCGGCCGCCAGCTGCCCGACCGGCCGATCACGATCATCTACCGCAACGGCCAGTCGGGCACGACGGCGCTGTTCTACGACTTCATCCAGCACACGATCCCCGACCAGTTCAGCGCCTGGGCCCGGCGCAACGGGTTCAGCACCTCGATCCGCATCATCCAGCTCGACACCTCGCCCGGGTTCGCGCCGGTGGCCCGCGGCTACAGCGACCAGGACGCCATCGCCACCACCGTGGCCAGCCCGGCCGGCAAGTGGTCGATCGCCGCCGTCGAGGCCGCGTACGCCGAGACCTCGCACGCCCAGGTCGCCTTCGTGCAGAACCAGTCCGGCAACTTCGTGCAGCCGGGCGCGGCCAACATCAGCCAGGCGCTGGAGACCGCCGGGCTGCGGGGCGACATCAGCCAGGACCTGTCGGGCGTCTACGCCAACCGCGCGCCGCTCGGCTACCCGATCTCGGCCTACAGCTACATGACGCTGCAGTGCGCGCCGGGCAAGGGGCCCAACTGCCGGGGCCGCTACAACCGGCCGGGCAAGGAGAAGCTGCTGGCCGACTGGCTGCGCTACATCGCCTGCGACGGCCAGGCCGAGATGGGCACCGGCATCAAGGGCTACTCGGCCCTGCCGCCCCAGCTGTCCCAGGAGATCGCCAACTCGATCGGGCGCATGACCGGACGGCCCGCCGAGCGGCTGACGCAGGGCAACTGCGGCAACCCCCGCTTCAACCCCAGCTTCCGACTACCGGTCAGCGGCCCGGCGCCGGTGCTGCCCCCGATCGCCGGTGGCGGATTCGGCGGCACCGGCGGCCCGGCCGCCGGTGCCGGCGGGGCCGCGGGCGGGGCGGCCGCCGCGGCCAAGGCCAAGGCCGGCGGCGGGTCGGCGACGACCGGGACCAGCGACGAGGCCGCGGCCGGCCTGTCCGGTGCCGCCGCCCGGGCGGTGGGCGGCGGCACCGGGGACTGGCTGAAGTCCAGGCCCGTCGGC
Organism: Acidimicrobiales bacterium; assembly: GCA_035263165.1. GTDB lineage: Bacteria > Actinomycetota > Acidimicrobiia > Acidimicrobiales > VFJN01 > ZC4RG19. The sequence continues at coordinate 11,317 of DATFRN010000089.1, read as the reverse complement.
TACCACCGACCGGGCGCCGGGCCGCTGGCCAAGTGGCCCTGGGTGGTGGTCATCCTCGTGCTGGTGACGCCGCTGGCGGTCGGCGTGCTGGTGGGCGCCGTCCGGGCGTCCAACGCCGCCCGGGCGGACCCGAGGGCGCCCTGGTAGGTGCCGTGGACGATGTGGGGCCGGAACCCCATCGCCACGTTGATCGCCAGCATGTGGGGGTTGGACTCGGCGTTGTAGGTCTGCACGACCGCCAGGCCGGGCTCGCGCTCGCGGGCCCGGCGCAGGTTCTCCGCCTTGAGCCACCGGCCGAGGGCGTGGCCGCGGTGGGCGGCGAGGACGCCGGTGTCGGCCTGCTCGCCGATCTCGGGCCGGTCGGCGGACACCAGCAACTGGCTGATGCCGGCCGGCGAGCCGTCGGGCGCCAGGGCCAGGGTGGTCACGGCCTCGTAGCCCCGGCGCAGCCACCAGGCCTCGCGCCGCTGCTGCTGGGCGCCCGAGACCGGCTGAGGGTGCCAGTCGAGGTCGTCGATCGGGGCGTCGACCATCGCGTCGAGCGCGGTCGCCGTCTCGGACGCCCACTCGTCCGGGGTGACGCCGGACCAGCCCACGAGCCGGTAGCCGGCGGCGCGGGCCGGGGCGTCGTCGATCCAGGCCCGCTGCTGGGCCCCGTCGACGTCGGCCACGCGCAGGCGGCTGCAGCGCTCGTCCTGGCGGTGGGTCAGCCCGAGGGCCCGGCAGAAGGCGGCGCCCGCCTCGTCGTGGGTCCAGCCGAGCACCGAGCGCGCCCCGGCCTCGGCCAGGGCGTCGAGGCCCGGCCCGGCCAGCGCCCAGGCCACGCCCGTCCGCCGGTGGGCGGGCAGGGTCATGGCGTACAGCTGGACCACGCCGTCGTTGGTCCCGTCGATCTCCTGCTCGTAGAGGGCGCCGCCCGCCGGCTCGCCCGTGCGGGTGGCGAGCCAGGCCCGGTTGCGGAACTCGGGTGGGCTGGCGAACAGCAGCGCCTCCAGGTCGGCGGCCAGCGGCGGCGGGTCGCCGGGGTTCGTGAGGCACTCGTCGGCCTGCCACACCGCCACCAGGGCGTCGAAGTCCGGGCCGGGGCCGGTCACCTCCACCACCTGCACGTCTGCCGCCATGGGCTCCGGGATAGCCCGCGGCCCCGATCCGGCACGAGCGAATAAACCGGGCGGCAGACTGGCGGGGTGAGCGCCGCCGTCCCCACCGCCGACCTGGTGGCCGACCTGGCCGCCGCCCTGGCCCCCGAGCGGGTCCACACGGGCGGCGTCGAGCTGGCCATGTACGGGCGGGACGCGTCGGTGCTGTCGGGCCCGCCCCCGGCGGTCGCCTGCTTCCCCCTCGACACCGCCGAGGTGGCGGCGGCCGTGCGCATCGCCCGCCGCCACGACCGACCGTTCGTGGCCCGGGGGTCGGGCACGGGGCTGGCCGGCGGCGCGGTCCCGGTGGGCGACCCCGTGGTGATCGTGACCACCAAGATGGACCGCATCCTCGAGGTCGACCCGGCCGAGCGGGTGGCCTGGGTCCAGCCCGGGGTGATCAACCTCGACCTCACCCGGGCGCTGGCGCCCCACGGCCTGCACTTCGCGCCCGACCCGTCCAGCCAGCAGGCCTGCACGGTGGGGGGCAACGTGGCCAACAACTCGGGCGGCCCCCACTGCCTGGCCTACGGCGTGACCAGCGCCCACGTGCTGGCGCTGGAGGTGGTGCTGCCCGACGGCGAGGTCACGGTGCTCGGCGGCCTCGACCCCGAGCCGGCCGGCCTCGACCTGCGGGGCGCGTTCGTCGGCAGCGAGGGCACGCTCGGCATCGCCACCCGCATCGCCGTGCGGCTCACCCCCGACCCGCCGGCGCTGGCCACCCTGCTGCTCGACTTCACCGAGGTGGCGGCGGCCGCCGAGACCGTGAGCGGCATCATCGCCGCCGGCCTGCTGCCCGCGGCGCTGGAGATGATGGACCAGCGCATCACGGAGGCGGCCGAGGCGTTCGTGCACGCCGGCTTCCCGACCGACGCCGCCGCCGTGCTGCTGGTCGAGCTGGACGGCCTGCCCGCCGGGGTGGCCGACGGCGCCCGGCGGGTGGGCGAGATCGGCCGGGCCCACGGCGCCCGCACGGTGCGGGTGGCGGCGGACGACGCCGAGCGGGCGCTGCTGTGGAAGGGCCGCAAGTCGGCGTTCGGGGCGGTGGCCCGGGTGGCGCCGAACTACTACCTGCACGACACCGTGGTGCCCCGCACCCGGCTGGTCGAGGTCCTGGCCGAGGTCTACGCCATCGCCGAGCGCCATGACCTCGGGGTGATGAACGTCTTCCACGCCGGCGACGGCAACCTCCACCCGCTGCTGCTGTTCGACGCCCGCCAGCCGGGGACGATGGACCGGGTCCACGCGGCCGGCGAGGAGATCGTGCGGGTGTCGATCGCCGCGGGCGGCGTGCTGTCGGGCGAGCACGGCATCGGGCTGGAGAAGCGCGACCTCATGCCGTTGCTGTTCGGGCCCGACGACCTCGACGCCCAGGCCCGGCTGCGCCAGGCGTTCGACCCCGACGGGGTGGCCAACCCGACCAAGGTGCTGCCGGAAGGGAGCCGCTGCGGCGACCTCCAGTCGGTGCCGGAGGGCGTGTGGGTGTGACCACCGCCGCCGAGGCCTTCGCGGCCGAGGTGGGGCCGGCCGAGGCCGGGCCGGTGGCGGCCGAGGGCGGCCGGACACAGTGGTCGGCGGGGGTCGTCGACCCGGCGGCCGCGGACGGGGCCCGTCCCGTGGGGGCGCCGGCCGGCGTCGTGGCGGTGGAGGCCGCCGACATGACCGTGCGGGTGGGGGCGGGCACGCCGGTGACCGACCTCGACGCCGCGCTGGCCGAGGTGGGCCAGGCGGTGGCGCTGCCGTCGTGGCCCGGGGCGACGGTGGGCGGCGTCCTGGCCGTCGGCCACAGCGGGCTCCGGCGGCTGGGCTGGGGGCCGGTGCGGGACACGGTGCTGGAGGTCCGCTACGCGTCGGCCGAGGGGCGGGTGATCAAGGCGGGCGGGCCGACGGTGAAGAACGTGTCGGGGTTCGACCTGTGCCGGTTGCTGGTCGGCTCACTGGGGACGCTGGGGCTGCTGGCCGAGGTGGTGCTGCGGACCCGGCCGGCGCCGGCGGTCGAGCGCTGGCTGGCCGGCGAGGCCGACCCGTTCCCGCTCCAGCACCGGCTCCACCGGCCGGCGGCCGTGCTGTGGGACGGGGCGACCACCTGGGTGCTGCTCGACGGCCACCCGGCCGACGTCGAGGCGGAGGCGGCGCTGGCCGGGCTGCCGGACGCGGCCGGCCCGCCCGACCTGCCGCCCCACCGCTGGTCGCTCCGGCCGTCCGAGCTGGCGGGTCTGCCGGCCGACGGCGGCGGCCCGTTCGTGGCCGAGGTGGGCGTGGGGGTCGTCCACCGGTCCTCGCCGGCGCCCGCCCGGCCGGTCGACCCGGCGGTGGCGGAGCTGCACCGGCGGCTCAAGTCCACCTTCGACCCGACCGGCCGGCTCGGCCCCGGCCGCGACCCGCTGGGCGCCTGATGGACCTCGGCATCGCCGACGACGACCTGGCCACCTGTGTGGCCTGCGGGCTGTGCCTGCCCCACTGCCCGACCTACCGGGTCACGGGCGAGGAGGCGCTGTCGCCGCGGGGGCGGGTGGCGGCCATGCGCCAGGTCCAGTGGGACGGCGCCGACGCCGACCCGTCGTTCGTCCGCTCGCTGGAGACGTGCGTCCAGTGCCGGGGGTGCGAGACGGCCTGCCCGTCGGGCGTCCCCTTCGGCCGGCTGATCGAGCCGGCCCGCACCACGCTGGCCGAGGGTGCGGCCGGCGGGCCGGTGTCCCCGCCGCCCCGGGCGTTCCGGGTGGCGGTGCGCACGCTGCGCTGGCACCGGGTGGTGCTGGCCGGGTCGTCGGCGCTGGCCGTGGCCCAGCGGCTGCGGCTCGTCCCCCGGCGGCTGGCGGCCCGCCTGGGGCTGCCCGCCCGGCTGCCGGTGCGGCGCCCCCGGCTGCGGGCGTCCGGCGCCGACGTGTGGCTGTTCACCGGGTGCGTCATGGACGCCTGGCAGCGCGACGTCCACGCCGACGTGCAGCGGGTGGTCGAGGCCGCCGGGGCCGGGGTGGCGCTGCCGGGAGGGGAGGCGGCGTGCTGCGGGGCGCTGGCCGCCCATGCGGGACTGGGGTCCGAGGCCCGGCGGCGGGCCGAGGCGACCATGCGGGCCCTCCCGGGCGACGCCCCGATCCTGGTCGACGCGGCCGGATGCGGAGCCCAGCTCAAGGACTACGACCACCTGCTGGGCACGGCCGAGGCCGCGGCCTTCGCCGCCCGGGTCCGGGACGTGCACGAGTGGCTGGCCGAGCACCTCGCCGCCCTGCCGGCGCCGGCCCCGGGCGCCGAGCGGCCCCGGGTGGCGGTCCAGGACCCGTGCCACCTGCGCCACGTCCAGCGGGCCCACGCCGCGGTGCGCACGGTCCTCGCCCCCTACGCCGACGTCGTCGAGCTGGACGACGAGGGCCTGTGCTGCGGGGCCGGCGGCGCCTACGCCGCCGTCCAGCCCGAGCTGGCCGGGGCGATCCGGGACCGCAAGCTGGCCGCCATCCGCCGGTCCGGCGCCCCGGCGGTGGCGTCGGCCAACCCCGGCTGCGCCCTCCACCTGGCCGCCGCCGGGGTCGAGGCCGTCCACCCCTGCCAGGTGGTGGCCCGGGCGCTCACGACGCCAGCAGGTACGCCGCCTGGCCGGCGGCGTCCGCCACCAGCAGGCTGAGCTCCGCCTCGTCGCCCGACCAGTCGAGCAGGAACGTCTGGCCGGTGAACCCGCAGCGCACGACGAGCCGCCCGGTCCCGTCCTCGACCATGAACTCGACGATGCCGCGGGGGATCGTCGACGGGTCGATGCCGGCCTGGGCCGCGACGGCATCCACGTAGGCGGCGGCCAGCTCGTCGTAGGCGTGGGGGCCCACCCGGGCCAGCAGCGACACGCCCTCGGGCGGCGGGGCCGGCCTAACCGCCTCGGACGCGGGCCCCGACGTGAGCGTGTCGGGCACGGTGGGCAGCACGTCGGCGTAGTAGCTGGCGGCGGCCTCGGCGGTGCCGACGTCTCGGTCGGCCTGCTCGGACAGGAACCAGCGGTGCTCCAGCACCTCGTGGAACACCTCGACGGGGTCGAGCCTGCCCACCAGGTGGGCGGGGATGCCGTCGACGACCGGGTCGTACACCTCGGTCAGCCAGCGGTTGGCCGCCACCACCTCGGGCACCGGGTGGCCCTCGCTGCGCTCGAGCCAGGCCCGGAACGAGGCCAGGTCGTTCAGCAGGCGGCGGGCCTGGTTCTCCTCGGCCACCAGGCCGGTGCGCTGGTGGAGCAGCGCCCGGTGGTGGGCGGGGTCGCTGACCCGGGTCGTGACCCGCAGCCGGGCGCCCTCGACGCCGTCGCCGGCCACCAGCTCGATCTCGTCCACGTCGAAGCCGAGGGCGTTGAGCCGGTCGACCCGCTCCTCGACCCGGCGGCGCTCCTCGCCCGGCGGCACCGGCCACTCGCCGGTCAGCTCCTCCCACAGCGCCCGGTAGCGGGCTTCCAGGTCGGCGGCCATGTCGGCCGGGTCGAGGTCGGCGCCGAGGCGGCCGCTGGCCGCGAGGTCGAGGATCTCGCCGGCCAGGTTCTCGCCCGCCAGCATCACGTCGGCCGCCCGCTGGCCGTCGGTCAGGGTCGGGTGGAGCTCGGACGTCTCGGCGTCGACCAGGTAGGCGGCCAGGGCGCCGGCGTCCAGGCGGAACAGCGTGTTGGAGGGCGAGCAGTCGCCCCACCAGAACCCGGACAGGTGCAGCCGCACCAGCAGCTCGACCAGCGAGTCGATGAGCCGGTCGCTCGGGTGGAGGCCCCGGGGCTCGCTGAACAGCGTGCGGTAGGTGGTGGAGTAGTCGAGATAGCGGGTGACGAGGGCGGCGTCGATCTCGGGGCCGCGGTCGACCACCACGCCGAGCACGGTGACGGCGGGGATGCCGAGGTCGGCCAGCCGGCGCAGCATCCGGTACTCCCGGCGGGCCAGGCGCTCGGGCAGCTCCTTGACCACCCACAGGAGCCCGCCCTCGCTGGCGAAGCGCACCTGGTGGCGGTGGACGCCGGTGTGGCGGGGCACGACCAGCCGCTTGTCGGCCCACGCGGACAGCGGGGTGGTCCAGGGGAGGTCGAGCAGGCCGGCCGCCTCCTGGGCCGGCGGCGTGAACACGAAGCGCACGGGCTCAGCAGAGGCTGCGCCGACCGGCGCAGCCGTGGCCCGAGCGGCCCGCTGCGGAGCAGCAGGAGCGGGAGGCACAGACCACAGTGGCTGGGAAGGGGTGAGCCATCGCGGCGCGGGTCTCAGGCGCGGAACCAGGCCCCGAGGTCGTCCACCATCCGGTCGAAGGACTCGGCGGCGAACAGGATCGGCTGGTAGCGGGTGATGTCGTAGTCCTGGCCGCCCATGCGGTCCAGGTCCCAGGGGCGGATCTCGGCCGAGCGGAACTCCTCGATCTCGCCGTAGGACGACAGCAGCCCGGCGCCGTAGGCCCGCAGCTCGCCGTCCTCCCAGGCGACGCCGAACTCGAGCGTGAACCAGAAGACCTTGGAGAAGCGCTCGAGGGCCTCGTCGCCGGTGGCCCGGAGGGAGGCCCGGCCGGCGGCCTCGTAGAGGTCGGCGAAGACGGGGTTCCCGAGCATGTTGGCGTGGCCGATGATCTCGTGCACGATGTCGGGCTCGGGGGTGTAGAAGGGCACCGAGTGGTGGCGGATGTACTGGGTCGAGAGGAACGTCCGCTCGGCCAGGGCGCCGTAGAACTCGCGCGTGGGGACGAGGCCGGGGACGGGCTCGATGTGGAACCCGGTGAGCCCGTGGACCCGGGCGTCGACCTCGCGCAGCTGGGGCACCCGCTCGGTGGGGAGCGTGACGGCCCGGGCGCCGTCCCGGTAGGCGGCGACGGCGTAGCGGGCGTGCTTGCGGCGCAACTCGTGGGAGACGATGCGCCAGACCTCGTCCTCGTCGGGGGTGTACTCGACGTCGGCGATGGGCTCCCCCCGCCGATGCCGCCGCCCGACCTCCGCGATCGCGGCCCGCCGGGTGCGGTACGCGGGGTCCGAGAACCCGGGATGGTCAGCGGGCAACTCGAAGCTCACGGGGCGAACATCGTCGGTACGCGCCATGCCACCCATGGTCTACCCCCCGGACGGGGGGTTCAACGAGTCGGGGGCTAGTAGCCGAAGTCCTGGGTCCAGATCCACTTGCCGGTGTTGACGCCGACGCCGATGGTGGTGAAGGAGCAGTTGAGGATGTTCTTGCGGTGGCCGTCGGAGTTCATCCAGGCGGTCATCACCTCCTGGGCCGAGCGTTGGCCCTCGGCGATGTTCTCGCCGCCCGGGCGCGGGTAGCCCGCCTGCTTGATGCGCTGGTCGAACGTCACGCCCTCGGGCGTGTCGTGGGAGAAGTAGTCGCGCGCCGCCATGTCGTCGCTGTGGGACTGGGCCGCCTTGGTCAGGTGGGTCTCCACCTTGAGCGCCGGGCACGCCGGCGACGCCTTGGCGCGGGCCTGGTTCACCAGGAGCACCACCACCAGGTCCGGCGGGGCCGCCACGACCAGCGGCGCCGTGGTCGTCGGGGCCGGCGGCGCGTCGGAGAACGTCGGCAGCGGGGCGTCCGCCGGGCCGGGGGCCGGGGCCGAGTCGGTCGCCGAGCCGCCGCGGGTCGTGGTGGTGGTCGAGCCGCCCGCACCTTCGTGCCCGGGCGGCGGGATGTCGGCCGTCCCCGTGCCCGGCGGGCTGTCCCGGTGGGCGGTCGTGCTGGAGGCGTCGGCCTCGGTCGTGCTGGACTCGCCCGCGTCGGCCGCCGTCTCCGTGCGGTCGCCGCCTGGGTGCTCGCGCTGGAACCCCGTCGCCACCACCGCGGCCAGTGGCGCTGCACACACGAGCAGGAACGCCGCCACCAGCCCGAGAGGGCCGATCCGGGGCGACCGCCGCTCAGTCACACCGCACCGCCGCGGATCGTCACCGAACTGTCGCACACGACCAGGGGGTACCTGGTGCATGATCGTCGCACTTCGTGCTGCCCTCCCCGGCGGCACGGGCGGCCCGGTTCCCCTGCCGGGCTCGACGGTGCCCATGGCGGGCCTGACACGAGGTGGGTAATCACGAGATGAGCGAGATCCTGATGATGGGTCTGGTGGCGATGGCGGTCGTCATCGTCCTGGCGGGCGTTCTCGGCCGGTTGGTCGCGCACGACGACCTGTCGGCGTCGATCGACAGCTGATCCGACGCACCCCACGCACACCCCTCTTCACCAGACGTTCTAGCCGACGCCCCGCCGATCCCGGTGATCTGCGGGGCGTTGGCGCGCTATTCCGCCAGCACCCGGCGGGCGGCGGCGGCGATGTCGCCGGCCTGCGGGAGGATGACCTGCTCCAGCTCCGGAGCGTAGGCGACGTGGCACTCCTGCGCGCCCACCCGGCCGATCGGGGCGTCCAGGTGCCAGAACGTCTGGGCCGCGGCCCAGGCCGCCACCTCGCCGCCGAACCCGCCCCGCACCACGTCCTCGTGCACCACCAGCAGGCGCGACGTCCTGCTCACCGACTCGGCCACCATCTCCTGGTCCCAGGGCACCAGCGTGCGCAGATCGATGATCTCGACCGAGGCGCCGTCCTCGTCGGCCAGCGTCTGCGCCGCCTGCCGCGACCGCTCGACGGTGGCGCCCCAGGTGACGATGGTCAGGTCGGACCCCCGGGTGACGTAGCGACCCCGGCCGAACGGCACGACGTAGCCGGCGTCGGGATAGAGGTCGCGGGTGTAGGGCTGGCGCAGCAGGTGCTTGTGCTCGAGGAACAGGACCGGGTCCTCGCACCGGAACGCCGCTCGCAGCAGCCCGGCGGCGTCGCGGGCCCGTGACGGGAACGCCACCAGCAGCCCGGGGATGTGGGCGAAGATCGACTCGCCCGACTGGCTGTGCCAGATCGACCCGCCCTGGAGGTAGCCGCCGATCGGCACCCGCATGACCATCGGGCACGTGAACGCCCCGCTCGACCGCCAGCGGATCGTCGCCGCCTCGCTGCGGATCTGCTGCATGGCCGGCCAGATGTAGTCGAAGAACTGGATCTCGGGTGCCGGCCGCAGCCCCCGGATGCCCTGGCCCACGGCCCGGCCGATGATGTTGGCCTCGGCGAGGGGCGTGTTGAAGCAGCGGGCCCGGCCGTAGCTGCGCTGGAGCCCGTGGGTCGTGCCGAACACGCCGCCCTTGCCCTCGACGTCGGCCAGCACCGCCTCCCGGGCGTCGCCGACGTCCTCGCCGAACACCCGCACCCGCTCGTCGGCGCCCATCACCTCGTGCAGCGTGCGGCGGATGGCCTCGCCCAGGGCGACCGGCTCTGCGCCGGTGGCGTCGTCGCCCTGGCCGCCCTCACCCTCGGCCGGCTCGTCCGGCACGGGGATGTCGGGCAGCGCCACCACGTGGTCGAGCACCGACCCCGGGTCGGGCCGGGGGGCGGCCAGCGCGGCCTTGGCCGCGTCGGTGACGATGCGCTTGGCCTCGGTCCGCAGCTCGGCGGCCTCGTCGGCGGTGATGATCCCGGCGTCGAGCAGGTCGGCCTCCAGCCGGGTGATCGGGTCGTGGTCGCGCTCCCAGTCGAGCTCGTCGGCCAGCCGGTACTTGCTCTGGGTGTCGGCGGCCGAGTGCGAGTACGGGCGGGTGACCTTGGCGTGGATCAGCGCCGGCCCGACGCCCGCCCGGACGTGGCCGACCACCTTGCGGGCGGCGCGGCGCACGGCGAAGTAGTCGGTGCCGTCGATCGACCGCACCTGGAGCCCGGCGAACCCCTTGACCAGCTCGTGGATCGGCGCCGGCGACTGCTCGGACGACGGCACCGAGATGGCGTAGCCGTTGTCGGCCACGACGTAGAGCACGGGGAGGTGCTCGGTGCAGGCGGTGTTGAGGCTCTCCCAGAACTCGCCCTCGGAGGTGGCGCCCTCGCCCAGGCTCACGTAGGTGACCTCGTCGCCGTGGGCGGGCAGCCCGAGCTGGGGGCGGCGCACGATGTAGCGGCCGGCCTCGGCGCAGCCGACGGCGGGGATGCACTGGCTGCCGGTGGGGCTCGACTGGGTGACGACGTTGCGCTCGGGGTCGCCCCAGTGGGCCGGCATCTGGCGGCCGCCGGAGGCGGGGTCGGCGGCCGAGCCGACGGCCTGGAGCAGGATCTGCTCGGCGGGCACGCCGAGGCCGAGCATGAGGCTCAGGTCCCGGTAGTAGGGGAAGAACCAGTCGTAGCCGGGGCGCAGCTCGTGGGCCAGGCCGAGGAGCAGGGCCTCGTGGCCGGCGCCGGAGATCTGGAAGAAGACCCGGCTCTGCTTCTGGAGGGCGATCTCGCGGTCGTCGATGGCCCGGGAGATGTGGGCCAGCAGCAGGTCGTGGCGCAGGTCGTCGGGCGCGTAGTCGGCCGGCCCGTGGCGGTGGTGGCGGCGCTTGGGCTTGGCGTCGGGCTCCTTGGCCGGCTCGTCGGCGGCGTCGGTGAGGTCGATGGTGTCGGCCGCCGGCGCGGGATCGCCGGCCACGGCCCGCAGGTGCCGGCGCTCGGCCCCGCCGGCCCGACGCCGGCCCCGCCCGAGCGGGGCCCGGCCCACCGACGCGGGCGACCCGGGCACGTCGTCGACCGAGTCGACGGCGACGAGCACCCCGCCGCCGGCCGCGGCGACCGCGGCCGGTCGTGCGCCCCGCCCCCCGAGCCGCTCGGCGCCGACCCGCTCGGCCTTCCGCTCGGCCTTCCGGGCGGCCTTGGACGCCGCCTTCGCCCGCTTCGCCTCGGCCTTCGCCGCCGCCTTGCGCTCGGCCTTCGCCGCCGCCTTCGCCCGCTTCGCCTCAGCCTTCGCCGCCGCCTTGCGCTCGGCCTTCGCCGCCGCCTTCGCCCGCTTCGCCTCGGCCCTGGACGCCGCCCTCGCCGCCGCCTTGCGCTCGGCTCTCGCCGCCGCCTTGCGCTCGGCTCTCGCCGCCGCCCTGGCCCGCTTCGCCTCGGCCCTGGCCTCGGCCTTGCGCTGGTCCTTGCGGGCGGCTTTCGACCTGGCCACCATCACGGCCCTCCTTGGGCGATCAGTCGGCTGGCTCCGTCAAATGGTCCCACATCTGCCCACCGCTGAGACGTTTTCGGACCCCGATTGACACCCCGCGCGGCCCCTACTGTGGGGCGATGGCGGAATCGATCCGCTTCGACCGCATCGCCGACCGCTACGACGAGACCCGGGGCGGTCTCCAGCGGGGCCTCGACCTGGCCGGGCCCGTCCTCGCCCACCTCCGGCCGGGCCCCGTGCTCGAGGTCGGCGT
>DATFRN010000088.1:0-6311 GCA_035263165.1 Acidimicrobiales bacterium | reverse complement strand
GCGGGCCTTCCCGGCGGGCGCCCGGGTGGCGGTCGAGTGCCGCCACGAGAGCTGGTGGGCCGACGGGGTGCGGGCCGTGCTGGAGCGGCGGGGCGCGGCGCTGTGCTGGGCCGACCGGGGCGGCCGCCCGCTGGCCCCGCTGTGGACCACCGCGGGATGGGGCTACCTGCGCCTCCACGAGGGGACGGCCTCGCCGCCGCCGGAGTACGGCCGCACGGCCCTCGGGACCTGGCTCGACCGCCTGGCGGACGCCTGGCCGATCGCCTCGACCGACGTGCACGTCTACTTCAACAACGACCACGGCGGCGCCGCGGTCCGCAACGCCCGCACGCTGGTCCGCATGGCCGAGCGGCGCGGCCTCGACGTAGCCTCCGGCGCGTGACCGCCGCCACCGAGCCCGCGTCGCCCGCCCTCGCCGTCCTGCCGGCCGGCGGCTACGACTTCGCCGCCGACGCCGTGGTCGCCGGCGGGGGCCGGGTCGTCGAGGCCGGTGAGGCCGACGCCCTGGTCTGGACGGCGGTGACCGACAGCGACGGCCTCCAGCGGACGCTCGACGACCACCCCCGGCTGCGGTGGGTGCAGCTGCCCTTCGCCGGGGTCGAGCCCTACGCGGCGGTGATCCAAGCCCACGCCGACCGCACCTGGACCTGCGCCAAGGGCGCCTACGCCGACCCGGTGGCCGAGCACGCCCTGGCCCTGGCGCTGACCGGGCTGCGCCAGATCGACCGCTACGCCCGCAAGCAGCGCTGGTCCCGGGCCGGCGGCCGCAACCTCTACGGCGCCAAGGTCACGATCCTGGGCGGCGGCGGCATCGCCACCTCGCTGCTGCGCCTGCTGGCCCCGTTCGGCTGCGAGGTGACGGTCGTCCGCCCGACGCCCGGGGACATGCCGGGCGTGGCCCGGGTGCTGCCCCCCGCCGCCACCGACGAGGCCCTGACCGGGGCCGAGGTGGTGGTCCTCGCCCTGGCCCTGGTGCCGGCGACCGTGGGCGTCATCGACGCCCGCCGCCTGGCCCTGATGCCCGAGGGGGCGGTGCTGGTCAACGTGGCCCGGGGCGGCCACGTGGTGACCGACGACCTGGTCGAGGCCCTGCGGTCGGGCCACCTCGGCAGCGCCGGCCTCGACGTCACCGACCCCGAGCCGTTGCCCGACGGCCACGTGCTGTGGACGCTGCCCAACGCCATCGTCACGCCCCACACGGCCAACACCGTCCAGATGCTGCTGCCGCTGCTGACCGCCCGCATCCGCGACAACGTCGGGCGGTGGGCGGCCGGCGAGCCGCTGATCGGCCTGGTCGACCCGGTCGCGGGGTACTGACCTCACCCTCGACTGGAGGTCGAGGGTGAGAGTTGGACGGCGGCCGGCGGCGCTAGCGTCGGGCCTGTGACCAGGCTCTACACCGGCAAGGGCGACGACGGGACCACCGGGCTGCTGTTCGGCGGCCGGGTCCCCAAGGACTCGCCGCTGCCCCGGGCGTGCGGCGCGGTCGACGAGGCGCAGGCCGCCATCGGCGTGGCCCGCTCGCTGGCCGAGCGGGACGGCGACCTCGACCGGGCGCTGACGCAGGTGTGCCGCGACCTGTGGGTGCTCATGGCCGAGCTGGCCACCCTGCCCGAGAACCGCCCCAAGCTGGTCGACGGCCAGACCCGGGTGACCGAGGCGATGGTGGCCACGGTCGAGGCGATGGTCGACGACCTGGGCGAGCAGTTCGAGGCGCCGGCCCAGTTCGTCGTGCCGGGGCAGACGCCGCTGGCCGCCCAGCACGACGTGGCCCGCACGGTCGTCCGCCGGGCCGAGCGGGAGGCGGTGGCGGCCGCCGCCGAGGGCAGCCACGTGCTGGCCTACCTCAACCGACTGTCATCCCTGCTGTGGGTCCAGGCCCGCTGGGTGGAGGGCGAGCACCTGCTCAGCCGCGACGTCTAGGAGGCGGACGTAGGGTGGCGCGCATGTCGCCGATCGCCATCGAGCTCGTCCGCACCCCGCCCGAGGCCGCCACCGCCATGGGCGTCGGCGTGTTCGCCGACCGCCTGGACGACGGCGACGCGCCGGACGGGGTCGACCCCGCCTTCCTGGCCGCCCAGGGGTTCAAGGGCAAGCCGGGCCAGACCTGCGTGGTGCCCGGCGAGGACGGCGGCCTGATCGTGGCGCTCGGGCTCGGGCCCGAGGCCGACGTCGCGGTCGCCACCTACCGCAAGGCCGCGGCCGCGCTGGCCCGGGCCGCGTCGCGCTGCCCGCACCTGGCCGTCGACCTGTTCGACACCGTGCCCGAGCGGCTGGCCCGCCGGGACGTGGCCCAGGCGCTGGCCGAGGGGATCCTGCTCGGCGCCTACCGGTACACGGCCCTCAAGTCCGACCCCGAGCGCAGCCACCTCGAGTCGCTCGCCGTGGTCGGCACCGGCGGCGCCAAGGTCCGGGCTGCGCTGGAGCGGGGCCAGGCGGTGGCCGAGGCGGTGTGCCTGGCCCGCGACCTGGTCAACCAGCCGGGCGGCAGCCTGACGCCGACGGCGTTCGCCACCCGGGCCGAGGAGGTCGGGGCGCTGCGCCACTTCGGCGTCGAGGTGCTCGACCGGAACGCCATCGAGGCCGAGAAGCTGGGCGGCCTGCTCGGCGTCAACCGCGGGTCCGAGGAGGAGCCCCGGTTCGTCAGGCTGTCGTGGGCGCCCGAGCGGGCCCGGGGGACCGTGGCCCTCGTGGGCAAGGGCATCACGTTCGACTCGGGCGGCCTGTCGCTCAAGACCACCGAGGGCATGGTCGGGATGAAGGGCGACATGGCCGGGGCCGCCGCCGTGCTGGCCACCTTCAGCGCCCTCGACGCGGTGCGCCCGCCGGTGCGGGTCCTCGGCTACCTGCCGCTGACCGACAACATGCCGGGCGGCGACGCCACCCGGGTGGGCGACGTCCTGCGCATCCGCAACGGCACCACGGTCGAGGTCCTCAACACCGACGCCGAGGGCCGGCTGGTGCTGGCCGACGGGCTGTCGCTGGCCAGCGAGGACGAGCCCGACGCCATCGTCGACCTGGCCACGCTCACCGGCGCCTGCATGGTGGCGCTCGGCACCCGGGTGGCCGGGGTGATGGGCAACCACGAGGGGTTCGTCGACGCCGTGCGGGCCGCGGCCGACACCGCCGGCGAGGCCGTGTGGCCGCTGCCGCTGCCGGCCGACATGCGCCGCCAGATCGACTCGGACGTGGCCGACATCAAGAACGTCGCCGGCGCCCGCTGGGGCGGGGCGCTCATCGCCGGGCTGTTCCTCCAGGAGTTCGTGGCCGACGGCATCCCCTGGGCCCACCTCGACATCGCGGGGCCGGCCGAGGCCAGCGAGGACGACCCCGAGGCCCGCAAGGGCGGCACCGGCTTCGGCGTGCGCACGCTGCTCGAACTGCTGGCCGGCTTCCGCAAGCCGGCCAAGGCGGGCGCCGCGTCCTAGCGCGTGGCGCTGATCGGCACGTCGTCACAGCCACCGGGGTCAGTGTTTCCCGCTCTTGCTGCTTCGCAGCGGGCCGCTCGGGCCACGGCTGGCCGTTCGGCGCAGCCTCTAGAACCCGGCGTCGCGGTGGCGGAACCCGGCCATCCCCGCGGCGCACAGCCCGGCCGCCACCGCGGTCAGCGCGGCCACCGGTCCCAGGCGGAAGCTGTCCGCCGGCACCGCCGGCACGTGCTGGAACGGCGACAGGTCCACGATCCACCGGGGCAGGTCGATCAGCTGGCCGAACAGGCCGATGAACAGGCACAGCGCCAGCACGGCCCACGCCACCGCCGTGGCCCGGGGCGCCAGCCCGAACAGCGCCAGCGTCACGCCGGCCAGCACCCACAGGGCGGGGGTGTAGGCCAGCGCCGCGCCGGTGAGGCGGGGCACGTCGCCGAAGTCGCCGATCGAGACGCCGTAGGTGATGCTCATCGCCAGCCCGATGGCGCCCATGACGACCAGGCTCCCGGCGGCGGCCACCGCCAGGTGCGACGCCGCCCAGCGCGGCCGGGACACGGCGGTGGCCAGGATCGGCTCGGCCCGGCCCGAGGTCTCCTCGCTGCGCAGGCGCAGCACGGCGGCGATGGTGAAGCCGCCGGCGATGAGGGCCAGGGTCAGCAGCGAGGTGGCGAAGTAGGAGTCGGTCAGGCTGCCCCCGCCCTGGGCGATGATCTTGGCGATGTCCTCGTTGTCGCCCACCAGGTCGGCGACGTCCTTGGCCACCGAGCCGTAGGCGATGGCGAAGAAGGCCAGCCCCACCGCCCAGCCGGCCAGTGCCAGCCCCTGGAGCCGCAGCGCGAAGCCGGCGGGCCGGGTGACCCAGGGCGCCGCCCGGGGCGGGCCGGGGCGGGGCGGCACCAGCCCGCCGCCGAGGTCGCGCTGGGACGCCAGCCCGTAGGCCGCCGCCAGCAGCAGCCCGGCGCCGCCCACCAGCAGCAGGAACGGCCACCAGCGCTCGTTGGCATAGGCCCGCATCTGCATGGCCCAGCCCATCGGCGACAGCCACGACACGGTGCCGCTGCCGATGTCGCCGATCACCCGCAGCCCGTAGGCGACGCCGATGCCGACCCCGCTCAGCGCGTAGGCCAGCCGGGTGTGCTCGGTGACCTGGGCGGTGACGAGCGTGAACGCGGCGAAGAACAGGCCGAAGCCGAACATCGCCATCCCGTAGGCGATCGACCCGGCCACCGGGAGCGACAGGCCGAGCATGATCAGCGTGATGGCGGCGCCGGTGACGGCCAGCGCCAGCGTCGTCGCGGCGAGGGCGGCGGTGGTCGGCGCGTTGCGGCCGAGGACGGTGGCCCGCAGCAGCTCGGTGCGGCCGGCCTCCTCGTCGGCGCGGGTGTGCCGGCCGACGAGGAACATCGCCATCAGGCCGATGGTGGCGTAGCCGAAGCTGCCGATCTGGAACACGATCTGGCCGCCCATCGTGTCGATCCCGTAGGTGGGGCCGGCGAAGGCGATGATGGCGGCGTTGCCGTAGAGCGGCTCGGCGGCCTTCTCCAGGTCGGCCTGGGTCGGGTAGAGGCCCTTGACGCTGGCCGCGGTGAAGCCGACGAGCGCGATCACGCCGAGGACCCAGGCGCCGATGCGGACGCGGTCGGTGCGGAGGAAGAACCGCAGCAGCCGGCCGGTCCCGGCGAAGGTCACGTCTCGTCCCCGGGCTCGCCGCCGTTGCCCCGGACCGAGGCGCCCTCGAGCTCGCTGAGCTCGTCGCCGTAGTGGCGCAGGAACAGCTCCTCCAGCGTGGGCGGCTGGCTGACCAGCGTGCGGATGCCCCGCTCGCCCAGCGCGGCCAGCACGTCGCCGAGCCGGGCGGTGTCGACGTCGAAGCGGGCCCGGTGGTCGTCGATGACCGGGTTGTGCACGCCCGGCAGCGCCTCGATGCCGTCCGGCGCCCGCTCGGTCTCGACCGTGATGGCCGTGCGGGTGAGGTGGCGCATCTCGGCCAGCGTCCCGGACTCGACCGTGTGGCCGGTGCGGATGATGCTGACCCGGTCGCACAGCGCCTCGACCTGGGCGAGGATGTGGCTCGACAGCAGGACGGTGCGGTCGCCGGCCCGGGTGATGTCCCGCACCGTGTCCTGGAAGATGGTCTCCATGAGCGGGTCGAGGCCCGAGGTGGGCTCGTCGAGGATCAGCAGCTCCGCGTCGGAGGCCAGGGCGGCGACGAGGGCGACCTTCTGGCGGTTGCCCTTGGAGTAGGTGCGGGCCTTCTTGCGGGGGTCGAGGTCGAACCGCTCGAGCAGCGCCTCCCGGCGGGCGGGGTCGAGGCCGCCCCGGAGGGAGCCGAGCAGGTCGATGACCTCGCCGCCGGTGAGGTTGGGCCACAGGTTGACGTCGCCCGGCACGTAGGCGAGGCGGCGGTGGAGGGTGACGGCGTCCCGCCACGGGTCGCCGCCCAGCAGCCGGGCCTCGCCGGCGTCGGCCCGCAGGAGGCCGAGGAGAACCCGGATGGTGGTCGACTTGCCCGACCCGTTGGGGCCGAGGAAGCCGTGCACCTCCCCGGTGGCGACGCTCAGGTCGAGCCCGTCCAACGCCCGCACGTGGCCGAAGGTCTTGACCAGTCCCGACACCTCGATGGCCGCGGTCATGGTGCCGACGATACGGCGATCCGGCCGGTGAGCCGAGAGATCGGGCGGGCTCGGGGGACCGGTCGAGCAGCGGTGGCCGGCCGGCACCGGGCCCGGTGGGCGGGTCAGTCAAGGGTTCGGGCGGGCTCGAGGGACCGGTCGAGCACGCGGTGGCCGGCCGGCACCGGGCGCTGTGGGCGGGTGAGTCGAGGGTTCGGGCGGGCTCGGGGGACCGGTCGAGTACGCGGTGGCCGGCCGGCACCGGGCCCGG
>DATFRN010000087.1:0-7887 GCA_035263165.1 Acidimicrobiales bacterium | reverse complement strand
GCCGCCGGGGGGCAGGGCCGCGGGGTGGGCCGGGTCGTCGACCGCGGGCTCGGTGGACAGCACGTCGTCGACCCGCTCGGCCGACACGGCCGCCCGCTGGGCCTGGGCCACGATCATGCCGAGCATGCGCAGCGGCCAGATCAGCATGCCGACATAGATGTTGAACATGACCAGCGTGCCCAGGCTGAGCTCGTGGTTGAGCACCTGGTGGCCGCCGTAGCCGAGCACGGCGATGAGCCCGAGGTTGGGGATGAGCTCCATGGCCGGCTGGAACCGGGACCGGGTGCGGGCCGCGGCCATCGACTCGTCGTAGACGTCCTCGGCCTCGGTCGCCAGCCGCCCGGCCTGGACCTGCTCGGCGCCGACACCCTTGATGACCCGGACGCCGGCCACCGACTCCTCCACCACCGCGGCCAGCTCGGCCGACTCGCGCTGGATGCCCATCACGCTCGGGAACAGCGTGCGGGAGAAGCGGGTGGCCAGCACGTTGAGGAAGGGCAGCGACCCCAGCGCCAGCAGGGTCAGCACGGGGTCGATCACGGCCAGGATCACCGTCACCGACAGCACGGTCACCGCGTTGGAGATCGTCAGCGGGATCATCACCACGAACGACTGGACCTGCTGGAGGTCGGTGTTGGCCCGGCTCATGAGCTGGCCGGTGGCCGTCTGGTCGTGGAAGGCGAAGTGCAGGCTCTGGAGGTGGGCGAACAGCCGGTCGCGCAGGCTGGCCTCGACCCAGCGGGCCTCACGGAAGGCGACGTAGCGGCGCAGCCCGGTGAAGGTGGCCGACGCGATGGCGACGCAGCCGAGGATCATCGTCCACTTGCGCAGGGCGCCGGGGACGTCGTCGACGATGCCCTGATCGACGGCGTTGCGCACCAGCAGGCCGGTGCTGACCTTGGCGGCCGTCCAGCACAGGCCGACGAGCACACCGAGGGCGATGCCCCGCCGCCGCTCCCGGGTGAGCTGGCCGATCAGCTGCCAGCCCCTCCGGCTGAAGGTCCGCTGGCTCGTGTCCTCACTGGCGATCGCGCTGTCAGCCATTGGCCCCCTCACACTTGACCCGAGGGTCAAGTTTACCGGGGCAGGCCCCCGAGTCCCAAGGGGATTCGGAGCTTCCTCTCAGAGATCGAGGACAGCCGGGGCCAGCGCGCGCCAGTCGTCGAGGGGCAGGGCGGTGACGTCGTTGTCGAGGACCTGCAGGCAGACGTGGTCGGCGCCCGCCTCCAGCTGGGCCGACACCCGGGCGGCGATGGCGCCCTCGTCGCCCCACGCCACCAGGGCGTCGACCAGCGCGTCGCTGCCCGGCGCCTCCAGGTCGTCGTCGCCCCAGCCGAGGCGGCGCAGGTTGTTCGTGTAGTTGGGAAGCGTCAGGTAGATGGCCATGTGCTTGCGGGCGGCGCTGCGGGCCTCCTCGGCGTCGCCGGTGAGCACCACGGCCTGCTCGACCAGCAGCTGGGGCCCGTCGCCCAGGTGCTCGCGGGCCACGGGCGTGTGCTCGACCGGCACGAAGTAGGTCAGCGCGCCCCAGGCCCGCTCGGCCGCCAGGGCCAGCATCTTGGGGCCGAGGGCGGCGAGCACCCGGGGCGGGTCCTCGGCCGGCGCCGGGGCGGTGGTGAAGGCGCCGTCCATGGCGTCGAGGTACTCGCGCATGCGGGTGAGCGGGCGGTCCCAGCTCTGGCCGAGCAGGCCCTCGACCATCGGCGCGTGGCTGACGCCCAGGCCCAGCAGGAAGCGCCCGCCCGAGTCGTCGGCCAGCAGCCGCTGGCCGGTCGCCGCCACCCATGGCGCCCGCAGGTAGATGTTCGCCACGCCGGTGGCGACGACGAGGCGCTCGCTGGCCGACAGCATCACGCCCGCGTGGGTCAGCGCCTCGCGGCCCACGGCCTCGGCGAACCACAGGGCGCCCCAGCCCTGCTCCTCGATCTCGGCCACCACCTCGCGCGTGCGGGCGGCCGGCTGCAGGTCGAACTGATGGGTCCAGAGCCCTACGCGTCCCAGGTCCATGGGCGGCGACGCTACCGTGACCGGCGGATGGACCTGCCAGCCCGGACCGTGGCACCCGCGCCGTTCGCGCCCGCCGTGACCCGCCGCCAGCGGCTGGTCACGCTGGTCGGCGGCCTGGCCGTGACCGGCTACGTGTTCCTCGTCGACCCGTCCAGGGGCGGCGCCTACCCCCGCTGTCCCAGCCGGGCGCTGTTCGGGATCGACTGCCCCGCGTGCGGCGGGCTGCGGGGCACGCACGACCTGCTCCACGGCCACGTACGACAGGCACTCGACCACAACCTGCTGCTGCCGGCCTACCTGGCGGTGATCGCCGTGGTGGCCGGGATCTACCTGCTGCCGCTCGTCGGCCGGCCGGCCCGGGCGCTGCGCCCGCCGCGGTGGCTCGTGGTGGCGGCCGTGGTCGTGGTGGTGGCGTTCACCGTGGCCCGCAACCTGCCGGTGGCGGGGCTGCGGTTCCTCGGCTCGGCCTGATCCGCCCCGATCAGTCCAGCCGGCGCAGCTGCTCGCGGTAGTGCCGGCCCCGCTCGACGTAGCTGAGCATCCCGACCCGGATCATGCTGTCGGCGTCGACCGCGTCCGGCCGGATCCTGGCCGGCACCCCGAGCGCCATCGCCCCCGACGGGACCTCGGTGCCGCCGGAGACCAGGGCGCCGGCGCCCACCAGTGCGCCGGATCGGACGACCGCCTTGTGCAGCACCACCGCCCCGGAGCCCACCAACGATCCGTCCTCGATCGTGCAGCCCTCCAGGTGGACCAGGTGGCCGATCACGCACTCGGCGCCGACGACGGTCGGGTGGATCGGGGTCACGTGGAACACCGAGCCGTCCTGCACCGAGGTACGGGCGCCGACGATGATCGGCGCCCCGTCGCCCCGCAGCACGGCCTGCGGCCACACCGAGGCCTGCGGGCCCAGCCGGACGTCCCCGATCACCACGGCGTCGGGGTGGACGTAGGCGGTCGGATCGATGTCGGGCTCGAGCTCGCCGAGCGCGTAGATCGCCATCTAGCTCAACTGTGGTAGCGGCCGAAGCCGCCCCGGAAGAACACGAGCGGCCCGCCCTCGTGGCCGATCTCCAGGTCGAGCACCCGGCCGACGACGATCCAGTGGTCCCCCGCCTCGTGCACGGCCTCGATGGTGGTGTCGATCCAGGCCAGCACGTCGTGGATGACCGGGGCGCCGGTGACCACCGACGGGCGCCAGCCGAGGCCGGCGAACTTGTCGTCGGCCTTGCCGGCGAAGACCCGGGCGATCTCCTCCTGCTCCTCGGCGAGGATGTTGACGCAGTAGTGGCCGGCCGCCTGGATGCGGGGCCAGCTGCTCGACTGCCGGCCGGCGCAGAAGGCGACCAGGGGCGGGTCGAGCGAGACCGAGCTGAACGAGCCGACGCACAGGCCGACCGGGCCGTCCTCGGTGGTGGCCGTGATCACGGTGACCCCGGTCGGGAAGTGGCCCAGCACCTGGCGGAACCGGGCTTCGTCGGGGGCGGACGTCGGCGACGAGTGGCTCACGGCCGGCACCCTAGCGACCGGGGGATCAGCCGCCGAAGCTCAGGGTCAGGCCCTCGTACGCGGCCATGACCTCGGACAGGCCCGTGCCGTCGGCCCGGTCGCGGGCGTGGGCCAGCAGGCCGTCGACGGCGTCGTCGTCGTGGGCGGGGTCGTGGTGGAACAGCGCCAGCCGCTTGGCCCCCGCCTCCTGGGCCACGAACACGGCGTAGTCGACCGTGCAGTGGCCCCAGTAGTACTTCAGGGCGAACTCGTCGACCGTGTACTGGGCGTCGTGGATGACCAGGTCGGCGCCGTCGCACAGCTCGAGCACCGCGTCGCTCACCGTGTGGGTGCCGTCCTGGGGCATCTGGTGGTCGGACAGGTAGGCGACGGTGGCCCCGCCGACCTCGACCCGGTAGCCGTTGTTGGCGCCGACGTGGGGCACCGACCGCACCCGCACCTTGGCCCCGTCGATCTCGATGTCGCAGTCGGACACGTCGTGGAAGGCGATCTGGCCGTAGAGCTGCTCGACGGTGACCGGGAAGAACGGCGGCCGCACGAACTGGTGGAACGCCTCGGCCAGCGAGCCGGCCTCCTGGGGCGGGCCGTAGATGTCGAGCTGGGCGCCGGGGGCGAGGATCGGGGCGAAGAACGGCAGGCCCTGCACGTGGTCCCAGTGCATGTGGGTGACCAACGCCGAGCCCCGGAACGTCCCGTCGGTCGGCAGGACCTGGCCGAGCTGGCGGAGCCCGGTGCCGAGGTCGAGCACGATCGGGTCGTGCCCCGGCGCGTCGAGCTGGACACAGGACGTGTTGCCGCCGTAGCGACGATTCTCGTCGCACGGACAGGGGGTCGAGCCCCGGACACCGAAAAAGGAGACGTTCAGCAAGTGTTCCCCTCGCCGCGCCACGAGCGCTCGGGCGACGTTACCCAAACGGAGACGCGCTCAGCGCTGGGTGTGACCACAATCACCAGCCGCGGCTGGTGGCCACGCCGGCACCCCGGGCGGCGCCCTCGGCGGCGATTAGGTTCAGCCGCCATGACCGAGACCTCCCCGGCCCAGATCACCCAGGGCAGCGTCGACGCCGGCGGGCTGACGTTCGCCTACCTGGCCGCCGGCGACCTCGCCGACACCGCGGCCCCGCTGGCCGTCTGCCTCCACGGGTTCCCGGATTCGGCGTGGACCTGGCGGCATCTGCTCCCCTCCCTGGCGGCGGCGGGCTTCCGGGCGGTGGCGCCCTGGATGCGGGGGTATGCGCCGACGACCGTACCCAGCGACGGCCACTATCAGGCGGCCGTTCTGGGCCTCGACGCGTGCGCCCTGCACACGGCGCTCGGCGGGGGCGACGACGCCGTGCTCATCGGCCACGACTGGGGCGCGCTGGCCGGCTACGCCGCCGCCCACCACGAGACGCCGTGGCGGCGGCTGGTGACGCTGGCCGTGCCCCCGCCCGCCGCGCTGGCCACCGCGTTCCTGTCCTCCTACGACCAGCTCCAGCGGTCCTGGTACATGTTCTTCTTCCAGCACCCCCTGGCCGACCTGGCCGTGCCGCTGGACGACCTGGCCTTCATCGACCGGCTGTGGGCCGACTGGTCGCCCGGCTACGACGCGGCAGAGGACCTGCCCCACGTCAAGGACGCGCTGCGCGACCCGGCCAACCTGGGCGCGGCCATCGGCTACTACCGGGCCACGCTGAGCGGCGTGGGGCTCGACCCCCGGCCCGAGGTGGCCGCGCTCGACGCCGCCGCCAACGGCCCGGTGCCGCTGCCCACCCTGTACCTGCACGGCGCCACCGACGGCTGCATGGGCGCCGACCTGGCCGTGGCGGGCGGCGCCTCGCTCACCGCCCCGGGGTCACGGGTCGAGGTGGTCGAGGGCGCCGGCCACTTCCTGCACCTGGAGCGGCCCGACGAGGTGAACGCGCTGATCCTCGATCACGTCACGGCAGCCACGGGTTGAGGCCCCGCGCCCGGGCCACCACCGCGTCGAACCGGTCGCGGCCCAGCGCCGCGCCTTCCCGGCGCACGTCGCCCGGCCGGTAGCGCATGACCCGCTCGGCGTTGGCGTAGCTGACCCGGCCGGCCCGGTCCCAGCCGCCCCGGCCCACCTCGACCCACTCGTCGGCGTCGCGCCGGGCGCGGTGGTCGTGGCTGGACAGCGGGCACACCAGCAGCTGGCCGCCGTCCCGGCCGATCACGAGGAGGGGCCGGTCCTTGCCCTGGGCGGGGTCGTCCTCGTAGGGCACCCAGCCCCACACGACCTCGCCCGGGTCGGCGTCGCCGTCCCGCTCGGGCGCGTAGGAGATCTCGGCCCCACCGGCCCGGCCACGGGGACGCAGGCGGGCGACGAGCGACCGGATCCTGCTCACCCGCCGCAGGTTAGAGGCTGGGCCCCGCACGTTCTCACGGCAGGAGGAGCTGGTCGCCGTCCCGGACGGCCAGGCCGTCGGCCACCAGTCCCACCGCCACCCGGTCGGCGCGGGCGGGGTCGCCGGGCCAGCCCATGACGTCGGGCAGCGCCGCCACCGGCACCGGGCCCCGGCACAGCGCCTCGACCAGCCGGCCCCGGCCCTGGCGGTCGGAGCCCTCGAACCGGGGCTGGCCCGCGCTCACGCCCGCCGAGCCGTCGGCCGGGTCGGGGGCCGCCAGCCCGGCGGCCGCCCAGGCGCACCCGGACCGCACCGGGCAGTCCCGGCAGGCCGGCCGCCGCCGGCGGCACACGGCGCCACCCAGCTCCATCACCGCCTGGTTCCAGTCCCACGAACGGCCGCGGGGCACCAGCGCGTCGGCCAGCGCCTGGGCCTCGGACGGCGCCAGGCGGCGGCCCTGCCAGCGGGCCAGCACCCGGCCGACGTTGGTGTCGACGACGCCGACCTCCCGCTCGAACGCGAAGGCCAGCACCGCCCGAGCGGTGTAGGGGCCGACGCCGGGCAACGCCCGCAGGGCGTCCAGGTCGGCGGGCACGGCGCCGCCGTGGCGCTCGACCACTGCGACGGCGCAGGCGTGGAGGTTGACGGCCCGGCGGTTGTAGCCGAGGCCCCGCCAGGCGCGGACCACGTCGCCCGCCGGCGCGGCGGCGCAGGCGGCCGGGGTCGGGTAGGCGGCGAGGAAGGCGTGGTAGTAGCCGATGACCCGGTCGACGCCGGTCTGCTGGGCCATCACCTCCGACACCAGCACGGCCCACGGGTCGCGGGTGGCCCGCCACGGCAGCGGCCGCAGGTGGGCGCCGCCCCAGGCCAGCAGGGCGGCCGGTTCTACGACCGGCGCCGGCACAGGTCGAGCGTGCACGGTCGCTCGTAGGCCAGCCGGGGCCGGCCCGCGGTGGCGGGGTGGGCGGCGAGGAACGCGGCCAGGTCGGCCAGCACCTCCCGCAGGCGGTCGGGCTCGAGGGTGTGGACGAAGCTGCGGGACTCGGCCTCCTCGAGCTCCTCGGCCACGGTCGTCTCCCGCCGCACCACCACCGTGGTCGTCTCCGCCGGGGCGAAGCGGGGGTCGGCGGCCAGCACCGCCGGCCAGCCCCGGCCCGGGTAGGCGGCGGCGCCGTCGAACCCGGCCAGCCGGTGGCGGCGCTCCCACAGCTCGCGGGCCCAGGCGGTGGTGGGCGGGCCGTGGCGCACGGCGGCGAGCCAGCCGCCGGGGCGCAGCACGCGGCTGATCTCGTCGAGCGCCGGTCCGGTGCGGAACCAGTGGAACGCCTGGGCCACGGTCACCACGTCGAGCGTGCCGTCGCCGGCGGGGATGGCCTCGGCCGTCCCGTCGAGCACCGGGACGCCGGGCACGGCGGCTGCGCAGGCCTCCCGCATCCCGGCCGACGGCTCGACCGCCACGACGTCGGCGCCGAGCGCGACGAGCTGGCGCGTCAGCTTGCCGGTGCCGGCGGCCAGGTCCAGCACCCGGGCGCCCGGCCCCACCCCGGCCCGGTCGGCCAGCACGGCCAGCACCTCGGCGGGGTAGGTCGGCCGGGCCCGCTCGTAGGTGGCGGCCACGTCGCCGAAGCGGGCGGCCGCGGGTGCCACCCGGGGGTCCGGCCCCCGGTCAGGCGGCCGTGCAGCGGTAGACACGCGTGGTGTAGGGAAAGGCGAAGCGGGCGCGCCCGGCCAGGTCGGGATGGGTGCGGGCCAGGTCGCGGACGCGGTCCAGCACGACCTCCTTCTGGGCCGGGGGCAGGCTGCCGACGACGCTGACCGACTCGGCCCGGGCGACCAGCAGGTCGGGGTCGCAGGGCTGCTCCCAGTCGTGGGCCCAGTACTCGACCGGGGTGAAGCCGCCCGCCGCGGCCACGATGCCCGGGTAGTCGACGTCGTAGTAGCTGTCGTAGGGCCGCACGGCGTCGGGGCCGTCGACCAGCAGGTCGCCGAACCGCCGCACCCAGTCGACCGACCGGTCGCGCAC
>DATFRN010000086.1:0-11336 GCA_035263165.1 Acidimicrobiales bacterium | reverse complement strand
GCCCTCCGTACGGGCGGCCACGTCGCGCAGCTCGGCGGCGTACTCCTCGTCGAGCACGTCGGGGTCGATGGCGCCGTAGGCGTCGACGATCAGCTCGCCGAGGGCGGCGTGCTCGTCGGGGCGGACCGGGCGGATCTCCATGCGCGCGGCACGCTACCTTCGCCGGCCATGGAGTTCGCCCTGTCACCCGAGCTGGAGGCGCTGCGCGACGAGGCCGCGGAGGTGGGGCGGGAGGCGTCCGTGCGGGCCGAGGTCCCCGACGACACCTGGATCACCGGGCACGACCGGGCCTTCGCCGAGGAGCTGGGCAAGCGGGGCTGGCTGGGCATGACCTGGCCGGTCGAGCACGGCGGGGGCGGGCGCTCGATCCTCGAGCGTTTCGTGGTGTTCGAGGCGCTGATCAGCACCGGCGCGCCCATCGCCGCCTCGTGGTTCGCCGACCGCCAGATGGGCCCCAGCCTGCTCCAGTTCGGCACCGACGAGCAGCGGGCCGAGTGGCTGCCCGGCATCATCGCCGGCACCTCGATGTGGTGCATCGGCATGAGCGAGCCCGACGCCGGGTCGAACGTCGCCGGCATCCGTACCCGGGCCGAGCGCGAGGGCGACGACTGGGTGGTCAACGGGCAGAAGATCTGGACCTCGGGCGCGGCCAGCGCCGACTGGATCTACCTGATCTGCCGCACCGACCCCGACGCCCGGCCCCACGAGGGGCTGTCCGAGTTCGTCGTCGACATGCACAGCCCGGGCGTGTCGGTGAAGCCGATCCTCGACATGACCGGCAGCCGCCACTTCTGCGAGGTCTTCCTCGAGGACGTGCGGGTGCCGGGGGCCAACCTGGTGGGCGAGCTCAACGGCTCGTTCCGCCAGGTGATGCGGCAGATGGAGCACGAGCGGGGCGGCATCGACCGGCTGGTGTCGAACCGCCGGCTCTACGAGGACGTGCGGCCCCTGGCCGACACCGGCGACCCCCTGGTCCGCCAGGAGATCGCCGCCATCGAGACCGGCTACCGCATCGGGCGGCTGCTGGTGCTGCGGGAGACCCTGGGCCAGGGCCCGCGGCAGTTCTCGGCCGCCACCAAGACGTTCTGCACCGAGCTGGAGCAGCGCATCGCCGGGTTCTGCGGCCGGGTGCTCGGCCCTGGGGCGCTGCTGGCCGAGCCGGGGCTGGCCCGCCGGGTCAGCCGCAACATCTGCTACGCCCCCGGCTACACGATCATGGGCGGCACCAGCCAGATCCTGCGCAACATCCTCGGCGAGCG
The DNA here is from genome assembly GCA_035263165.1 of Acidimicrobiales bacterium. Taxonomy (GTDB): domain Bacteria; phylum Actinomycetota; class Acidimicrobiia; order Acidimicrobiales; family VFJN01; genus ZC4RG19. The sequence continues at coordinate 10,077 of DATFRN010000086.1, read as the reverse complement.
CACGCTCGGCCTGCCCCGCGAGCCCCGCTGACCCGTCAGTCGACCGTGCGCCGGCGCAGCAGGTGGGCGGCCAGCGGGGCGCAGACGGCCAGGATGGCGGCGCTCCAGGCCAGGGCCATGAACACCGGGTGCTGGGCCGGGAACGAGTCGGTCAGCGCCGCCGGGTTGGGGTTGCCGAACAGCTCCCGGCACGAGGCGGCCACGGCCGAGACCGGGTTCCAGTCGGCGATCGTGCGCATGACCGCCGGCAGGCCCTGGGTCGGCACGAAGCAGCTCGACACGAAGGCGACCGGGAACAGGATCACCAGCCCCACCGCCTGGGACGACTCGGGGTCGCTGACCATCAGGCCGATGCAGGCGGTGAACCAGCTGAGGGCGTACGAGAACAGCAGGGCGACGCCCAGGCCGGCGGCCACGCCGGCCAGGCCGTTGTCGGGCCGCCAGCCGATGGCCCAGCCGGTGGCGAGCACGATCGAGCCGCACAGCAGCGAGGCGAGCAGGTCGGCCACGCTGCGGCCGGCGAGGATGGCGCTGCGGGCCATGGGCAGGGTGCGGAAGCGGTTGACCACGCCGGTGGCCAGGTCGCTCGACAGGCCCACGGCGGTGCCCATCGACGCCGTCGTGAGGTTCATCGTGACCAGGCCGCCGATGGCGAAGTCCTTGTAGCTGCCGCCGCCGGGCAGCACCATCGCCGCCCCGAAGATGTAGACGAACAGGACCGTGAACAGGACGGGCTGCACGGTGGCGTCCGACCACTGGGCGGGCTCGCGCCGCACGTGGAGCAGGTTGCGCCGGGTGAGGACCGTGGTGTCGCGCAGCCACTCGCGCAGCGGGTGGCGGGTCGGGGCGGGAGCGGCCGGGGCGGCCACGGGCGCCCGGGGCGGGTCGAGGACGGCGGTACTCATGCGGGGACCTCCTCCAGGGGGGCGGGCTCGGCGTCGTGGCCGGTGAGGGCGAAGAAGACGTCGTCGAGCGACGGGCGGTGGACCTCGACGTCGTTGACCGCCACGGCGGCGCCGTCGAGGGCGCGGACCAGGGCGGTGACCAGGCCGTCGCGGAGGGCGACGGGGGCCCGCAGCCGGCGGCCGCCGTCCAGCACCTGCACGGTGCCGGCCACCAGCGGGGCGATGGCACCGGCCGCGCCGTCGTCGGGCCCGGCCAGGGTGATCTCGACCTGCTCGCCGCCGACCCGGGACTTGAGCTCGCGGGCGGTGCCGGCGGCGATGACCGTGCCCCGGTCGATGACCGTGATCTCGTCGGCCAGCTCGTCGGCCTCGTCGAGGTACTGCGTGGTGAGCAGCAGCGTGGTGCCCTCGGCCACCAGGTCGCGGATGAGGTCCCACATGCGCAGGCGGCTGGTGGGGTCGAGCCCGGTCGTCGGCTCATCCAGGAACAGCACGGGCGGCCGGGTGACGAGGCTGGCGGCCAGGTCGAGCCGGCGGCGCATGCCTCCCGAATAGGTCTTGACCATGCGGCCGGCGGCGTCGCTGAGCTCGAACCGCTCGAGCAGCTCGGCCGCCCGGGAGCGGGCCTGGCGCCGGGGCAGCTTGGCCAGCTCGCCCACCAGCACGAGGTTCTGGGTGCCGGTCAGCAGCTCGTCGAGGCTGGCGTCCTGCCCGGTCACACCGATGATCCGGCGCACGGCGGCGGCGTCGGCCACGATGTCGAGCCCGCCGACCCGGCCGGTGCCGGCGTCGGGGGCGGTCATGGTCGTGAGCATGCGGACGGTCGTCGACTTGCCCGCCCCGTTGGGGCCGAGCACGCCGAGGATCCGCCCGGCGGGGACGACGAGGTCGACGCCGTCGACGGCGACCTGGTCGCCGTAGCGCTTGGTGAGGCCGTTCGCCTCGATCATCGGAGCTGCCACCGTGTCTTCTCCGGGGGGTCTGGGCTTGCTTGCCGACCGGCAAGTTCCTTACTTGCCGCACGTTAAGTGGCAACTTGCCGGTCGTCAAGTAAAATGGCGGTGTGGCAAGCGACACACGTGACCGGATCCTGCGGGTGGCGTCCGAGCTCTTCAGCGAGCAGGGCTACGACGGCACCTCCCTGCGGGAGATCGCCGACCGGCTCGGGTTCACCAAGGCTGCGCTCTACTACCACTTCCAGAGCAAGGAGCAGATCCTGGCCGCCCTGCTGGAGCCGGTCGACGAGCTGCTGCGGGAGTTCGTCGACCGCCTGGAGGGCGCGGACGGGCTGGAAGGCTGGAGCGAGGCGCTCGACTGGGTCCTCGACCAGATGACCGACGCCATGGACCTGTTCGTGCTCATGGAGCGCAACCGGACACTGCTCGAGGCCCGCCGGCTGGAGTCGATGGCCGAGCACCAGCAGATGCACCAGCGCATCGAGAAGGCCGTCCTGACGGCGACCCCCGACCTCGGCGAGCAGGTACGCATGTTCGCGGCGCTCGGGGCCGTCACCGCCTTCGACGACTGGGCCCCGACGCTCCTGGTCGAGGGCCCGCAGGACGAGATCCGGGAGGAGCTACGGACCGTCGTCCGGGCCATCCTCCGCCTGCCCCCGGTGTGAGGCCTCCAGCCGCCGCACCGGCGGCAATGGGTTCCGGTCGACCGGCGCCAGCCGCACCCGGGCGTCGGCGATCGCCGCCCCGGCCTCCGACACCACCACCGGGTTGAGCTCCAGGCCGACCAGCTCGGGCACCTGCTCGACCAGCGCCGCCACCCGCAGCACCACGTCCTCCAGCGCCGCCCGGCCCGCCTCGCCCAGCAGGGCCGCCTGGGGCAGGTCGGCCACGATGCGGTGGGCGTCGACGTCGGTGAGCGGCACCACGTGGGCGGCGCCGGGCGGCGCGCCCTCGGACGCCGCGCCTCCGGGGCCGAGCGTGAGCACCGGCGCCACCACCAGGTCGTCGACGATGCCCACGGCCACGTCCACGCCGGGCTCGGCCATGGGCTGGACGACCGCGGGCATGGCCGCCGCCCCGAGCGCGGCGCCCATGCGGTCGAGCGTCGCCGCCAGCTCGGTCTCGCCGTGGACGTCGAGCGCCAGCCCGCCGGCCTCGGTCTTGGCCTGGCGGGACCGGCCCAGCGCCTTGACCGCCACCGGGTAGCCCAGCTCGTCGGCCGCCCGGGCCGCGGCGGCGGCGTCGGTCACCACCCGCGACGGCACCATCGGCAGGCCCCCGGCGCCCAGGACCTCGATCGTGCTGGCCGTGGGCAGCCAGCCCTCCTCCCCCGCGTCCAGGGCCGCCACCGCCCGCTCCCGGGCCGCCCCCGGGTCGCAGCCGGCCGGCACGACCACCTCGCCCTCGGGCGCCGCGCACCAGCGGGCGTAGCCCGCCACCTTGCCCAGCGCGTAGGCGGCGTCGTCCGGGAAGTCGAACACCGGCACGTCGCCCCCACCCGGCACGGCGATGCCCGGGGGGTGGGTGCCGAACGCGCACACGACCAGCGGCTTGGCCGCCCCCGCCGGCGCCCCGGCCCGGGCGGCGGCCACGGCCGCCACCAGCTCGGCCGTCGACTGGCGGGGCGCCGGCGCGCACGCCACCAGGGCGGCGTCGACCCCCTCGTCGGCCAGCACGGCGGCCAGCGCCCGCTCCAGGTCGGCGGGCCCGGCCTCGAAGCCGAGGTCGACGGTGCTGGCCCGCAGCCGGGCGGCCGTGCCCGGCCCCTCGCCCACCGCGGCCCGGACGCCGGGGCCGAGGTCGGCCAGCACCAGGCCGGCGTCCACGCAGGCGTCGGCGGCCAGGGCCAGCGACCCCCCGCCGTTGCCGACCAGCGCCACCCGATTGCCGGCCGGCAGCGGCTGGGTGGCCAGCACCCGGGCCACGCCCAGCTGCTGGGCCAGCGTGTCGACCCGGATGATGCCGGTCTGGGCCACCAGCGCCTCCAGGCTGCCGGCGGCGACCCCGGCCGCCTCGTCGGGGTAGGCCCGGGCGGCGCCGCCGCTCTTGACCGCCACGATCGGCTTGGTCCGGGACAGCGCCCGGGCGATGCGGCTGAAGCGGCGGGTGTTGCCGAACGACTCCAGGTACAGCAGCACCAGCCGGGTCCGCTCGTCGCCGGCCCAGTACTGGAGCAGGTCGTTGGCCGACACGTCGGCCCGGTTGCCGATGGCGGCGAACGAGGACGCCCCCAGGCCCACCTCGCCCATGCGGTCGAGCAGGGCACCGCCGATCGTGCCCGACTCGGACAGCAGCGCCACCGGGCCCCGCCGGGCCTGGGGGGTGGCGAAGGTGGCGTGCAGCCGCACCTCGGGGTCGGTGTTGATGACGCCCAGGCAGTTGGGGCCGAGGAGCCGGATGCCGAAGCGCCGGGCCATGCGCAGCGCGGCGGCCGACAGCGCCGCCCCCTCGGGGCCCGACTCGGCGAACCCGGCCGAGATCACGATCACGGCCTTCACACCCTTGCGCCCGCAGTCCCGGATGGCCTCGGGCACGGCCGCCGCCGGGACCACGACGACGGCCAGGTCGACCGGGCCGGGGACGTCCTCGAGGCTGGCGTGGGCGGCCACGCCGGCCACGTGGCCGGCGTGGGGGTTGACCGGGTAGACGGGGCCGGCGAACTCGCGGGCCAGCAGGTTGCGCAGCACCGCGTGGCCGACGCTCCCCCGCTCCCGGCCGGCGCCGACCACGGCCACCGAGCGGGGCGCCAGCAGCAGACGCACCGAGGTGGCCTCGGCCCGCCGGGCCCGGGCCTCCACGGCCGCCTCGGCCTCGGCGGTGGGCCGCAGGTCGAAGCGCACCTCGATCACGCCCTCGTCGAACGTGCTGCGCATCTCGAACCCGGCCTTGCGGAACACCGCCACCATCCGCTGGTTGGTGGGCAGGACCGTGGCGGTGAACGCGCTGATGCCGGCCCGGCGGGCGGCCTCGACCAGGTACTCCAGGAAGATCGAGGCCAGGCCCCGCCCCCGGTGGCGGTCGTCGACGAAGAAGGCCACCTCGGCCTCGGACCGGGTCGGCCAGCGGTCGTAGCGGGCTACGCCCACCAACACGTCGTCCCGCAGCGCCACGAACGCCATGCGGTCGACGTAGTCGAGGTGCGTCAGGTGCTCGACCTCCTCGTCCGTCAGCCGGGGGTGGGGCGAGAAGTAGCGGAAGTAGATGCTGTCCGGGGACTGCAGGGCGTGGAAGGCCACGATGCGGGGCCCGTCGTCGGGCCGGATGGGCCGGATGCGCACGGTCCCGCCGTCGGACAGCACGACGTCGGCGTCCCACTCGGCGGGGTAGCCGGCCGGCAGGAGCATCTCGTCGGTGGTCGTCAGCTCGTCCACCGGTCGCGAGGCTAACGGCGGGCGGCCCGGGACCGCGGCGACCGCACCCCCACGGGGCCGCGCTACCGTCATCCCCTCGCGGGTCGAGGCGGCGCCCCGGTGGAAGGAGTGCAGTGATGCGGAGGTGGTCTGCGGTCGTGGCGCTCGGCCTCGTGCCGGTGCTGCTCGGCGCCTGCGCGCAGAAGGCGGACGGCGACCTGCTCGTCGGGCCCGGCGGTGGCCGCGGCGACGCGTCGGGCCCGCCCGTGGCGGCCAGCGACCCCGAGACCGTCGTCCAGGACGCCCTGAAGGACGTGACCACCTACTGGCGCAGCGAGTTCCCCAAGGTCTACGGCGGCCAGTTCCGCGACCTCAAGGGCTTCTACCCCTACGGCCCCGACACCGCCCCGCCGCCCTGCGGCTCGCCGCCGCCCGTCTACGACAAGATCGCCGACAACGCCTTCTACTGCCCGAGCAACGACATCATCGCCTGGGACTCGGCGTCGCTGATCCCCCGCATCAACCACACCTACGGCAAGTTCACGGTGGCGATCGTCATGGCCCACGAGTTCGGCCACGCTGTCCAGCGCCGGGCCGGGGCCCAGGACCGTTCGGTCGACCTCGAGCTCCAGGCCGACTGCTTCGCCGGCGCCTGGACCGCCCAGGTGACGGCCGGCCATGCCGCCCACTTCACCGCCAAGGACGTCAACCTCGACCAGGCGGTGGCCGGCATCGTCGCCGTGCGCGACGAGCCGGGCATCTCGCCCGACGACCCCGCGGCCCACGGCAGCGGGTTCGACCGGGTGGGCTCGTTCCAGGACGGCTACGAGAACGGTGCCGAGCGCTGCGTCGGCTACGCCGACCCCGACGTCGACCGGCGCACGGCCGAGATCACGTTCGGGGAGGGCGACACCAACAACGGCAACCTCCACCTCGAGGACCGCGGCAGCGACGACCCCGGCGTCCTGTCGCTCGCCACCAAGGACCTCAACGAGTTCTACGGCTGGCTGTTCGACCAGCTCGGCAAGCAGTGGTCGCCGGTGGCCGACCTCAAGCTGGCCGACCCGGCCCAAGACACGGTCGACTGCGACGGCAGCACGCTCTCGGGCAAGGACCTCGACCGGGTGGCGCGGTTCTGCCGCGACCAGAACACGGTGCTCATCGACGGTACCGGCCTCATCCACGACCTCGACGACATCGGCGACTTCGCGGTGACCAGCGAGATGGCCCAGCTGTGGGCCCTGTCGGCCCAGGCCCAGCTGGGCACCGTGGACCACGACCGGGCCGACCTCCAGGCCGACTGCCTGACCGGGGTGTGGGCGGCCTCGACCTTCCCCAACGTCGAGGACGTCACGCCCGACAGCGACCTGCAGATCTCGGCCGGCGACCTCGACGAGGGGATCATCGGCTTCCTGTTCTACGGGCAGTCGCTCGGGCGGACGTCGCGCTCGGCGTTCGAGCGCACCGAGGCGCTGCGCAAGGGCGTGTTCGGCGGCTACGTCGGCTGCAAGGACTACGGGGCGCTGGACTGACCCTCGGCCGCCCGGCGCCGGGACCGGCGGGCGTCGTGCACCGCCAGCGCGGTGATGCCGCCCACCCCGACCACCAGGGCCACGAACACGAGGATCTGGAGCGCCCCGCCCCGGTCGCCGGCGTCGGTGGGCTTGGTGCCGGTGTTGGGCAGCGGGATGATCCGCGGCACCGGGACGGCGGTGTCCTCGCTGGTCGGCGGCGAGTCGCCGCCCTGCTGGGCGCCGGCCGGCACCGCCACGGCCAGGGTCAGCGCCACGGCCGCCAGGAGTACTCCGGCAATGGCGAGCAGGTGGCGGGCGCGGGACCGGGGGCGCACGACGCCATGGTCGGCGCGCCCCCGGCCCGGGGTCAAAACGGCGTCAGCTAGGCGGCGTGTAGTCGCCCGGGAGGACGATCGACTTGGTCTCCAGGTAGGCGGAGAGGCCCTCGGGGCCCAGCTCGCGGCCGACGCCCGACGCCTTGAACCCGCCGAAGGGGTTGCGCAGGTCGAGCGTGCCGAACTGGTTGATGCCGTAGGTGCCGGTGCGGACCTGGCGGGCCACGTCGAGGCCGGCCTCGACGTCGGTGGTCCACACCGAGCCGGACAGCCCGTAGTCGCTGTCGTTGGCGATGCGGACCGCGTCGGCCGGGTCGTCGTAGGGCAGGATCGACAGCACCGGCCCGAAGATCTCCTCCTGGGCGATGGTCATGCCGTTGTCGACGTCGACGAACAGCGTCGGCTCGACGAACCAGCCCTTCTCCAGCCCGGCGGGGCGGCCGCCGCCGACGGCCAGCTTGGCCCCCTCGGACCGGCCCTTGTCGATGTAGCCCAGCACCCGGTCGCGCTGGCGCTCGGCCACCAGCGGGCCGATGGCCACGGACGGGTCGGCCGGGTCGCCGACCGTCTGGCCCTTGACCGCCTCGGCCACCGCGTCGACCACCTCGCCGTAGCGGGACCGGGGGGCCAGGATGCGGGTCTGGGCGATGCAGGCCTCGCCGTTGTTCATCAGCGAGTTGGGCATGAGCAGCGGCAGGGTGGCCGCCAGGTCGGCGTCCTCGAGGATGATCGCGGCCGACTTGCCCCCCAGCTCCAGCGTGCAGCGCTTGAGCATCTCGCCGCAGATGGCGCCCACCTTGCGGCCGGCGGCGGTCGAGCCCGTGAAGCCGACCTTGTCCACGCCGGGGTGGCGCACGAGGTACTCGCCGACCTCCCGGCCGGCGGGCAGGATCGACACCATGCCCTTGGGCAGCCCGATCTCGTCGAGGATCTCGCCCAGGATGTAGCCGTCGACCGGCGTCTCGGGCGAGGGCTTGAGGATCATCGGCGCGCCGGCGGCCAGCGCCGCGCCCAGCTTGAGGGCGACGATGAACAGCGGCACGTTCCAGGGGATGATGCCGGCGGTCACGCCCACCGGCTCCTTGCGCACCAGCACGGGGCCGATCGCGCCGGGCCGGATCTCCTCGAACGGGAAGGTCTCGGTCAGGTCGGCCCAGCCGTCGAGGGCCATGGTCGAGCTGAACACCTGGCCCATGAGCGCCCAGCTGGCGGGCGAGCCCATCTCGGCCGTGATGAGGTCGGCGATCTCCTGGGACCGGGCCTGGATGGCGAGCGACAGCTTGCGCAGGTACTCGGCCCGCTCGGCCGGGCTCAGCTGGGGGTAGGGACCGGCCAGGGCCTCCTTGGCCGCGGCCACGGCCCGGTCGACGTCGCCCTCGGTGGCCTCGGGGACCCGGGCGATGACCTCCTCGGTGGTCGGGCTGATGACCTCGATGGTCTGCGTGGTGGCCGGCGCCACCCAGTCGCCCCCGATGTAGAGCGTGTCCTTGGTCTGCACAACCCCTCCCGGCTGAGATCTGAGACAGTGTCAGATATCGTGCCACGGATGAGCGCCGAGGCCACCACCGGGCCCGACCCGACCGACCCCGCGCTGATCGGCCCCGTGCTCGACGAGGGGTTCCTGGCGGGCGACCCGTTCCCCCACCTGGCCCGGCTGCGGGCCGAGGCGCCGGTGGCCTACGCGGCCGAGGTGGGGGCGTGGGTGCTGGCCCGACACGCCGACGTGAGCGCCGCCTCCCGCGACCCGGCGACGTTCCGGTCGGGCGGCGGGATCCTGCTCAGCGAGATCGGGTCGAGCTACGACAGCCCGCCGACGATGATGCACACCGACCCGCCGGCCCACACCCGCTACCGCAAGCTGGTCCAGCCGGCGTTCGCCCCGTCGGTCATGCGGCAGCTGGAGGCCGCCATCCGGGGGCGGGCGGCCCGGGCGGTGGCGGCGCTGCCCGCCGGCGAGCCGGTCGACGTGGTGGCCGACCTGGCCGTGCCGTTCCCGCTGCGGGTCATCGCCGACCTGCTGGGGGTGCCCGAGGACGACTGGGCCCGCTTCTACCGGTGGTCCGAGGCCGCCATCCCCGGCGCCACCGACTGGCCAGAGGAGCGCATCCTCGAGCTGATGGGCGAGATGGTGGGGTTCCTGCTGTCGACCGCCGCCGAGCGCCGGGCCCGGCCGGCCGACGACGTGATCTCGCGGCTGGCCACCGTCGAGGTCGACGGCGAGCGGCTCGACGACGCCGAGCTGGCCATGTTCCTGGTCCAGCTGCTGGTGGCGGGCAACGAGACCACCCGCAACGCCCTGTCCGGCGGGCTGGTCGCCTTCGCCGAGCGCCCCGACCAGTGGGCGGCGCTGCGGGCCGGTCCCGACGCCATCGACGGCGCGGTCGAGGAGGTGCTGCGCTGGACGACCCCGGTCGTCTACTTCATGCGCACGACGACCCGCGAGGTCGAGATGGGCGGGCGGGCGATCCCGGCCGGGTCGCCGGTGGTGCTCCACTACCTGTCGGCCAACCGCGACGAGGCGGAGTTCGGTCCGACCGCCGACCGCTTCGCCATCGACCGCGCCCCCAACCACCACCTGGCCTTCGGGTCGGGGCCGCACTTCTGCCTGGGTGCCGCGCTGGCACGCATCGAGCTGCGGGCGATGCTCGAGGCCCTGGCCGGGCGCTTCGCCCGGGTCGAGCCGGCCGGCCCGGTCGAGCGGTCGATGTCGCTGGTGATCGCCGGCGTCCGCCGGGCGCCGCTGACGCTGACGCCGGCGTAGCCCGCTAGTCGAGGGCCAAGGTCGCCCCCGGTTGGGACCGGCGGCCCACGGCCACCGCTGCGACCGCCCGGGCGCCCAGCCCGCTGGCGGCCGGCACGACCAGCAGCAGCGCGACCATCACCCCCCACGGCACGACCAGCCCGGCGGTCCCGTGGTTGTCGGGGCCGGCCCACACCATGGCGACGGCCGCCGCCAGGCCCAGGGGGACGCCGATCGCCGTCCCCGCCAGCGGCAGCAGCGCCGCCTGCCAGCCGGT
>DATFRN010000085.1:0-20245 GCA_035263165.1 Acidimicrobiales bacterium | reverse complement strand
CCCCGGGTGTGGAACCCGCAGGCCCGGTGGGCGGCCAGGCCGGCCAGCAGCTCGCCGGCGATGTGCTCGGGCAGCACCCGCAGCCAGGTCGGGGTGGCGAAGGGCGTGTGGCTGAAGTGCACGGCGGCCAGGTCGGGCCGGCGCTCGGCCAGGCTGCGGCCCAGCAGGCTGAGGTGGTAGTCCTGCACCAGCACGACGGCGCCGTGGGGGGCGGTCTCGGCCACGGTGTCGGCGAACGCCTCGTTGACGAGGCGGTAGGCGTGCCAGGCGTCGCGCAGGTCGGCGCCGAACGACGGCTCGCGGGGCAGGTCCCACAGGCCGTGGTAGACGAACCACAGCACCTGGTTGCTCACGACGTCGTAGGCCAGCCGGTAGGCCTCGGGGTCGACGGCCAGCAGCCGGACGTGCATGCCCTCGGCGTCGACGACCCCGGCCGCCGCGGCCGCCCGGTCGGCGTCGGTCATCGCCGCGGCCACCCACAGGGCGTCGGTGCCCGCCACCAGCGGACCGAGGCCGGACACGAGCCCGCCGGCCCCGCGCCTGGCCACGAGGGCGCCCGTCTCGTCCCTCCGGAACGTGAGCGGCCCTCGGTTCGACACGACGACGACGGGTCGTTCCACGAGTGGACGACGCTAGTGGATCGGCCAGACTGACCCGCTGTGCGAGTCGTCGTCGCCCCGGACAAGATGCGCGGCACCGCCACCGCCCTCGAGGTGGCGGCGGCGGCCGGGCGCGCCGCGACGGGGGCCGGCTGGGACTGCGACGAGGTGCCGGTGGCCGACGGGGGCGAGGGCACGCTCGACGTGCTCGGCGGGCCCAACCGCACGACCTCGGTGACCGGCCCGCTCGGCGACCCGGTCGCGGCCGCCTGGCGGCTGGACGGGCGCACGGCGGTGGTCGAGATGGCCCGGGCGTCGGGCCTGGCGCTGGTGGGTGGGGCCGACGGCAACGACCCGGTGGGGGCGTCGAGCGTGGGCACCGGCGAGCTGTTGGGGGCGGCGATCGACGCCGGCGCCCGGCGGCTGCTGGTCGGGCTGGGCGGGTCCGCCACCACGGACGGAGGCCTCGGGGCGCTGCGGGCGCTGTACCCGCTGCACCGGCTGGCCGGGGTCGAGATCGTCGCCCTGTGCGACGTGCGCACCGGCTTCGTCGACGCCGCCCCGGTGTTCGCCCCGCAGAAGGGCGCCTCGGCGGCCCAGGTCGAGCTGCTGCGGCGCCGGCTGGACCGGCTGGCCGACGTCTACCTGGCCGACCACGGCGTCGACGTGCGCGGCCTGCCCGGCGCCGGGGCCGCGGGCGGGCTGGCCGGGGGCCTGGCCGTGGCCGGGGCCCGGCTGACCGCCGGCTTCGACTCGGTGGCCGACGAGCTGGGCCTGCCCGACCTGCTGGTCGGGGCCGACCTGGCGGTCACGGCCGAGGGCTTCCTCGACGAGCAGTCGTTCGAGGGCAAGGTCGTGGGGGGCGTGGCCGAGCTGGCGGCGGCGGCCGGGGTGCCCTGCCTGGCGGTGGTGGGCGAGGTGGTCGAGGACCTGCCGGTCGAGGGCCGGCCGCCGGGGCTGACGGTGGTGTCGCTGGTCGAGCGGTTCGGCGACGACCGGGCCCGCGGCGACACGCTGGCCTGCATCGAGGCCGTGGTGGGGGAGGCCCTGGCGGAATACGGGCGCTCCTGACTCGTTGGTTACCATCCGAGCCGCATCCCCGAGCAAGGACCTGATCGCGATGACCGTCTCCATCCGCATCCCCACCACGCTGCGCACGCTCACCGGCGGGCAGTCGGAGGTCGGGGTCGAGGGGGCCAACGTGCGGGACGTCCTGGCCAGCCTGGAGGGGTCCCACCCCGGCTTCGCCGACCGGCTGCTCGACGACGACGGCAACCTCCGCCGGTTCGTCAACGTGTTCGTGGCCGACGACGACATCCGATTCATGGACGGGCTCGACACGCCGGTGCCCGACGGCGAGACCGTGTCGATCATCCCGGCCGTGGCCGGCGGCTGACCGCCCGCCCTCCGTTAGCACTCGCCGGTTGCGAGTGCTGATATCGCGTGCTTGACTGGCTAGCACTCACATTCGCCGAGTGCTAACGCCCGTTGCCCAACGGAGGGATAGGGATGCCCAAGATCATCGCTTTCGACACCGAGGCCCGCCGCAGCCTCGAGGCCGGCATGAACAAGCTGGCCGACGCGGTACGGGTCACGCTCGGGCCCAAGGGCCGCAACGTCGTGCTGGACAAGAAGTGGGGCGCCCCCACCATCACCAACGACGGCGTGTCGATCGCCAAGGAGATCGAGCTCGAGGACCCCTACGAGAAGATCGGGGCCGAGCTGGTCAAGGAGGTCGCCAAGAAGACCGACGACGTGGCCGGCGACGGCACCACCACGGCGACGGTCCTGGCGTGGTCGATGGTGCGCGAGGGCCTGCGCAACGTGGCCGCCGGCGCCAACCCGATGTCGCTCAAGCGGGGCATCGAGGCCGGCGTGGCCGCCGCCGTCGAGGCGATCAAGGCCAACGCCGTCGAGGTCGACTCCAAGGACCAGATCGCCCAGGTGGCCGGCATCTCGGCCGCCGACCCCGAGATCGGCGAGATGATCGCCGAGGCCATCGACAAGGTGGGCAAGGACGGCGTCATCACCGTCGAGGAGTCCCAGACCTTCGGCATGGAGATGGACCTGGTCGAGGGCATGCGCTTCGACAAGGGCTACATCTCGCCGTACTTCGTCACCGACCCCGACCGGATGGAGGCCGTCCTCGACGACGCCTACATCCTGCTGCTGTCCTCGAAGGTGGCGACCGTGCGCGACCTGCTCCCCGTGCTGGAGAAGGTCATGCAGTCGTCCAAGCCGCTCGTGATCATCGCCGAGGACGTCGAGGGCGAGGCCCTGGCCACCCTGGTCGTCAACAAGATCCGGGGGACGTTCCGCTCGGCCGCCATCAAGGCGCCCGGCTTCGGCGAGCGCCGCAAGGCGATGCTGGCCGACATGGCCATCCTCACCGGTGGGCAGGTCATCTCCGAGGAGGTCGGCCTCAAGCTGGAGAACGCCACGCTCGACCTGCTGGGCCAGGCCAAGAAGGTGATCGTCACCAAGGACGAGACCACCATCGTCGAGGGCGCCGGTTCCGAGGACGACATCCAGGGCCGCATCAAGCAGATCAAGAACGAGATCGAGAACACCGACTCGGACTACGACCGCGAGAAGCTGCAGGAGCGGCTGGCCAAGCTGTCGGGCGGCGTCGCCGTCCTCAAGGTCGGCGCGGCCACCGAGGTCGAGCTCAAGGAGAAGAAGCACCGCATCGAGGACGCGGTGTCGACCACCAAGGCGGCCATCGAGGAGGGCGTCGTCGCCGGCGGCGGCACGACCCTGCTGCGGGCCAAGGCCAAGGTGCTCGACGCGGCGACGGGCCTCGGCCCCGACGAGGCCACGGGCGTGCGCCTGGTGGCCAAGGCGCTCGAGGAGCCGCTCAAGCAGATCGCGGTCAACGCCGGCCACGAGGGCGGCGTCGTGGTCGAGCGGGTGCGCGGGCTCGACAGCCCGTCCGAGGGCCTCAACGCCGCCACGGGCGAGTACGAGGACCTGACCAAGGCCGGCATCATCGACGCCGCCAAGGTCACCCGGTCGGCGCTCCAGAACGCGGCGTCGATCGCCGCCCTGTTCCTCACCACCGAGGCCGTCATCGCCGACAAGCCCGAGGAGTCCCCGGCCGGCGCTGCCCCCGGCGGCGGCATGGAGGACTTCTAGGCGCTGAGCCTCTGCGTCGGGTCCATGGGCCGCCGCTACGGTGACGGCCCATGGACTCCGGCAACCCTGCGCCCCCCACCACTCGTCTCGTGCTCGTGCGGCACGGCGAGTCCCGGGGCCAGCAGGGTCGGTTCGTGGCCGGGCACGACGGGTGCAAGGGCCTGTCGGAGCGGGGCCAGTCGCAGGTCACGGCGCTGCGTGACCGCCTGGCGGCCACGAGCGAGCTCGGCACCGACGTCGTGCTGTACGCCAGCGTGATGCCCCGGGCGGTGCAGACGGCGTCGATCATCGCGCCGGCACTGGGCGGCCCCGAGGTCCGCAAGGACTGCGACCTGTGCGAGTTCCACCCGGGGATCGGCGACGGGATGTCGTGGGAGGAGTTCGACGCCCGCTTCCCCCGCCCGCCCGACGGCACCTGGGACCCCGACTACCGCCGGGTGCCGGGCGGCGACACGTGGAACGAGATGACCGCCCGCGTCGGCGGCGCCATCGACCGCCTGCTGGAGGAGCACCAGGGGCGCACGATCGTGGTGGCCTGCCACGGCGGCCCGATCGTGCAGGTGCTCATGCGCTTTCTCGCCATCGACCCCGGCGACCGCTCCCGGCCCCGGGCCTGGCTCAACCCCGAGAACGCGTCGCTCACCGAGCTGCGCCAGGGGATCAGCCCCTACCAGTCCGGGACGATGGACTGGGAGCTGGTGCGGTTCAACGACGTCGCCCACCTGGCGGGGGCGGGAGATCTGGTCGGCTGATCTCGCCTACCCCTCGTGCCACTCCGTCGGCGGGATCCACCGCGGGTCCACGTCGTCCTCGGGCTCGAGGGGGCGCATGGCCAGGTCGATGGCGCTCCACAGCGTCTTCGACACCGGGTAGAACGCCAGGGGGACCACCACCGCGGTGGCGACGATCGCCAGGATGGCCGCCACCACCGGGCCGTCCGGGTAGGTCAGCGCGAAGCCGGCGATCAGGACCACCAGGACCGCGCCCAGGCTCACGATCGTGTTCAGGCCCAGCGCGCCCAGCCAGTGGCCCTCGATGCGTTCCATCTTGAAGCCGCACCTCGGGCAGCGGTCGACGATCGTGACCCAGTGGGTGAACAGGTGGCCCTTGCCGCACAGGGGGCAGCGGCGGGCGAATCCCCGGCGCAGGAGGCGGCCCAGCGTGAGGGGCGGCGGCACCGGGGTCGGTGACGGGGAGGCGGCGGCCTGGTCGGGCACGCCGGTGAGCATGCCGCGCCGGTGGGCTCCGATGTAGCGTGCCGCGTATCTGATGCCGCGTCAGGGAGGGGAAGCGGGATGCAGGTTCGGGGGATAGGCCGCCGCGGGGCGGTGCTGGCGACGGTGGTGGCGATGGCGGCGGCGGGGTGCGTCGTGCGCCCGGGCCTGCCGGGCAGCGGCGGGGGCGGCCAAGGCCAAGGCCAGGGCCAGGGCCACGGTCCCCACCTCGACGGCGACATCGAGCTCCACCTCGCCACCGACCCCACCACCTGCGACCCGCTCGGCGGGCCGCGCTGCCTGCTGCCGTTCCCCAACGACCACTTCACCGTGGCCGACCGCCACACGGCCACCGGCCGCCGGGTGAACTTCGCCGCCACGGCCACCCCGGCCAACAAGGCCGGCGTCCACATCGACCCGACCGAGCTCAACCGCAACGACGGCTTCTCGCCCGGCTCGGCCCTCGCCCTCCAGCTGCCCGGCGTCGACCTGGCCCGCAGCGGCGCGGCGCCGGTCACCGACATCGCCCGCTCGCTCGACCGCGACGCCCCGATCGTCCTGGCCGACGCCCGGACCGGCAAGCGCGTCCCCTACTGGGCCGAGCTCGACTCCCGGGCCCCCGACGACGCCCACCGCCTGCTGTTCGTCCGGCCGGCGACCAGCCTGACGGAGGGCCACCGCTACGTCGTCGGCATCCGCCACGTCGTCGACGCCGCCGGCACGGCGCTGTCCCCGAGCGACGCCTTCCGGGCCTACCGCGACCGCCTCGACACCCACATCCCCGCGGTCGAGGCCCGCCGGGCCCACATGGAGGACGTCTTCCGCGACCTCCACCGCACCGGCGTCGACCGGCACGCCCTGGTCATCGCCTGGGACTTCACGATCGCCAGCGGCCGCAACCTGTCCGAGCGCCTCCTGGCCATGCGGGACGACGCCTTCGCCGCCCTCGGCGACCACGCCCCGGCCTTCACCGTCACCAGCGTGACCCCGTCGACCCGGGCCAACCTCGCCACCGAGATCCAGGGCACCTACGAGGTCCCCGACTACCTCACCGGTGACGGCTCGGCCGGCAGCGTCCTCAACAACGGCAGCGGCCCCGGCGACTCGCCCATCCCGGCGCGCAACGGCACCTACACGGCCCGCTTCATCTGCACGATCCCGAAGAGCGCCACCAACGCCGACGGCAGCGCCAACCCGACCACGATGATGCTCTACGGCCACGGCCTGCTCGGCTCGGCCCGGGAGGCGCTCGGCGCCAGCAGCCGCTACGCGCTGGTCGAGAACGTGACGACCTGCGCCACCTGGTGGATCGGCATGTCGGAGGAGGACATCGGCGCCGTCCTCACCGCCCTCGGCGACATGTCGGCGTTCCGCACCATCCCCGACCGGCTCCAGCAGTCGATGCTCAACACGCTGTTCCTCGGCCGGCTCATGCTGCGGCCCGACGGCCTCTCGTCCGACCCGGCGTTCCAGGCCGCCGACGGCACCCCGCTGCTCGACCAGCGCCACCTCTCGTTCAACGGCGTGAGCCAGGGCGGCATCCTCGGCGGCGCCGTGTCGGCCGTGGCCCAGGACTGGCACCGGGTCTTCCTCGGGGTGCCCGGCATCAACTACTCGCTGCTCCTCGACCGCAGCGTCGACTTCGACCAGTTCGGCGTGTTCCTCGACCCGAGCTACCCCGACTGGATCGACCGCCAGCAGGTGATCCTGCTCAGCCAGATGCTGTGGGACCGGGGCGAGAACGACGCCTACGCCCAGCACCTGACCCGCGACCCCTACCGGCGCACGCCGGCCAAGCAGGTGATGCTGTACGAGGCGTTCGGCGACCACCAGGTGGCCAACGTGTCGACCGAGGTGCTGGCCCGCACGATCGGCGCCCGGCTCAAGGTGCCGGCGCTGGCGGCCGGCCGCAGCACCGACGTGACGCCGTTCTGGGGCATCCCGGCCGTGCGGTCGCTGCCCGCCGAGGGCGGTTCCTACCTCGTCGCGTGGGACTTCGGCACCCCGGCGCCGCCGACCGAGAACCAGCCCAACCGGGCCGGAGACGATCCCCACGGCCTCGGCCGGGGGCAGGTCGACATCCTCACGCTGGCCACGTCGTTCCTCGACGAGGGCACCCTGGTCGACGTCTGCGGCGGGGAACCGTGCCAGACATTGCCGCCAGGGTGAACCCCGTGTGTCAGAATGGACCCTCAAGTTAACGAACGGTGTACTTCTGGCAATCGTCAAGCTGCTTGGGGACGAGAAGGGACGTTCGCACCGATGGGTGCGCGCCCCGAGCGTCCCGGGGCAGACGGGGCGAGTTGGCCATTGACCCAAGGGGGACCACGACGTGACGCTCGCCTATCTCGACCCTGGTTCGGGCAGCCTCATCATCTCCGCAGTCGTCGGTGGCGCCGCAGCTGCCGGCGTCGCGGTCAAGCAGGCCCGGTCCAAGGTGACCGGCGTGTTCCGCCGCAAGTCCAAGTCGGCGCCCGAGGTCGAGACCCCGGCTCCGGCTGAGCCCGTCATGGCGACCGAGACTCCGGCCGAGGCGGTAGCGACGAGCGACGACTCCTAGGCGTGGCCGTCTATGCCGCGGGGTCGTTCCGCGACCCCGACAGCGCCGTCTTCATCAGCGACGGGCACGTCCGCCGCGGGCTGTCCGACCGCGCCGCCGCCGACTGGCAGCGCCTGGCGGCGACCGATCTGCTCGGCCGCCTGACCGGCGACGGCCTGCTCGTGGCCACCCGGGCGCTCGAGGGGGACGAGGCCGCCGGCACCCCTCCGTCGCCCCGGGGTGAGCCGTGGGCGCTCGTGCTCGAGCACGAGCGGATCCCCATCGTGACCTACCCCTACGAGTGGCCCTTCGCCATGCTGCGGGAGGCGGCGCTGGCCCACCTGGACGTGCTGCTCGCCGCGCTCGACGAGGGCCTGTCGCTCAAGGACGGCACGGCCTACAACGTGCAGTTCTTCGGGGCCCGCCCGTGCTTCGTCGACGTCGGCTCGTTCGAGCCGGCCGCCGGGCCGTGGCCGGGCTACCGGCAGTTCTGCCAGACGATGCTGTTCCCGCTGCTCGTCCAGGCCCACACCGGCATGCCCTACCAGCCGCTGCTGCGCGGCAGCATCGACGGGCCGACGCCGAGCGACGTGGCCGGCATGTTCTCCGGGCTGCGCCGCTTCCGCAAGGGCGTGCTGCGCAACGTGACCCTGCACAGCCTGCTCGAGCGCAAGGTCACGGCCCCGTCCGAGCGGGTCAAGGGCAGCATGCGCTCGGCCGGGTTCTCGGTCGAGGTGGCCAAGGCCACCGCCCGCAACCTGCGCAAGCTGGTGGCCGGCCTGGAGGTCGGCAAGCGGGGCAAGGTCGGCGAAGGGACGGCGTCGGTGTGGTCCGACTACCGGACCACCTGCTCCTACAGCGACGACGACGCCAAGGCCAAGGCCGCCTTCGTCAACGCCGCGCTGGGCGAGGGCCCGGCCGGCCTGGTCCTCGACCTCGGGGCCAACGACGGCGCCTACTCGGTGCTGGCCGCCGAGCACGGTGGCTACGTGGTGGCCGTCGACGGCGACGAGCAGACCGTCGACCTGCTGTACCGGCGGCTGCGGGCCGACGGGCGCGAGAACGTCCTGCCCCTGGTGATGAACCTGGTCGACCCCTCCGGCGGCATCGGCTGGCGCAACCGCGAGCGGTCGCCGTTCGCCGAGCGGGTGCGGCCCGACGTCACGCTGGCCCTGGCGCTCGTCCACCACCTGGCCATCGGGGCCAACGTGCCGCTGCCCGAGGTCGTCGACTGGCTGGCGTCGTGGGGCGGCCGGCTGGTGGTCGAGTTCGTCCACGGCGACGACGTCCAGGTGGGGCGCCTGCTGGCCAACAAGCCCCCGGGCCTGTTCGCCGACTACCGGCAGGAGGCGTTCGAGGCGCTCCTCGACGCCCGGTTCCTCGTCCATCGCCAGGAGACGTTGCCCGGCGCGACCAGGACCCTGTACCTGGCCGAGCCAAAGCCGTGACCACGCTTCTGGGGCCGGACGCGGGCGAGGCGTCCGAGCCGGCCCCGGAGGCAGCGGCCCGCCCGGTCGGGCGTTGGTCCGCGGCGTGGCGCCGGGAGCGCACCGGCGCCCTGGAGATCCTCGCCCTCACGTCGTTCGTCGTCGCCCGGCCGGTGTTCGGCAGCTTCGGGCGCTCGCCCGAGACGTTCGTGGCCCGAGGCTCCGACTGGACCGACGTCATCGTGTTCGCCCTGGTCGTGCTGCTCCTCCCCCCGGCGCTGCTGGTGGCCGTCGAGCTGGCGGTGGGCGTCGTGGTGCCGTTCCTGTGGCGCTGGGTCCACGCCCTGATCGTGGGGATCGTCGGCACCGGCGTGGCCTGGCAGCTCATCGGCACCTTCGTCGAGGGCGACGCCCCGGCCCGCCTGGTCGGCTCGATCGTCCTCGGCGCGCTGCTGGCCGTCGCCGCCGCCCGGGTGGTCACCGTGCGCACGTTCCTGCGCTACGCGGCCATCGGCGCGCCCATCTTCCTGCTCCAGTTCCTGCTGCTGGCGCCCGTGTCGGCGATCGTGCTGGGCGAGCGCCACGGCGGGGTGTCCCACGACACCGCGGCCGCGGTGTCCCAGGCGGTCGGCCCCCACGCCCCGCCGGTGGTGCTGGTGGTGTTCGACGGCCTGCCCACCGAGGCGCTGCTCGACGGCACCGGCCACATCGACGCCAAGCTCTACCCCAACATCGCCCGGCTGGCCGGCGACGGCACCTGGTACCGCAACAACACGACGGTGGCCCAGTACACGCTGGCCGCGGTGCCGGCCATCCTCTCGGGCCAGCGGCCCGACTACGGCGACACCCCGCCCGTCGTCGGCAACTACGAGCACAACCTGTTCACCCTGCTGGGCGACGCCTATCAGGTCCACGCCGGCGAGCAGATCACCGGCATCTGCCCGGTCGAGATGTGCCCCGAGGAGCCGGGCAACCCGCTCAACGAGTTGCTCCACGACGCCGACAACATCTGGCACGCCCAGATGAAGGACGTCCAGATCGACCCCGAGCTGGTGCCCCAGGCGTTCGACGACCGCTACGGGAAGATGCACCGCTGGATCGAGCAGCAGGACTTCTCCCCGGCCGACAAGCCGGGCCTGTTCGTCTACCACCTGCTGATGCCCCACCCCGGGTGGGACTACCTGCCCGACGGCAGCGGCTACGCCACCACCGGTGGCAACCCGCCGCCCGGCATGTTCTACGACACCTGGGGCGACTGGGGCGCGGCCGTCGGCCGCCAGCGGCACGTGCTCCAGGCCCAGGCGGCCGACCGGCTGCTGGGCGAGCTGCTCGACAAGCTCGAGGCGTCCGGTGCCTACGACCGGTCGGTGATCGCCATGACGGCCGATCACGGCTACGCCTTCGCCAAGGACGCGCCGTGGCGGGCCCTCGACAAGGACAACGTCGACGAGATCCTGTGGACGCCGCTCGTCGTGAAGGGGGCCGGCGAGCACGACGGCAAGATCGACGACCGCAACACCAACACCACCGACGTCGTCCCGACCATCGCCCGGGAGGTCGGCATCGACCGCCTGCCGTGGAAGACCGCCGGCCAGGACGTGGGGCGGGACACCGCCCGGGAGCCGGGCGACAAGTGGGTCGTCGACTGGCGCTACGCCCGGCTGCGGCCGTCCGGCGACGGCCACATCGTGCACGTCGACGGCGACCGCTACTTCCCCAAGGTGCTGGACGCCGACTGGGTCGAGGGGACCGGGCCGCTGGCCGTGTGGCGCACCACCGACTACGGCGGGCTGGTGAACACCCGGGTGGCCGACCACCCGGTGCGGCCGGCCAAGGGCAAGCCGGTCACCGTGCAGGTCGAGGGGCCCGAGCGGTGGGGGGCGGTCGACCCGGCCCGGCCCCCTCTCGAGCTGGTGGGAACGGCCATGCTGCCGGACGAGGGCCGGGTGGCGGTGGCCGTCGACGGCCGGATCGCCGCCGTCACCAGCACCCATCCCGGCGGCTACGGGGTGAGCCTCGTCCACGCCCTGCTGTGGCCCGGGGCGCTGCGGGCGGGGGCCAACGACGTCAAGCTCTACCTGGTCGACGGCCCGACGTCGAAGCCGGTCCTCCACCCGTTGGGGATGGCGGCCCAGGGCTCATAGTGGTCCCGCCCGATACCCTCGGCCGGGTGGCACGGGGACGCACGGCCCGGGTGTTGACGCACCGCTACGACGGCGACGGCCTGCACCGCCGGCCCGACCAGCTCATCGTCGAGGAGCCGCTGGAGATCCACCTCGACGGCACCCTGGTGTCCACCACCATGCGCACGCCCGGCCACGACTTCGAGCTGGCCGCCGGCTGGTGCTTCAGCGAGGGGCTGCTCGACGGGGCGCCGGTGCGCCAGTGCAAGTACTGCGGCACCGGGACGGCGGTCGAGAGCGAGTTCAACGTGGTCAGCGTCGACACCGGCGGCCGGGCGCCGACGCCGCGGCCCCGGCTCACGGCCACGACCTCGGCCTGCGGCATGTGCGGCACCACCGCGGTCGACGACCTGCGGGAGCGCCTCCACCCGCTGCCGCCGGCCCCGCCGATCCCGCTCGACGTGGTGGCGGCCGTGCCCGCGGCCGCCGCGGCCGAGGCCGACCTGTTCGGCCTGACCGGGGCCTCGCACGCCGCCGTCGCCTTCGACCGCAGCGGCCGGCCGCTCGTCGCCCGGGAGGACATCGGCCGCCACAACGCCGTCGACAAGGTGGTGGGGCGGTTCCTGCTCGACGGCGACCTGCCCGCCACCGGCCTCGGCCTGTGGGTCAGCGGCCGGGCGAGCTTCGAGATCGTGCAGAAGGCCTGGGCGGCGGGCATCGCCACCGTGGTGGCGGTGAGCGCCCCGTCGTCGCTGGCCGTGGCCGCCGCCCGGCTGGCGGGGATCACGCTGTGCGGCTTCGCCCGGGAGGGGCGGCTCAACGTCTACACCGGCCTCGACGGGGAAGGAGGCTGACCGTGGGCCTGCGCGAGCAGTTCGGGGGCTGGCGCCCCGGCCTCTGGGCCGGCTGGCGGCCCAACGGGATCGGCGAGCAGAAGCCGAACCACTACAAGGACATGGCCAAGGTCGCCTGGGGCAGCCGGGCCCACCCCCGCTACGCCTGGGACGTGCTGACCAAGGGGGCGTGCGACGGCTGCGCGCTGGGGGTCGCCGGCCTGCACGACTGGACGATCGACGGCGTCCACCTGTGCACCACCCGGCTCAACCTGCTCGAGCTGAACACCGCCGACGCCATCGACCCGATCCTGCTGTCGGACGTGGCCGCGCTGGCCGGGCGCACCGGCGGGCAGCTGCGGGCGCTGGGGCGCCTCGGCCACCCGATGCGCCGGCGGCGGGGTGAGCCGGGGTTCTCCCGGGTGTCGTGGGACGAGGCGCTGTCGGCGCTGGCCGGCGCGCTGGCGGCGGCACCGCCCGAGCGG
The DNA here is from genome assembly GCA_035263165.1 of Acidimicrobiales bacterium. GTDB lineage: Bacteria > Actinomycetota > Acidimicrobiia > Acidimicrobiales > VFJN01 > ZC4RG19. The sequence continues at coordinate 7,890 of DATFRN010000085.1, read as the reverse complement.
GTGGCGCTCTACCTGACCAGCCGGGGCATCACCAACGAGACCTACTACGTGGCGGCCAAGGCGGCCCGGTCGCTGGGCGTGGCCAACATCGACTCCGCCGCCCGGGTGTGCCACGCACCGTCGACGGTCGGGCTCAAGGCCACCGTGGGTGTGGCCGCCACCACCTGCTCGTTCCAGGACGTGATCGAGGCGCCGCTGGTCGTGCTGTGGGGCGCCAACCCGGCCAACAACCAGCCGGTGTTCATGAAGTACCTGTACCTGGCCCGGCGGCGGGGTTGCCGGGTGGTGGTCGTGAACCCCTACCTGGAGCCGGGGCTCGACCGCTACTGGGTGCCGTCCAACGTCGAGTCGGCGCTGTTCGGGACCCGGATGTGCGACCTGCACGTGCCGGTGCGGCCGGGGGCCGACGTGGCGCTGGCCGGCGCCGCCCTGGCCCGGCTGATCGAGCGGGGCGGGGTGGACGAGGAGTTCGTCGCCGACCACACGACCGGGTTCGCGGAGGTGGCGGCGGCGCTGGCCGGCGAGGGCGTGGCGGGGCTGGCGTCGCTGGCCGGGGTCCCGGTGGCGACGGTGGACGCCTTCGTGGACGAGCTCACGGCGGCGGGTGGCGCCGTCCACGTGTGGTCGATGGGCATCACCCAGCACCGGGGGGCGGCCGACAGCGTGCGGGCCATCGTCAACCTGGCGCTGGCCCAGGGGAGCGTGGGGCGGGACGGCGTCGGGCTCATGCCGATCCGGGGGCACTCGGGGGTGCAGGGGGGCGCCGAGATGGGGGCCTACGCCACGGCGCTGCCGGGCGGGCTGCCGGTCGACGACGCGGGGGCGGCGACGCTGGCCTCGCGGTGGGGCTTCCCGGTGCCGGCGACCCCGGGGCTCACGGCGCCGGAGATGGTCGAGGCCGCGGGCCGGGGCGAGCTGGACGTGCTGTGGATGTCGGGCGGCAACTTCGTCGACGTGATGCCCGACCCGCCGGCGGTGGAGGCGGCGCTGGCCCGGGTGCCGCTGCGGGTCCACCAGGACGTGGTGGTGACCCGGCAGATGCTGGTCGAGGGCGACGACGTGGTGCTGCTGCCGGTGGCGACCCGCTACGAGCAGGAGGGCGGCGGCACCGAGACGACCACCGAGCGGCGGATCATCTTCAGCCCCGAGCTGCCCCGGCAGGTGGGGGAGGCCCGCAGCGAGTGGCGGCTGTTCGCCGAGGTGGCCAACCGGGTGCGGCCGGAGCGGCGGGAGCGGTTCTCGTGGCCGAGCAACCAGGCGCTGCGGGAGGAGATCGCCCGGGTGGTGCCGCTGTACGAGGGGATCGAGCTGCTGTCGGCGACGGGCGAGGCGGTCCAGTGGGGCGGGCGCCACCTGGCGCCGGGGGGCGAGTTCCCGACGCCGGACGGGCGGGGGGCGTTCACGGTCGTGACGCCGTCGGTGCCCGACCTGCCCGAGGGGGCGTTCGTGGTCTCGACCCGGCGGGGCAAGCAGTTCAACTCGATGGTCCAGGCCGAGGTCGACCCCCTGACCGGCGCCGGCCGGGACGCGGTGATGATGGACCCGGGCGACGCCACGGCCGCCGGCCTGGCGGCGGGCGACCGCGTGCGGCTCGAGTCGCCGACGGGGTCGTTCGAGGGCACGGTCACGCTGGTCCCGCTGCCGTCCCGCACGCTCCAGGTCCACTGGCCGGAGGGCAACGTCCTCATCCCGGCCGGCCCGACCCACCGCGAACCCCAGTCCAAGGTCCCGGACTACAACGCGGTGGTCACGCTGGAGCGCTTGTAGCTCACACGGGCTGGACGATCAGCCGCGGATGGCCCCCGGCGAGACGTTCGAGGTCGTCGGGGTCGCCGGTCAGCACCACGCCACCACCGGCCTCCACCGCGGTCGCCACGACATGGGCGTCGGCCATCTGCTCGGCCCCGGCTCCGGCGGCAGCCAGGACCGACCCGACGGTGCGGGCCAGGGCACGGTCGGTAGTCCGCACGGAGATGCCCGTCTCCCGGGCAAGGCAGGCATCGACCAGTGCGTTGTGGCGTGGTCGCCGGTAGAGCTCGGCGAGGATCACGGCCGGGACGAGCACCGGGTGGCCGAGGCGGTAGGCGGCCTCGACGGATGCCTGCACCGGGGGCACAGCCCGGGCGTCGCCGCGAGCCAGGATGTTGAGAGGCTCTGCGTCGAGCACGAGTACCTGGGTCACCTCATCAGGTCCATGAAGTGCTGCACGAGGTCCTCGTCGGGCGGGCCATAGTCCTTTTCCCATTCGTCGAGGAGTTCGCGCAGGAGGCGCCGCCTGCGACGCTCTTCCAGGGTCCGACCATCGTCCCGGGCGGCGGCTTGTAGCCTCGGCGGCATGACCGACGCGCTGACGCCCACCACCGGGTGGGTGGTGCTGCACCTGTTCTGCTCGATGACGCCGCTGGCCGACGGGGCCGAGATCGGGGCCGCCGTGAAGGCGCTCGAGGCCGACGACCACCAGGTCGTGCCGGCCGCCGTGCTGGGGCACAAGGCGGACCTCTGCCTGCTGGCGCTCGGGCCCGACCTGGTGCGGCTGCGGGCGTTCCAGTCGGCGGTGGCGGCGGCCGGCCTCGACGTGGTCGACAGCTACCTGTCGCTGACCGAGGTGTCCGAGTACGCCGAGGGCATGCCCGAGGAGCGCAAGCAGGCCCGGCTGTACCCCCGGCTGCCCCCGGAGGGGAAGCGGGCGTTCTGCTTCTACCCGATGTCCAAGCAGCGGGGCGACGCCCACAACTGGTACACGCTGCCCTACGAGGACCGCGAGCGGCTCATGTACGAGCACGGTGGCAGCGGCCGCAAGTTCGCGGGCCGGGTGCTCCAGCTGGTCACGGGGTCCACGGGCGTGGACGACTACGAGTGGGGCGTCACGCTGTTCGCGGTCACGCCCGACGACCTCAAGGCCTGCGTCCACACCATGCGCTTCGACGAGGCCTCGGCCCTCTACGCGGAGTTCGGTCCCTTCTACACGGGCGTCGTCGGCCAGCTCGACGAGATCCTCACCCTGGCCGGGATCACCTGACCGGTTCCGTGGACGTTTCTGGTTGGGAGTCAACCAGAAACGTCCGCAGTACGCGGATGACGTACGCCGGTCGACGGACAACGTCCTCGTAGGTGAAGCGGACGACCCGGTAGCCGAGCGCGGTGAGACGCACGTCGCGCTCCGCGTCGGCCTGTCGCTCACGCCGGGTGGCGTGCGTGCCGTGGCCGTCGGTCTCGACCACCAGTCGGATCCGGTCGTAGAGGAAGTCGACTCGGGCCGTACCGGCGCCGTGGAGGATCGGGACCTGCCGGCGGGGCTGTGGGAGGCCAGCGCGCTCGATGAGCCGGGACAGCCGACGCTCGAGCCACGACTCCTCGGCCGGCTCGGTGTCGTGCTCGGCCGGGAGGGCGCGGAGCAGTCGAGTGACGCCCGGCCGGCCATGCCGGCGCAGGTCCTCCAGCCGCCGGCGCAGCTGGGCCACGTCGATCTGGCCGGCCCGGGTGGCCCCGTCGAGTGCGTCGGCGATCTGCTCGGGGCGCAGCCGCGGTGCGGCGTCGAGCAGGGAACGGGCCGGCGTGGTCACGGGCACCGGCCCCCGCCGGTCGACGTCGCCGGGGCCCAGGTCGCTGACCCGGTGGACGCGGCCGACGACCCGGCGTGGCCGGCGGCCGGGCGGGACGCTCACCTCGACGGCACCGGGTCGGATCCCGGCGAACCCCCACCACGCGCAGGCGGCCACGTGGGAGACGACCGCCTCGGGCCCGGAATCGAGCACGGCGCACATCAACCGTTGGTGCCACGACGGCGGATGACCGGGGAGCCGCCACACGCGGGCACCGGCCTTGACGAGTGCGCCGCGCGCTTCCAGCGTGCGCCGGCTCTGCCGGCTGACGCCGAGCGCATCAAGCTGGTCGGTCGTCACGAGTCCGAACTGAGTGGCCGAGCGATCGGTGACCGCCCGCATGTCGCAGAGGTGTGCCATGGCGGCCATCCGACCACCCCCCTACGACATTTTAGGCTTCTGTGGACGTATTTGGTTGACTCCCAACCAGATACGTCCAAGGAACGCCCCTAGCGCTCCGCCACCTGGCTGAGGAAGCGGCGGGTGCGGTCGTGGGTCGGGTCGTCGAGGATCGAGGCCGGGGGGCCCTCCTCCACCACCACGCCGCCGTCCATGAACACGACCCGGTCGGCCACCCGGCGGGCGAAGCCCATCTCGTGGGTGACCACCATCATCGTCATGCCCTCCTCGGCCAGCGAGCGCATGACCGCCAGCACCTCGCCCACCAACTCGGGGTCGAGGGCCGACGTCGCCTCGTCGAAGAGCATCATGTCCGGGTTCATGCACAGCGCCCGGGCGATCGCCACCCGCTGCTGCTGGCCGCCCGACAGGCGGGCCGGGTACTCCCGCACCTTCTCGGCCAGGCCGACCCGGTCGAGCATCTGCGCCGCCACCTCCTGGGCCTCGCCCTTGGACCGGTGCAGCACGCGGCGCTGGGCGATGGTCAGGTTGCCCATCACGTCCAGGTGGGGGAACAGGTTGAACTGCTGGAACACCATCCCGATGCGCCGGCGCACGGCGTCGACGTCGGTGTCGGGGTCGGTGATGTCGACGCCCTCGATCAGGATCCGCCCCGACGTCGGGTCCTCCAGCCGGTTGACGCAGCGCAGCAGGGTCGACTTGCCCGACCCCGACGGGCCGATCACGCACACCACGTCGCGCGGGTCGACGACGAAGTCGATGCCCTTCAGCACCTCGAGGTCGCCGAAGTACTTGTGCAGCTCGTCGATCTCGATGGCGTGGGTGGAGGCGGCGTCGCTCATCGGGCCCGCCGCCCCCGGGCCTCCAGCACAGCCACGACCCTGGTCAGCGGCACGGTGATGGCCAGGTAGACCAGCGCCGCCGCCACCAGGGGGGTGATGCTGAACGTCCGGCCCACCTCGTCCCGGGCGAACTTGGTGATCTCGATCGTGTCGGCCGTCGTCCCCAGCACGTAGAGCAGCGACGTGTCCTTGATCAGGGACACCAGCTCGTTGGTCAGCGGCGGGATCACGATCCGGAACGCCTGCGGGATGACGATCGTCGCCATCGCCCGGGCCTGGGTCATCCCCAGCGACCGGGCCGCCTCCAGCTGGCCCCGGGGCACGGCCTCGATGCCGGCCCGGATCGTCTCGGCCATGTAGGCCGAGTACACGATGCCGAGCGCCAGGCAGCCCGCCCCGTAGCGGCCCGGCACGCGGGTGCCGAGGGCGATGGGGATGGCGAAGCCGATGGCGAAGATGGTGATCAGCGCCGGGACGCCCCGGAACACCTCGATGTAGACGACCGCGAACCAGCGGTAGGGCCGGATCGGCGACAGCCGCAGCAGCGCGAACATCAGGCCCAGCGCCAGGGCGATGGCGAACGAGAGCACGGTGAACGTGATCGTGTTGCGCGCCGCCCGGGTGACCATGTCCGGGAACTGGTCGCCGAAGATGGTCGGGTCGAAGAACGCCTCCTGGAGTCGCCCCCAGTCGGTGACGACCACCAGCCAGGCGGCCACCACCAGGGTGACGCCGTAGACGCCGAGCCGCCGCAGCCGAGCGCGCTGGCGCCGCGTGAGGCGGCGGGCTCCAGCGCGCCCGGGCGGCGACGCGACGTCGGTCACCGGGCCGGCGCTACTTCTTCTCGCCGAAGTACGTGGCGTAGATGTCGTCGAACTTGCCGGAGTCCTTCAGCGACGTCAGCCCGTCGTTGATCAGGCCGAGCATGTCCGAGTTGCCCTTCTTGACGGCGAAGCCGTACTGCTCGCCGGTCGGGAAGGTCTCGGTCACGACCACCGAGTCGTCCTGGGTCGCCCGGTACGCGTTGACCGGGAAGTCCTGCAGGATGGCGGCGATCTGCCCGGAGGCGATGGCGCCGAACAGGCCGGTGGCGTCGTCGAACGACTTGATCGTGGCGCCCTGGGGCTTGTGGTCCTTGGCGTAGGTCTCGCCGGTGGTGCTCGACTGCACGCCGATGGTCTGGCCGGTGAGGTCGGTCAGCTTCGCGTACTTGTCCTTGTCCGCCGCCTTGACCAGCAGCGACTGGTCTGCGTCGAAGTAGGGCTCGGAGAAGTCGACCTGCTTGGCCCGGTCGTCGGTGATGGTCACGGCCGAGCCGACCACGTCGCAGTCGCCCGCGGCCAGCGAGCCGAGGATGCCGTCGAAGGGCAGGTCCTTGACCTCGAGGTCGAGCTTGTTGTCCGTGGCGATGGCCCGGAGGATGTCGATGTCGTACCCGACGTCCTTGCCGTCCTTCTGGAACTCGAACGGCTCGTACGGCGTGTCCGAGCAGACGGTGAGCTTGCCCGAGCTGACGGTGTCGACCTTGGTCGCCGCCGAGCCCGAGCCGCTGCCGCTGGTCTCGTCCTTGTTGTCGTCGCCGCCGCAGGCGCCCAACACGAGGGCGCCGGCGGTCAGGAACGCGAGGAGCTTGATGTAGTGCTGTCGTCGCATTGCGTGGTCCCTTCCCAGGAGAGACGGATTGGTAGCCCCCCGACGGGGGCCGGGTCAACCTTCGACGTCGCCGCCGAGGTACGCCGCACGCACCGCGTCGTCGGCCAGGAGCTCCGAAGCCGCCGCCCCCCGCACGATGCGCCCGGTCTCGAGCAGGTAGGCGCGGTCGGCCCGCTTCAGGGCCTGGGCCGCGTTCTGCTCCACGAGCAGGATCGTCACACCCTGCTCGTTGATCTCGCTGATGATCTCGAAGATCTGCGCCACCAGCCGCGGCGCCAAGCCCATGGAGGGCTCGTCGAGCAGCAGCACCCGGGGCCGGGCCATGAGCGCCCGGCCGATGGCCAGCATCTGCTGCTCGCCGCCCGACAGCGTGCCGCCGGACTGGCTGCGGCGCTCGGCCAGCCGGGGGAACAGCGTGAACACCCGGTCGACGTCGCTGGCCAGGTCCCTGCGGTCGCGGCGCGAGTAGGCGCCCATGTCGAGGTTCTCGAACACGGTCATGCCGGGGAAGATCCCCCGGCCCTCGGGCGCCTGCGAGATGCCCAGCTCGACCCGGCGGTGGGCGGGCACCTTGGAGATGTCCTCGCCGTCGAAGCGGATGGCGCCCGACGTCAACGGCCGCAGCCCCGACACGGTCTTGATCGTCGTGGTCTTGCCGGCGCCGTTCCCGCCGATGAGCGTGACGATCTCACCCTGGTTGACCTCGACCGTGACGCCCTTGAGCGCCTCGATCTTGCCGTAGTGGACGTGGATGCCGTCAATCTCCAGCAGCATCGCTGGGCACTCCGAGGTAGGCGTCGATGACTCTCTGGTTCGTCTGGATGTCGGTGGGCAGGCCGTCGGCGATCTTCTCGCCGAAGTCGAGCACCGCCACCCGGTCGCACACGCCCATGACCAGGCCCATGTCGTGCTCGATGAGCAGCACGGTGTAGCCGTTGTCGCGGATGCGGCCGATGAGCGCCAAGAGCGCCCGCTTCTCGTTGGGGTTGAAGCCGGCGGCCGGCTCGTCGAGCAGCAGCAGCCGGGGGTCGGTGGCCAGCGCCCGGGCGATCTCCAGCCGCCGCTGGTCGCCGTAGGGGAGGTGTTTGGCCTGGTCGTCGCGGCGCTTGTCGAGGCCGAAGATCTCCAGCAGGCGGAGCGATCGTTCGAGCAGCGCCCGCTCCTCGCCGAGCTGGCGGGGGGTGCGGAGGAACGTCGACAGGAGCGTCTCGCGGGTGCGAAGGTGGCAGCCGACGCGCACGTTGTCGAGGACGGACAGCTCGCCGAACAGGCGGACGTTCTGGAACGTCCGCGCCATCCCCGCCCGGGCGATCTGGTAGGGGCGCAGGCCGTTGACGAGCTCCTCGCCCAAACGGATCGTCCCCTTGTCGGGCCGATACACGCCGGTGAGCAGGTTGAACACGGTCGTCTTTCCGGCGCCATTGGGACCGATC
>DATFRN010000084.1:0-2087 GCA_035263165.1 Acidimicrobiales bacterium | reverse complement strand
CCGGGCCAGCTGCTCACGCGTCACGTCGCTGCGGAGCCCCGCCAGCAACCCGGTCGCGTCCGGCCGGTCGGGGGTCCGCTCGCCGTCCAGGTAGGGCAGCAGCGTCAGCCCGCCGGCCCCCGGCGGGGCGGCGAGGGCGAGCTCGTCGAAGGTGTCGTGGTCGACGTCCAGCAGGCGGCGGACCGCCTCGGTGACCTTGGTTGCGTTCAGCGTGCAGACCAGGGGGAGGTGGCGACCCGTGGCGTCGGCGAACCCGGCCACCGTGCCGGAGGCGTCGGCGGTCGCACGGTCGCTGACCGAGTACACGGTCCCCGACGTCCCGATCGAGACGGCCACGTCGCCGACCGCCAGCCCGACCCCGAGCGCCGCCGCCATGTTGTCGCCCGTGCCCGGGGCGACCACGGCGCCGCCCCACTCGCCGGCGACGTCGCAGGGGCCGAGCACCTCGGGGAGTGCGCCCGTCCAGTCGCGCTCGGCGTCGACGACGGCCAGCAGCTCGGGCCGGTACGTGCCACTGCTCGCCGACCAGTACCCGGTGCCGGACGCGTCTCCCCGGTCGGTGACGAGCCGGCCGGTCAGCCGGTAGGTGAGCCAGTCGTGGGGCAGGACCACCGTGACCAACCGCCGCCACGCCTCGGGCTCGCAGCGATGGAGCCACGACAGCTTGGTGATCGTGAAGCTGGCCACCGGCACGAGGCCGCACGCCTCGGCCCACGCCTGGCGCCCGCCGGGGAGCTGGTCGATGAGCCACCCCGCGTCCGGCGCCGACTCGGTGTCGTTCCACAGCTTGGCCGGACGGATCACGTCGTTGCGCTCGTCCAGGGCGACGAGCCCGTGCTGCTGTCCGGCCACGCTGATCGCCGCGACCCCGGGCTCGCCGGCCTGGGACCACGCCGACTCGAAGGCCCGCCACCAGGCCGCCGGTGGCTGTTCGGACCGCGGCGGCTGCGTCGCGGGATGCGGCGACGAGCCGCGGGCCACGACGCGGCCGCTGTCGAGCTCGCGCACCTCGACCTTGGTCGCGGTGGTCGACGAGTCGACGCCGGCGACGAGCGTCATCAGCGGACGCGGGCCACGTGCCGGGCGACGAGGTTCTCGAGCCGCTCCTGCCCGCCCGACACCCGGCCCGGCTCGCCGCGGTCGAACGCCCGCTCGTGGAGCGCGGACAGCGTGGTCGACCCGTCGAGGATCGAGCGGCCGAGCGCGCCCTCCCACCCGGCGTACCGCCGCTCCCGGTTCGCATCGAGCTCGTCGCTCACCGACGCGGCGACGAGCAGTGCCCTCGCCATGGTGTCCATCCCGCCGATGTGGCCGTGGAACAGGTCGGTGCGGTCGATCGACTGCCGGCGCAGCTTGGCGTCGAAGTTCAACCCGCCGGTCGTGAACCCGCCGCTCCGCAGGACCTCGAGCATCCCGAGCGCCATCTGCTCCACCGACACCGGGAAGCGATCGACGTCCCAGCCCAGACGGTCGTCGCCGGCGTTGGCGTCGACCGACCCGAAGATCCCGGCGGCGACGGCGGTCGCGACCTCGTGGGCGAAGTCGTGGCCCGACAGGTTGGCGTGGTTGACCTCGATGTTGACCTTGATCTCGTCGGCGAGGTCGTGGCGCTGCAGGAACGCGTGCACCGCGGCGACGTCGAAGTCGTACTGGTGCTTCACCGGCTCGAACGGCTTGGGCTCGATGAGGATCGAGCCACCGAAGCCGATCCGCTGCTTGTGCTCGACGACCAGCGACAGGAAGCGGGCGAGCTGGTCGAGCTCGCGGCGGACGTCGGTGTTGAGCAGCGTGTCGTATCCCTCACGCCCGCCCCACAGGACGTAGTTGGCACCGCCGAGGCGGTTGGTCGCGTCGAGGCAGTGGGCGACCTGGGCGGCCGCGTAGGCGAACACCTCGGGGTCGGGGTTGGTGGCCGCGCCGGCCTGGTAGCGCGGATGGGAGAACAGGTTCGCCGTGCCCCACAGCAGGCGCACGCCGGTGCGCTCCTGGTGCTCGGCGGCGCAGTCGACCATCTCGTCGAGCCGCGCCACCGACTCCTTGAACGATCCGCCCTCCGGCGCGATGTCGCGGTCGTGGAAGCAGTAGAA
>DATFRN010000083.1:0-10413 GCA_035263165.1 Acidimicrobiales bacterium | reverse complement strand
CAGCCCGGCGTAGTGGTCCATCTCCTTGAGGAACCCGTCGGTGTCGCCGGTGGCCAGGGCGGGGCCCATGTAGAGGATGGTCCGGCGGATCTCGGCCTGGTCGCGCCCCACGTCGTCGCAGTGGCGGCGCAGCACGTCGAGCTTGTGGGCGATGTCCTCGGGCGAGGTGGCGAACAGGTTGGTGGCGTCGGCGTACTGCGCCACCAGCCGCAGCGTCTTGCGCTCGCCGCCGCCGCCGATCAGCACCGGGGGGTGGGGCCGGCTGAGCGGGGCGGGCGAGCAGAGGGTCTCGGCCAGCTGGTAGAGCTCGCCCTCGTAGGGGCCGTTGTTCTCGGGGTCCCACATCTGCAGGCAGATCTGCAGCGTCTCCTCCAGCCGCTCGAACCGCTCGGCGACGGGCGGGAAGGGGACGCCGAGGGCCCGGTGCTCGCGCTCGTACCAGGCCGCGCCGATGCCCAGGCGGGCCCGCCCGCCGGAGAGGACGTCGAGGCTGGCGACGATCTTGGCCAGCAGGCCGGGGTGGCGGTAGCTGACGCCGGTGACGAGCAGGCCGAGCTTGGTGGTGGCGGTGCGGCCGGCGAGGTAGCTGAGGACGGTGTAGCCCTCGAGCATGGGCTCCTCGGCCGGGGCCATGGCCTCCATCTGGAAGTAGTGGTCCATGGCTTCGAGCGAGTAGACGCCGGCGGCCTCGGCCGCCTCGCCGGTGCGGGCGAGGACGGGGCCGAGCTCCGCGGTGTCGGGGCCGGTGAAGCTCCACAAGTGGACGCCGAGGTGCATGGGGCCGAGGCTACGGGTCAGCGGGTGGCATCCAACGCGGCGACGTAGATCGCGGCGGGATTGCCGGGCTGCCAGCCGGGGAGTGGGTCGATCGTGTCGACCTGGACGAAGCCCCGGTGCTCCCAGAACGCCCGGGTGGCGACGTAGGGCTCGTAGTCGGCGGAGGCGTCGAGGGTCTTGACCAGGACGACCACGACCCCGTCCGCGGCCAGCTCCGCCATCGCCTCGTCGACCAGCGCCCGCCCGATGCCGCGCCCCTGGAAGGGGCCGAGGACGGCGGCGAAGGTGATCTCGGCCGCCCGCGGGTGCCGCCGCTCGACCAGGACGAACCCGACGATGGTCCCGCCCGACTCGGCGACGAGCGTGTGCTCGCCCCGCCCCATGGCGACCGCCACCGTGGCGTGGGTGTCGGGCGTGAAGTACTCGGGCAGCGCCACGAGCACCCCGACACAGGCATCGACATCCCCGGCCCCCGCCGGCCGCACGACCAGGCTCACGCCCCCACTCTGCCAGGCGCTGGGGCCCGCCCGGGCGGGTTATCGGGTCCGGCGGGCGGCGAGGCCGCGGAGGTCGCCGTCCTCGTCGTGCCAGGGGGCGGCGGGGGCGAAGGCGTGGGCGGCGAGGGTCGGGGCCAGGGCACCGTCCTGGCGGCCGCCGACCTCCAGGGCGAGCCAGCCGCCCGGGCGGAGGAGGCCGGCGGCGGCGGCGACCACCCGGCGGACCAGGTCGAGGCCGTCGTCGCCGCCGTCGAGGGCCCGGCGGGGCTCCCAGCGCTGGACGTCGGCCGGGAGGTAGGCCACCTCCGCCGTCGGCACGTACGGGGCCACGGCCGTCACCAGGTCGAACGCCCCCGGGCGCAGCGGGGCGGCGGCCAGGTCGGCCACCGCCGCGGCCACGCCGTTGCGGCGGGCGCAGCGGGCGGCGCCGGGGTCGACGTCGACCGCCGCCACCCGGGCGCCCGGCACCGCCGCCGCCAGGTGCACGGCGACGGCGCCGCACCCGGTGCACAGGTCGGCGGCCCGGCCGCCCGGGGGGAGCAGGCCCGCGGCCCGGCGGGCGAGGTCCTCGGTCTGGGCCCGGGGCACGTACACCCCCGGGTCGACCCGCAGCGGCCGCCCGCAGAACCACACCGTCCCGGTGATCCAGGCCAGCGGCTCGCCCCGCTCCCGCCGGGCCACCCAGCCCGCCAGGGTGGCGGCGTCGGGGGCGGCGGCCGCCATCTCCTCGGCCTCCTCGTCGGCGGCGACGCAGCCGGCCCGCTCCAGCCGCTCCACCACCCAGTCCGGCACCGCCACGCCGGCCATCATCGCATGGGTTGACATTGGGACCATATGCACCCACTATGCACCCATGCCGAAGCTGAGCGTCTACGTCCCCGACGAGTTGGCCGCGGCCGTGCGGGACGCCCAGGTCCCGGTGTCGGCGGTGTGCCAGGCGGCGCTGGAGCGGGCCGTGCGGGAGGTCGCCGCCGCCCGCGGCGCCGACGAGACGCCACCCGACGACAGCGCGGCCGCCGTCGGGCTGTTCGGCCGGTTCACTCCCCGCGCCCGCCAGGCGGTGGTGCTGGCCCAGGAGGAGGCCCGCGCCATTCCCCACGGCTACATCGGCACCGAGCACGTGCTGCTGGGCGTGCTCGCGGAGGGCGACAACGTGGCCAACCGGACGCTGGCCGCCATGGAGGTCGACCCGGCCGACCTGCGGGCCGAGATCCTGGCCTCGCTGCTGCCGCCGTCCCCGGCGCCGGCCGGGCACATCCCGTTCACCCCCCGGGCCAAGGGGGCGCTGGAGCGCTCGACCCGCGAGGCGCTCGGCCTGGGCCACAACTACATCGGCACCGAGCACCTGCTGCTCGGCCTGCTGGCGATGGAGGAGGGGCTGGCCAGCCGGGTGATGCGGCGGATGGGCCTGGAGCTGCGCACCACCCGCATGACGGTGGTCCAGACCCTGTTGCAGCTGTCCACGCCGCCGCCGGGCATCCCCGTCCCGGCGAGCCGGACCCCGACCGAGCCGGCGCCCGACGCCCTGGCCGAGATCCTCGCCCGCCTGGAGGCCATCGAGCGCCGCCTGGGCGAGAGCGGCGACTAGCGGCCCGCCGCCTCCCGGTCGGCCGACAGGATCAGCCCTCGCAGCGCCGCTTTCCAGTCGCGCCCGGCCGCCGGCAGCCGGATCTCCTCGATGACGGCGTCGAGCATCCCGTCGCGCAGCTCGTCCTTGCTGGCCACGTGCTTGTACAGGGCCACGGGGACGACGCCCAGATCCTGGGCCAGCCGTGTACACCTACGCTCATAGCTCGCCGGTGTACGCCGTACACCGGCGAGCCTACCCGGCGGGGAGGACGACACGTGAAGGCCATCACCTACGACCGCTACGGGCCGCCCGAGGTCCTCCGGCTGCAGGACGTGCCCGACCCCGTGCCCGGCGAGGGCGAGCTGCTGGTCCGGGTGCGGGCGGCGTCGGCCAACGCGCGGGACTGGCACTTCCTGCGGGGCGACCCCTACGCCATGCGCCTGCAGTTCGGCCTGCGCGCTCCCCGCACCCCGATCCTCGGCAGCGACGTGTCCGGCGTGGTCGAGGCGGTGGGCCCGGGCGTGACCCGGTTCCGCACCGGGGACGAGGTCTACGCCGACCTCGAGACCGGCGCCTTCGCCGAGCTCGTCCGCGCCCCCGAGGACCGGGTGGCGGCCAAGCCGGCCCGCCTCACCCACGAGCAGGCGGCGGCCATGCCGCTGGCGGCGGTGACCGCGCTCCAGGGCGACCGGGCCGCGCCCGGCGAGCGGGTGCTGGTCATCGGCGCCGCCGGCGGCGTGGGCACGTTCGCCGTCCAGCTGGCGGCCCGGCGGGGCGCCGAGGTCACGGCCGTGTGCAGCGGGCGCAACGCCGAGCTGGTCCGCTCGCTCGGAGCCCAGGAGGCGATCGACTACACGACGGAGGACCCGACGGCCGGCGACCGGCGCTACGACACGATCTTCCAGCTGGCCGGCACGGCCCCGGCGGGCCGCCTGCGCCGGGCGCTGGCCCCGGGCGGCACGCTCCTGCTCTCCAGCGGCGAGCCCCGGGGCCGGGTCTTCGGCCCGCTGGGCCGCATCGCCCGGGCCAAGCTGCTGTCCCCGTTCACCCGCCAGCGCATCGTGGTGTTCATGGCCGAGCCCAGCACCGCCGACCTCGACGAGCTGCGGGGCCTGGCCGACGCCGGCGAGCTCACCCCGGTCATCGACCGCACCTACCCGCTGGCCGACACCGCCGAGGCCCTGCGCCACCTGGAGACCAACCACGCCCGGGGCAAGATCGTCATCACGGCGGAGCCTCAGTAGCGGAGGTCGGCCACGACGCCGTGGTGGTCCGACAGCGGCGGCTCGTGGCCGACGCCCAGCAGGGCGCAGGCGGTGGGGTGGCCGACGCCGTGGGCGCGGGGCCAGGCCGACAGGACGTGGTCGATGCGGCGGTCGGGCCACAGGGCGACGGCGGCGAGCGGGTTGCGGTTGGACCAGGTGTGGCCGGGCGTCCCGTCGCCGGCGATGTCCCACGCGTCGTAGAACACGAGGCCGGGCGCGGCCGTGGGCGCCTGCCCGGTCAGCATCCGCAGCTCGTCGGCATCGGGGCCGGCGTTGAAGTCGCCGCACAGGACGAGGGGACGGCGGCGGCTCCCTGCCTCGGCGACGAACGCGGCCAACTGGCGGACCTGCTGCTGGCGCAGCTCCCCGGCGCCGAGCGGGTAGTCGAGCGCGACGACGACCACGTCGATCTGGCCCCGGGGCCCGTCGACCACGGCGAGCAGGGCGTCGCCGTGCCCGTCGCCGCCGTCGCCGGGCAGCGCGCGCCGCTCGTGCCGGGCGATCGGCCAGCGGGAGACGACCCCGAGGCCCGACGTCCACCCGTCCTGCTCCCCGTCGCCCTCGAACAGCCGGTGGTCGAACCCGAGCCGCGCCCCGACGAGGTCCACCTGCCGCCCGTCGGGCGCGGCCCACGACTCGACCAGGCCCACGACGTCGGGCCCGGCGCCGGCCAGCACGTCCTCGATCCCGGCCTGCCGCGCCGCCCAGTCGCCGTACCGCCCCCACACGTTCCAGGCGACGACGCGCACGGTGGTCTCGACGACGTCGCCGTAGGGCGCGTAGGGATCGAAGCTCATGCCCGGAGTCTGGCCCGCCGATCACCCGGGTGGGGTAGGTTCCAGGCGCTGGGTGCGGCGGAATGGGGGAGCGAGCGATGTCGCGTGTCCTGCGGGTCGTCGGGGTGTTTGTCCTGGCCGTCGTGTCGGGTGGCTGCTTCTGGCCGGCGCCGGGTCAGAACCCGGGACGGACGGCCTACAACCCGTCGGAGACGGCCCTCACCCCGGCCACCGTCGGCGGGCTGAGGCAGCGCTGGGTGTGGACCTCGGGGGCCAGCAGCCGCGTCTTCGGTGCCGTGGCGTCGACGGCGGGCATCCATGTGATCTCCGACGACGACTGCCGCCTGGCGACGATCAAGCCCACCACCGGGGCTCTGGCCTGGGACGCCCACCTGAGCTTCTACGCCGACGTGAGCCTCGACGACTGCGGGATCACGACCCTCGGCGATCCGTTCGTGGCCGGCGGCCGCGTGTGGGTCGGCCGGCAGGGAGTGTTCATCAAACAGCCGCCGAACCCCCTGACGTTCACGGACTCCTCCACGCTGGGGTTCGAGCTGGACGGCACCCCGGCCGCGGAGTGGCCCGGGGCCATGCTCGACAACATCCGGGGTGGGCAGGCCCACGGCGTCGGCGGCTTCATCACCTCGACGACGCTGCCTCCCCCGTTCCCCCCGATCCCGCAGTACAGCTTCGTCACGACCGCGTCGGTCGGCGGTGTCGGCACCGACTGGCACACGGTCGGGATTCCCGGCGAGCGGGGCAGCGACCCCCTCGGGGGGCGGACGCTGGGCGAGTCGGCGCTCTACGACGCCGGCACCGGCCTCCTGACCACGGTGCCCGGCGACGCGACCGCCGGCAACGGCCTGCGCGCCTACGCCCTGGCCGGCGCCACGCCGGGCTGCGACGGGGGGTTCGACTGCCCGGTGTGGGCGACGCCGCTGGACGGGACCGACGCCTGGCAGCCGGTGATCGCCGACGACGGCGCCACCGTGTACACGGGCACGGACGCCGGCACGGTGTACGCCGTCGACGCGACCACGGGCGCCGTGCGCTGGAGCGCGGCGGTGGGGTCGGCGGTGACCGGGTCCGTGGCGCTGGCCGGCGACACGCTGTACGTGCCCACGGCGTCGGGCGACCTGGTGGCGCTGGCGGCGGCCGGCTGCGGCGCCGACACCTGCGACCCGGTGTGGTCGGGCGCGACGGGGGGCGCGATCGACCGGCAGCCCGCGGTGGCGGGCGGGGTCGTCTACACCGCCTCGGCCGACGGCTCGCTGCACGCCTTCGCGGCGGCCGGCTGCGGCGGCGACGCCGCCTGCCCGGCCCTGTGGTCCGCCGCCACCGGACGCCGGCTCAGCGGCGGCCCGATCGTCAGCAACGGGTGGCTCTACGCCACCTTCGACAGCGACACGGCGGGCCAGGCCGGCCTGCTCGCCTTCAGCCAGCCGTGACCTGACCGACCACAGGTCGCCAGCTCCTCACGGCCCCTGACCAGGGCCGGGGCTTGGTCGCGCCATCGTTGGCGCAACTTGGCGTTGTGATGGTGCCAAAGCGGTGCCATACTGGCTCCCGTGAACCTTGCGATGTACGTCGAAGCCCTGCGCGACCAACTCGTCGCCGCCGCCGAGGTGGGTGGGCCCGAGAGCCGAGCCGCCGTCGAGCGACTCGCCCCCGGGCTGGAGGCGGCCATGCGCCTCGTCCTGCTCGAGGCCCTCTCCGGTGCCGCCGACGAGATCACCCGGGAGCTGGCGCCGGGAACGGTGGAGGTCCGCCTGCGCGGCAGCGACCCCGACTTCGTCGTGACCATCCCGACCGACGACGCCGGCGAGGCCGCCGCCTCCGGGGGCGCCGCCCCTCCGGCCGTCATCCCCACGGCCGACGACGAGGGCGGCACCTCGCGGCTCAACCTCCGGCTCCCGGACGGGCTCAAGGTGAGGATCGAAGAGGCGGCGCGACGCGAGGGCCTGTCCCTCAACGCCTGGCTGGTCCGCGCCGCGGCCGTCGCCGTCGAGGGCACCCAGGGCCGGGTGGCGCGGCGCAGCCCGGCGGGCGGCCAGAAGTACACCGGATGGGTCCGTTGACGACCCCGACCCCCCACCAGCGACACCGATCAGGAGCGCACATGCCGACCTTCGACACCAACCAGCCGATCGCCCTGTCGATCGAGATCAGCCAGGGCGCGGTGCACGTCATCGCCAGCGATCGCAGCGACGCGGTGGTGACGGTGACCCCGAGCGATCGGGACCGGCCGGCGGACGTCGAGGCCGCGGAGCGCATCGCCGTCGACCTGGCCAACGGGACCCTCTCGGTCAAGGCGCCGCGGCCCCGCGGCATCACCGCTCCCCTCGTCGGTTGGAAGCGGAGCGGCTCCGCCGATGTGACCGTCGAGCTCCCGGAGGGGTCCTCGCTCCGCGCCGACACCGGCTTCGCCGACGTCCGCGGCGACGGCCGCCTCGGCGGCGTCGAGGTCAAGACCGGCGCCGGCGACGTCCGGCTCGACCGCACCGGCGCGCTGCGGGTCCGCAGCGGCGCCGGGCACGTCGCGGTCGAGGAGGCGTCCGGCCGGGCCGATGTCGTCGCCGCCGGCGACCTGACCATCGGCGCCGTCGCCGGCGACGCCGAGGTCAAGAACCTCAACGGCAGGACATGGATCGGCCGGGTCGCCGGCACCGCCAGGGTCAAGTCGGCCAACGGCGACGTCACGATCGACGACGCCGGCGGCGACGTCTCCGTGAACACCGCCAACGGGAGCATCCGGCTCGGCCAGGTGGCCCGGGGCTCCGTGACCGTCGAGACCGCGTCCGGCGGGCTCGAGGTCGGGATCCGGGAGGGCACGGCGGCCTGGATCGACGCCACCACCAAGTTCGGACGGGTCCACAACGACCTGACCCCCGCCGACGACCCCGAGCCGTCGGCGGAGACCGTCGAGGTCCGCGCCCGCACCCAGTTCGGCGACGTGCTGATCGCACGCTCGTCGGTTCCGACCCGGCAAGGAGATGCCTGAGACATGGAACGCACCAACGCCATCGAGGTGAGGAGCCTCGCCAAGGGATACAAGGGAGTCCCGGTCCTCCAGGACGTCTCGTTCACCGTCGAACCGGGCACGGTCTTCGCCCTGCTCGGGGCCAACGGCTCGGGCAAGACGACCACGATCAACATCCTGACCACGCTGATCGGCGCCGACGGCGGCACGGCCAGCGTGGGCGGGTTCGACGTGGCCGGCCAGGCCGCCGAGGTCCGCGAGCAGATCAGCCTGACCGGGCAGTTCGCCGCCGTGGACGACATGCTCACCGCCCGGGAGAACCTGGTGCTGATGGGCGAGCTGCGCCACGTCGCCGATCCTCGGCAGACCGCGGCGGACCTGCTCGCCACGTTCGACCTCGAGGCCGCCGCCGACCGCCGCCTGGCGACCTTCTCGGGCGGGATGCGGCGCCGGCTCGACATCGCCATGAGCCTGGTGGGCGACTCGCCGATCGTCTTCTTCGACGAGCCGACGACCGGGCTCGACCCCCAGAGCCGGGCCGACATGTGGCTGACCATCCGGCGGCTGGTCGACAACGGGACCACGATCTTCCTGACCACCCAGTACCTCGACGAGGCCGACCACCTCGCCGACCAGATCGCCATCCTCCACGGCGGCCGGATCGTCGCCCGCGGCACGCCCGACGAGCTGAAGGCGACGGTGCCGGCCGGGTTCGTCGAGCTGGAGTTCGGCGACGACGCCCAGCTGGCGGCGGCGGAGCGGGCGCTCGGCGAGCGGCACGAGGTCAGCCGGGCGGACGCCAAGCTGCTCGTCGCCACCACCGGCTCGGTGGCCGACCTGGCCGACGTCTTCATCCGCCTCAACGACAGCGGGATCGAGCCGACCGGCTTCTCCCGGCAGCTGCCGACGCTGGACGACGTGTTCTTCAAGATCCTCGACGACGACAAGGACGACAAGGAGTCCCAGCATGCGAGCGCTCACTGACACCTGGACGATGACCAAGCGGAGCCTCCGCCACACGACCCGCAGCGTCGACACGATCATCACGGTCGTGCTGATGCCGATCGCCCTGCTGCTGCTGTTCGTCTACGTGTTCGGCGGCGCCCTCGGGACCCAGACCGGCTCGGTCGACTACGTCGACTTCATCACCCCCGGCGTCGTGATCATGACGGTGGTGAGCGGCATCGCCTATGCCGCGGTGCGGCTCAGCACCGACCTCCAGAAGGGCATCATCAGCCGCTTCCGGACCATGCCGGTGGCGCCCTCCTCGGTGCTCAGCGGGCAGGCCCTGTCCTCGACCCTGTCCAACCTCTTCTCCTGCCTCCTGGTGATCGGGGTGGCGTTCCTCGTCGGGTTCCGCCCCGAGGCGGACCTCGGCGCCTGGCTGTGGTTCGTCGCCCTGCTGGTGCTGTTCACCCTGGCCACCACCTGGCTGGCCATGCTCTTCGGCCTGCTGGCCAAGTCCGTCGAGGGCGCCGGGGCCTTCAGCTACATCCTGCTGCTGCTGATCTTCATCAGCCCCTCGTTCGTGCCGACGGACTCCATGACGCCGGTGCTGCGGGGCCTCGCCGAGAACCAGCCGATGACGCCGATCATCGAGACGATGCGCTCGCTGATGACCGAGGGCACCACCGGCCCCGACCTCTGGGCCGCCCTGGCCTGGGCGGCCGGCATCCTGGTCGTGTCCTACACGCTCGCCCTGGCCGTCTACCGCCGCCGGGCCCCCGTCCAGGCGGCGGCGTAGGGGCCAGGAAGTCGGCGGGCTTCGGCCTTCCTTAACCCCCGGGGTTTAGGTTGCGTGGTATCGGCGCCACGGTGGGTGACGTCGGGCGGACACAGGGAGGACGGACCCATGAGACGACGCTTTGCTGTTGCCTTCGTCGCGGCTGCGCTCACGCTGGTGCTCGGCACCCAGGCGGCCTTCGCAGGAAGCCCCCACTTCGTCACCGCGGACGCATCCCGCTCGGGGAACACCCTGAGCGTGGCGTTCAAGGAGGCTGGGCTCGGCAACGAGCCGCAGGTCCACGTCGTGCTCAGCGCCACGGCGCTGTGCATCAACGGCGGGGGGAAACACCCCAGGGCCGTGAACAAGGAGAGCGTCTCGGCCGCCGACGACTTCCCGGTGCAGAACGGCAAGGCCGAGGGCACGCTGTCGGTCACGGCGACGTTCCAGCCGGAATGTGTGCCGCCGATGACGGTGCAGTTCACCGACGTCACGCTGGTCGACGAGACCAGCGGCGCGAGGGCGAACATCCCCGGCACCTTCTGACCCGGGGCGCCGGGGGCCCGGCGATCGGGCTCCCGGCGCCGTAGGCGGGCCAGAGCGGCCCGGTGACCGGCCCCGCCGATCGATGCCTACGGACGGGCTCGGGCGACGCGGGCCCAGCACGGAGCGAGTGCCGCCCGCTGCCGGTCGTCGAGGTCCTCGAGCGGCCGGAGGGCGTTGGCGGCTCTCGAGCTCGGCACGTCCTGGAACCCGCATTGTCGGCATAGGTGATGGTCCACGCCGGGCCGGGACTGGTCCTCCACCGGTCCTCCGGGATCGCGG
>DATFRN010000082.1:0-10735 GCA_035263165.1 Acidimicrobiales bacterium | reverse complement strand
GGCCGGGTGACGGCGGCGGAGCTGGCGGCCGAGTTGGAGGTGTCCGAGCGCACCGCCCGCCGGGACCTCGAGGCTCTCGCGATGGCCGGCGTGCCGGTCTACTCGCAGGCGGGCAGGAACGGGGGCTGGTCGCTCGTCGGCGGCGCGCGCACCGACCTGAGCGGGCTCACCGGGGACGAGGCCCGGACCCTGTTCCTCGTCGCCGGCCCCTCGGCCGCCGTGACGCCCGAGGTGAAGGGGGCGCTGCGCAAGCTGGTGCAGGCCCTGCCCGAGACGTTCCGGGCCCAGGCGGAGGCCGCCGCGTCCGCCGTCGTGCACGACCCGGCGCGGTGGGGGGACTCGGCCGTCCCCACGCCGCCGTACCTGGACGTGCTCCAGCGGGCCGTGGTCGAGGGGCTGCAGGTCGAGCTGGCCTACGCCGACCGGGCCCGCAACCAGACCGAGCGGATCGTGCACCCCCTCGGCCTCGTCGTGAAGAGCTTCGTCTGGTACCTCATCGCCGACACCGAGCGGGGCCTGCGCACCTTCCGGGTCAACCGGGTGCGGGGCGTCACGCTGACCGACCGTGCCGTCGTGCGGCCCGAGGGGTTCGACCTCGCCGAGACCTGGCAGAAGGTGGTCGAGGAGATGGACAGCCGGCGGGCGAGCTTCCGCATCGTGGCCCACGTCCACCCGGCGGCGATCGGCTGGCTGCGGGGCGCGCTCGGCCTCAAGCTCACGGTCGGCGACCCCGTCGAGGACGGGCGGATCCGGGTCGAGGTCGGCACCGAGTCGGCCGAGGCCGCCACCTGGCAGCTGGCCGGGTTCGGCAACTGGATCGAGGTCGTCGACCCGCCCGAGGTCCGCGACCACCTCGCCCGGCTCGGCTCCCAGCTGGTCGACCAGTACGCGTGACCTCAGCGCAACAGCCAGCACACCTCGACCGCGACCGGCGCCGCCGGATCGTCCTCCCGCGGGTCGCCGTAGATCTCCCACCGGGTGCGGGTGACCTCGTGGCCCTCGGCCAGGCACCACCGGACGACCGCGTCGTGGGCCTCGCCCAGGCGGCCGTAGTCGCCCCGGTGCACCGTCGACGCCACCCGGCCGGCCGGCAGCTCGGACGCCACCACCCGGCCGGCGGGCGGGAACGACCCGGCCACCTGGACCCCGACCTCGACGTTGGGCACGTCGTCCCGGTACAGCATCACGTTGTGGCCGGCCTTGGCCGCGCCGCCGCCCCGGATGAACGACCACACCTCGTCGAGCAGCTTGCCCCACAGCCGGGGGAACTCGGCCCAGGTCGTCTCCTGGGCCACGACGGCGGTCGGGCTGGCGCCCACCGCGCGCACGCTGACCTCATAGTTCATGCCCGAACGGTCTAGTCCGAGATAACTGGCCACTTGGTGGCCAGTTATGGGGCGCACGCTGCCCCCATGACGAACAGCGCACCCGCATCAGCCCCGATCATCGAGGCGCACGGCCTCGTCAAGCGGTTCGGCAAGGTCGAGGCCCTGGCCGGGCTGGACCTGGTCGCCGAGCCCGGCCGGGTCGTCGCCATCCTCGGCCCCAACGGCGCCGGCAAGACCACCTTCGTCCGCTCGCTCGCCACCCTGGTCCGGCCCGACGAGGGTGGGCTGCGGGTGGCCGGCTTCGACGCCCTGCGCCGCCCCGACCAGGTGCGGCGGGCCATCGGCCTGGCCGGCCAGTTCGCCGCCGTCGAGGAGGCCATGACCGGCCGCGAGAACCTCCGCATGGTGGCCCGCCTGTTCGGCCACGACCGCCGGGGTGCCGCCCGCAACGCGGCCGCCGTGCTCGACCAGCTCGGGTTGACCGACGCCGGCGACCGGCTGGTCCGCACCTACTCGGGCGGCATGCGCCGCCGGCTCGACCTCGGCGCCAGCCTGGTCGGCGCTCCGCGGCTGCTGCTGCTGGACGAGCCCACCACCGGGCTCGACCCCCGCAGCCGCAACGAGCTGTGGGAGGCCATCCGCAGCCTCGTGGCCGCCGGTACCGACGTGCTGCTCACCACCCAGTACCTCGACGAGGCCGACCAGCTGGCCCAGCGCGTGGTCATCGTCGACCACGGCCGGGTCATCGCCGACGGCACGCCCGGCGAGCTGAAGAGCCGGGCCGGCCGCGACGTGGTCGAGGTCCGGGCCACGCAGGGCGACGACCTCGCGCCGCTGGCCCAGGCGCTGGCCGCCCTGGGCGTCGAGGCGCCCCGGGTCGACACCGGCACCAAGCGGGTCACGGTGCCCGTGGTCGCCGGCCGGGCCGCCATCGCCGACGCCGTGCGGGTGGTCGACGGGCTCGGCGTCGAGGTCGACGACATCGGCCTGCGCCGGCCGACCCTCGACGAGGTGTTCCTGACCCTGACCGGCCGTTCGCCCGAGGCCGCCGACGAGACCGACGAGACCGACGAGACCGACGAGACCAGCGACGGGCGCGACGCCGTCGTCGCCGCCTGAGAAGGAAGAGGATCCGCCATGTCCACCCTGACCCTCGCCCCCGCCGCCGGCGCCCCGACCGTGGTCGCCCCGGCCCGCACGGCCGGCCCGCTGGCCACCGCCCTGGCCGTCGCCGGGCGCACCACCCGCCGCTTCGTGCGCACGCCCCAGCTCCTGGTCGTCTCGACCGTCACCGGGGCCATGTTCCTGCTCATCTTCCGCTACGTGTTCGGCGGCGCCATCGACACCGGGCCGCTCCCCTACGTCGACTTCCTGGTGCCCGGCTACGTGGTGACCAGCGTCCTGTTCACCGGGTCCAACGCCGCCTCCGGGGTGGCCGAGGACATGGAGGCGGGCATCACCGACCGCTTCCGCTCGCTGCCCGTGTCCCGCACCGCCCTGCTGGCCGGCCGGGTCGCCGCCGAGTCGGCGCTGCTGGCCCTCGGCCTGGCGGTGACCACCGCGCTCGGCCTGGTGGTCGGCTTCCGGCCCCACGGCGCGGTGGTCGAGTCGCTGGCGGCGTTCGGGCTGTGCGTGGTGTTCGGGTTCGCCTTCATGTGGGTGTTCGCCCTGCTCGGCCTGATCGCCGGCAACGCCCAGGCCGCCCAGGGGATGGCGCTGCTGGTCTTCCCGGTGTCGTTCGTGTCGAGCGCCATGGTGCCGGTGGACTCGATGCCGGGCTGGATGCAGCCGATCGCCGAGCACCAGCCCATCACCGTCATGACCAACGCGGTGCGGTCGCTGTGCCTCGGCGACCCGGCGCTGGCCGGGCTGTCGGGCTCGACCGCCCACTGGGTCGGGCTGTCGCTGGCCTGGACCGCCGGCATCGTGGCGGTGTTCGCCCCCCTGGCCGTGCGGCGCTACCGGCGGACCTGACCGGCGGGGACCCGGGCCGGGGGCGCCGCGAACGCGGCGGCGCCCTCGGCCCACGTCCGCGCCAGGGCCGACCCCGGCGGGAACCGGCCGTCGAGCTCGAGGACCACCATGCCGTGGGCGAACGCCCACAGGGCCTGCGCCCTGTGGGCGTCGCCCGTGACGGCGAGGAACGGCTCGCCGGCCCAGTCCTCCAGCCCGGCGGGCAGGTCGGCCCGCGGGAGCGGGCCCGCGCTGGCCAGGCGGTAGAGGTTGGGATGGGCCCGGGCGTAGCCCCGGTAGGCGGCGAGCACGGCGGCCACGGGAGCCCGGCGGCCGGGCCGGTCGACCGCGGCCCACAGCCGCTCGCCCATCTCGGTCAGGCCCGCGGCGATCAGCGCGACCTCGATCGCCGGTTTGCCGGCCACGTGCTTGTAGAGCGACGGGGCCTGGATGCCGAGCTCGTCGGCGACGGCCCGCATGGTGAGGCCGTCGCGCCCCGAGCGTTCGAGCACCCGGCGGGCGGCGACGGCGACCTCGTCGGCCCGACCGGGGCTCACCCCTCCACCGCGGCGAGGGCGAACACCGGGTGCTTGGGTGCGATGGCGGCCAGCTCGTCGTCGGTCGAGTCGGGCCCGACGCCGTCGAAGAACACGCCGACCTCGGCCTTCCACCGGCGCAGGTAGGCCCGCAGCACGACGACCTTGTCGGGGCCCTCCATCTCGGTGGCCTGCCACTCCTCCCGGCGCTTGCCCAGCAGGGTGGCGACCCGGCCGCCGGCGGCCCGGGCGTTGCGCACCCACTGGCCCTCGCCCCGGGGCGACACCAGGTAGTGGCGGCCGTCGAGCTCGAGCAGGTTGACCGGGGTCCGGCGGGGCTCGCCGCTCTTGCGGCCCCGGACCTCGAGCACCCGGCTGCCCAGCACGCTGACGCCCCGGCGGGTGAGGAAGGCGACGAGGCGGTTGAACACGTTGCGGGTGAACCAGCCGGGCTCGCGGTAGTGGGCGGGGGCGGGGGTGGGATCGGACATGGGTGCGTCTCCGGGATCGAGGTTGGCTAACGGCATTAGCCGCCCCCTCCATCCTGAGGCTAACGGCATTAGCCTGTCAAGGTGTGCCGATGGTCACAGAGATCGAGACCGTCCGGGGCCCGGTGGCCACTGCGGACCTGGGTCAGACGCTGATGCACGAGCACGTCTTCGTCCTCTCGCCGGAGAGCGCGGCCAACTGGTCCGACGAGTGGGACGAGGAGGCCAAGGTGGCCGAGGCGGTCACCAAGCTGGCCGAGGTGGTGGAGGCCGGCGTGCGCACCATCGTCGACCCCACCGTCGACGGGCTGGGCCGGGACATTCGCCGGGTGGCCCGGGTCAACGAGGCCGTGCCCGGCCTCAACATCGTCCCCGCCACCGGGGCCTACACCTACGCCGACGTGCCCCACTGGTTCTCGCTGCGGGGGCCGGGGGCGCTGCCCGACCTGCCCGAGCCGATGATCGACCTGTTCGTGCGGGACATCGAGGAGGGCATCCAGGGCACGTCGATCAAGGCGGCGTTCTTCAAGTGCGCCATCGACCACCACGGGCTGACCGCCGGGGTCGAGCGGATCATGCGGGCCGAGGCCAAGGCCCACCGCATCACCGGGGCGCCGATCATGGTCCACAACAACCCGGGCCAGGACACGATGGCCGAGGTGGAGCGGATCATGGGCGAGGAGGGCGTCGACCCCCGCCGGGTGCTGATGGCGCACGTGGGCGACTCGACCGACGTCGACCGGCTGGCCGGCCTGGCCGCCGAGGGCTACCTGCTGGGCATGGACCGCTTCGGCATCGACGCCATCCTCCCCTTCGACGACCGGGTCAACACGGTGGTGGCGCTGTGCGAGCGGGGCTGGGCCGGGCGCATGGTGCTGGCCCACGACACGTCCTGCTACATCGACTGGATCGAGCCCAACGTCCGGGCCTTCCTGCCCAACTGGCACTACCTCCACATCCACCAGGAGGTGCTGCCGGCGCTGCGGGCGCGGGGGGTCGGCGACGAGCAGATCGACCAGATGCTGGTGGGCAACCCCCGCGAGTGGTTCGAGCGAACCTGAGCACCGCCGGTCCCCGCCCTCTACGGTGACAGCCGTATCAGTCAAACGAGCGAGGGGACACCATGCGGTTCGGCATCTTCCTGGCCCCGTTCCATCCCGTGGGCCAGAACCCGACCTTGGCCCTGGACCGCGACCTGGACCTGATCGTCCATCTCGACCGGCTGGGGCTCGACGAGGCGTGGATCGGCGAGCACCACTCGGCGGGCTACGAGATCATCGCCTCGCCCGAGGTGTTCATCGCCACGGCCGCCGAGCGCACCCGCCACATCCGCCTGGGCACCGGCGTGTCGTCGCTGCCCTACCACCAGCCGCTGATGCTGGCCGACCGCATGGTGCTGCTCGACCACCTGACCCACGGGCGGGTGATGCTCGGCGTCGGGCCGGGGGCGCTGCCGTCGGACGCCTACATGATGGGCATCGAGGTGGCCCGGCAGCGGGACATGATGGAGGAGGCGCTGGAGGCCATCCTCCTGCTGCTGCGGTCCGACGAGCCCGTCAACTACGAGACCGACTGGTTCACGCTGCGCAACGCCCGGCTCCAGCTGCGGCCCTACACGCAGCCCCACCTGGAGGTGGCGGTGGCGGCCCAGGTGTCGCCGGCCGGGCCCAGGGCCGCCGGGCGCTTCGGGTGCAGCCTGCTGTCGATCGGCGCCACCAGCGCCGGCGGGTTCGACGTGCTCGGCCACCACTGGAACGTCGTCGAGGAGCGGGCGGCCCAGTTCGGCCAGGTCGCCGACCGGTCGGCGTGGCGGCTGGTGGGGCCGATCCACATCGCCGAGACCAAGGAGCAGGCGGCGGCGGACGTCGAGTTCGGGCTGGCCCAGTGGGTCGACTACTTCCAGCGGGTGGCGGCGCTGCCGCTGGCGCCCGACGCCACCGGCCACGACAGCCTGGTCGACGCGCTCAACGCCTCGGGGTTCGCCGTGATCGGCACGCCCGACGACGCCATCGCCCAGCTGCGGCGGCTGGACGAGCAGTCGGGCGGGTTCGGGACGTTCCTGTGCATGGCCCACGAGTGGGCCGACCGGCCCGAGACGCTGCGGTCCTACGAGCTGCTGGCCCGGTACGTGATGCCGGAGATCAACGGCTCGGCGGCCACGCTGACCGCCAGCCGCGACTGGGCGGCGGAGAACCGGCCCGAGTTCATCGGCGCCGCGGGCGCCGCCATCATGTCGGCCATCCAGACCCACGCCGAGGAGCGCCAGGCGGCGGAGGCGGCCTCAGGCGAGGGCGGCTAGGTCGGCGTCGACCATGGCGCACACCAGGTCCTCGAAGCCGGTGGTGGGCGCCCAGTCGAGCTCCGTGCCGGCGGCCGAGGCGTCGCCGATGAGCAGGTCGACCTCCGCGGGCCGGTAGTAGCGGCCGTCCTGGACCACGTGATCCTGCCAGTCGAGGCC
Organism: Acidimicrobiales bacterium; assembly: GCA_035263165.1. Taxonomy (GTDB): domain Bacteria; phylum Actinomycetota; class Acidimicrobiia; order Acidimicrobiales; family VFJN01; genus ZC4RG19. Next base: position 3,972 of record DATFRN010000082.1, on the reverse strand, counting down.
GGCGTGGCCGAACGCGACCTGGCACAGCTCGCGGATCGAGTGGGTCTCGCCACTGGCGACGACGAAGGTGCCGGGCTCGTCCCGCTGGAGCATGCGCCACATGGCCTCGACGTAGTCGCCGGCATAGCCCCAGTCCCGCCGCGCCTCGAGGTTGCCGAGCCGCAGCTCGCGGTCGAGGCCCCGGGCGATGCGGGCGACGCCGTGGCTCACCTTGCGCTCGACGAACTCGAGCCCCCGGCGGGGCGAGCCGTGGTTGAACAGGATCCCGGAGGTGGCGTGCATCCCGTAGCTCTCCCGGTAGTTGACGGTGATGGCGTGGGCGAACGCCTTGGCCACCCCGTAGGGCGAGCGGGGGTGGAACGGGGTCGTCTCGGTCTGGGGGACCTCGACGACCTGGCCGAACATCTCCGACGAGCTGGCCTGGTAGAAGCGGGCCTCGGGCGCGGCCAGCCGGACGGCATCCAGCAGCCGCAGGGCGCCGAGCGCGGTGACCTCGCTGGTCAGCACCGGCTGGCCGAAGCTGGTCATCACGAAGCTCTGGGCGGCGAGGTTGTAGACCTCGTCGGGCCGGTGCTCGGTCACGATGGCGGTGAGGGAGCCCTGGTCGAGCATGTCGCCCGGGACCAGCGTGAGCCGGTCCTGGATGTGGCCGATGCGCTCGAAGTTCAGCGTCGAGCTGCGGCGCACGACCCCGATCACGTCGTAGCCGTGGGCCAGCAGCAGCTCGGCCAGGTAGGAGCCGTCCTGGCCGGTGATGCCGGTGATGAGGGCCCGGCGGGTTCTCGTCGTCATGGGGCGGTTGTACCGGCGGCCGGGCGGCGCGTCTGCTAAGTGGGTAGGCATCGCACCGGAATCCTTCGGCCGCCGCGTGGCCAAGCTGCGGGCGGAGCTGGGCTGGTCCCAGGCCCGGCTCGCCGAGCGGGTGGCGCTGTCGCGGGTGGCGCTGTCCCACATCGAGGCCCGGCTGTCGATCCCGAGCGAACGCACGGTGACGCTGCTGGCCGGTGTCTTCGGCTGCGAGCCGCCCGACCTGGTGGCCGGGACCGACTACCCGCCGGCCAAGGCCGAGCGGCTGCCGCTGGTGGCGGCCCGCCACACCGAGGTCGACCACGTGCTGGCCCAGGTGGCCGCGGCGTGGGCGGTGGTGGACGGGCTTCCCGCGACGGTCCGGGACCGCGCGGCGGCCGACGTCCGGGCGACGTGGCGCCCGCGGCTGGCGGCCCTACTGGCGGCCGCGCACGACCCCGACGACCGGCGGCGCGTGCGGGCCGCGCTACGCGAGGGCGGCTAGCCCGGCCAGGATCTCGGCCGCGTGGGTGAGGTTGGCCGCATGGCCCTCGCCCTCGTACCAGACCACGTCGTGGTGCGGCAGCCCGGCGAGGGCGCGGCGCAGGAGGGGGCCGGGGGTGAGCGGGTCGACGGTGCCGTGCCACCAGCGGACGGGGACGGCGATGTCGGCCAGGTCGAAGCCCCACGGGAGGTTGCTGAGCAGGATGTCGCGGGCGGCCCCGTTCGGGCCGGCGCGGTAGCCCTCGCGCAGGGTGGCCAGGAACTGCTCCCGGACCTCGGGGCGGGCGTAGACGGGGCCGTCGGGCGGGGGCCGGTGGCCCATGGCGTCGACCTGGGCCTCGACGTCGGCGGCGATGCGTTCGGCGTAGGCCCGGATCTCCGCCTCTGCCGCCGCCGGGTCGTTGGCGGCCTGGGCCACCAGCGAGTCGTCCGGGTAGCCAGGCGGGGGGCAGGACGGCGCTGGCCACGCCCACGGCGGCCACGCCCGGGTTGGCGGCCCCGCAGGCCAGGGCGATGCGGGATCCCGCCGACACGCCGCCGGCCACGTAACGGTCGAGGCCCAGGTGGGCGGCCACCGCGGCGATGTCGGCGGCGCAGTCGAGCAGCGTCCAGCCGGGGCGGTCGTCGGACAGGCCGAAACCCGGGCGCTCGACGGCGACCATGCGCACGCCCGCCGCGGCCTGCTCGCCCGGTGTGCCGAGGGCCAGCCGCCGGGAGCCGCCTCCGCCGTGGGACCACAACACCGGCGCCCCGCCGGGGTCGCCGGTCACGGCGTAGCCGATGCGGCGGCCGTCGGGAAGGGTGCACGTGGCGTCGGTGTCCAGGTCGACATCATCGCGGCCCGCGGGGCAGGCTGCGGGGCACCATGGACTTCACCCCCGACCCCGATCACGAGGCCATCGCCGACGCGGTGGCCAAGGTGTGCGCCGGCTTCGGCGACGAGTACTGGGCCCGCTGCGACGCCGAGCACACCTTCCCGTGGGAGTTCTACCGGGTCATGGCCGAGGGCGGGTGGCTGGGCGTCGCCATCCCCGAGGAGTACGGCGGCGGCGGCCGGGGGATCACCGAGGCGGCCATCGTGCTGCGGGAGGTGGCCCGCAGCGGGGCGGCGATGAACGGGTGCTCGGCGCTGCACCTGACGATCTTCGGGCTCAACCCGGTCGTGAAGTTCGGCAACGAGCGGCTCAAGCAGGCGTTCCTGCCCCGGGCCGCGGCCGGCGACCTGCACGTGGCGTTCGGCGTGACCGAGCCCGACGCCGGCACCGACACGTCCCGCATCACCACCCGGGCCGAGCCCGACGGGCGGGGCGGCTGGGTCGTGAGCGGGCGCAAGATCTGGACGTCCAAGGCGCTGGAGAGCGAGGTCGTCCTCCTGCTGGCCCGGACCGGCGGCGAGGGCTTCGGCGGGCTGTCCCTGTTCCTGGCCGACCTCGACCCGGCTCACGTCGAGATCTCGCCCATCCCCAAGATGGGGCGCAACGCGGTGGCGTCGTGCGAGGTGGTCTACGACGGGCTGCCGGTCGAGGACTGGCGGCTGGTGGGGGAGGAGGGCAAGGGCTGGCGGCAGATCCTGCACGGGCTCAACCCCGAGCGGATCCTGCTGGCGTCGGAGGCCATCGGCATCGGCGAGGTCGCCCTGCGCCGGGCGGTGGCCTACGCCGGCGAGCGGGAGGTGTTCGGCCGGCCGATCGGCGCCAACCAGGCCATCGCCCACCCGCTGGCCCAGGCCCACATCCAGCTGGTGGCGGCGTGGCAGGTGGCCCAGCACGCGGCCTGGCGCTACGACCAGGGCCTCGACTGCGGCGAGGCGGCCCAGAGCGCGAAGTACCTGGCCGCCGAGGCCAGCTTCCACGCCGCCGACCGGGCGGTCCAGACCCTCGGCGGCATGGGCTACGCCACGGAGTACCACGTCGAGCGCTACTTCCGCGAGGCCCGCCTCCAACGCATCGCCCCGGTCAGCCAGGAGATGACCCTCAACTACATCGCCCAGCAGGTGCTGGGACTGCCGCGGAGCTACTGAGGCCGGGTCTTCGCCCAGTTGGAGCCGGTGAGCCGGGGGCACGGCGTGGACGACGACGAGGACGACGTGGCGGTCGCGGCGATCACCATCGCCGAGTTGCGGGTCGTGCGGGGCGCACGACCTGATCATCGCCGCCGCGGCGCGGGCGTTCGATCGTGCGGTCGTGACCGCCGATGGGGGGCGTTCGCCTCGCTGCCGGGGGTCGCCGTGCAGCGTCGTCGCTGAAACTCCCACCGGCCCACTGCGTGGACGCGGGCAGACTCGGCGGGATGGATGCCGGCGAGCGGCGGAGCGTTGGCCGGGTGCGCCGGGACTCCTGGGTGCTCGGGGCGGCCATCGGCGTGTTCGGGGCGTCGTTCGGGGTGCTGGCCACCACCTCCGGGCTGACCGCGGCGCAGGCGTGCCTGATGTCGCTCGTCGTGTTCACCGGCGCCAGCCAGTTCGCCGTCGTCGGGGTGCTGGCCGCCGGGGGATCGCTCGGGTCCGCCTTCGGGTCGGCGCTGCTGCTGGCGGCTCGGAATGCCGCCTACGGGGTGGCGTTGGCGCCCGTGCTGGCCGAGCGGTCGCTCGGGCGGCGGCTGCGGGCGGCGCACCTGGTCATCGACGAGTCCACCGCCATGGCCACCGCCCAGCCCGCCGGCCCCCTGCGGGAGTCGGCGTTC
>DATFRN010000081.1:0-3458 GCA_035263165.1 Acidimicrobiales bacterium | reverse complement strand
GCCTCGGCCGCCTCCTTGGTGAAGAGGTAGCTCTCCAGCCGCACCGACGCCTGCCCGGTCACCAGGGTCAGCGAGTCGGGCAGGGCCAGCAGGATGCGGTCCCAGTGCTTGTTCGACCGCTCGATGTAGGCCCGGCCGTCGTCGATGTGCACGTCGACCCGGGGGTCCTGGTACGGGTGGTCGGGGTGGCCGTCCCGGCCGATCTCGTACAGCCGCCGGTCGATCTCCACGGCGTCGACGTGGCTGGCGCCCTTGGCCAGTGCGGCCGACACGTCGTTGCCGCCGCCGGCGCCGATGATCAGCACGTCGCCCGGCTTGCCCCGGTTGGCCTGCTCGTAGTTCGACCCGTAGAGCGGGTTGTCGGCCACGGGCAGCGACGCCTGGTGGGGCACGCTGTTGACGTCGACGTTGTAGCCGCCGGCGTCGTTCTTCCGGTACTCGATCTTGTAGTAGGGCGACCAGGTGGTGTGGGCCGCCATCGACTCCAGCCCGAGCATGATCACCACCGCGGCCAGCGCCAGGACGGTCACCGGCCGCACCTTGGGCAGCGACACGGCGACGAGCACGGCCGCCGCCACCAGGCCCCACGCCACCGGGGGCATGCGCAGGAAGGCCAGCACCGCCACGGCCACGATGCCGGACACGCTGCCGACCAGGTCGAGCGTGTAGGCCTCCAGCGGTTCGAACTTCTTGAACGTCGTGGCCACGCCGTCGGTGATGAACGCCATCAGCGTGGCCACGGCGATGAAGATCACCGGCAGCACGACCTCCCGGGGCGGGCCCGAGCTGTGGAGGTCGTTGAAGAAGATCAGCTGGCTGCCGGTGACCCGGATGTCGATGGGGAAGAAGCGGATGAACGCCACCAGCAGCGCCAGCACCACCGGGGCGAACGGGAACAGCGGTCGCCCGCCCCGGCCCGCCCACAGGAACCCGAGACCGATGCCGAGGAAGCTGCCCAGCAGCACCAGGTTCGAGAAGTAGGCCAGGTAGACCACGTTGGCGCCGGCCCAGCGGATGATCGCCAGCTCCACGAAGAGCATCAGGAAGCTGAGCAGCACCAGGCGGGGGCGGTCGGCGATCAGGCGCCGGCCCTCCGCTCCATCGTCGGTCGGCGGCTGATCCGCCGGCTCCCCCAGGTCGATCGACATAGCTCTCCGACGTTAGACGCTTGTTGACCACGGTGTGCAGTTGAGCTCGGAGCGGGTCGATGAGTTCGATCTTCGGCGTGCGTCTGATCCGATGATCGATCAGTCCACGACATGCGAGGAGCGGCCACGTGAGCCGAGCGACGTCGAGGGATGGCACGTCGATCGCGTACGAACGGCTGGGAAGCGGACCGGCGCTCATCCTGGTTGGCGGGGGTCTGGATGACGGGTCGGAGAACGCTCCCCTCGCTCGAGAGCTGGCGGAGCGTTTCACGGTGTACAACTACGCCCGGCGCGGCCGAGGCGACAGCGGCGACACCGTGCCCTACGCCCTGGAACGCGAGATCGAGGACATCGAGGCGCTCCTCGCCGAGGCCGGCGGGTCGGCTCACCTCTACGGCGTCTCCAGTGGTGGCGCACTGGTGCTCGAGGCCGCGGCGGCGGGGATCGCGGTCGACAAGCTCGCGGTGTACGAGGTGCCGTACAACATGGCCGACGATTGGCCCCAGCGGTGGCGACACTACGTCGAGAGGCTCGAGGCGGTGCTGGCCGACGGTCGTCGCGGTGCCGCGCTCGAGCTCTTCATGCAGTTGGCTGGTTCCTCCGAGGAGGACATCGCGGGAGCAAGAAGCTCGCCGTTCTGGCCCGCCATGGAGACGCTCGCGCCCACGCTCGCGTACGACGCGACCTGCTTGGGAAACGGTCAGCCACCCACGGCCCGCTTGGCGAGGATCACGCAGCCGACCCTGGTGGCCACGGGCGTCGATGCGAGCCTGGCTGGAGCCGCGGCCTGGGTTCTGGCTCTCGACGAGGCCGCTGACGCGATCGCCGCGAGCATCCCGCACGCGGAACGTCAGACCTTCGAGGGTCAGTCCCACGTCGCCGACCCGAAGGCCGTCGCCCCGATACTCGAACAGTTCCTCAGTTGAGTACGTTTGCCGACCATGCCACTGGGGGACTACAGCGAGGGCAGCTTCACCCACGACGGCGAGACCAAGCGGGTGTTCCGGCGGGGGAGCGGGCCGGCGGTGGTGGTCATCGCCGAGGTGCCGGGCATCACGCCCGACGTCGTGGCGTTCGCCGACCGGGTGGTCGACATCGGCTGCACGGCCGTGCTGCCCCACCTGTTCGGCGAGCCGGGGCGGAAGGAGACCGCGGGCGGCGCCATCCGGGTGCTGGCCCGGGCGTGCGTGTCCCGCGAGTTCGCCACCTGGGCGACCGGCCGCACCTCGCCGGTCACCGTGTGGCTGCGGGCGCTGGCCCGCCACGAGCACGAGGCGTGCGGCGGGCCGGGGGTCGGCGTCGTCGGCATGTGCCTGACCGGCGGGTTCGCCCTGGCGATGATGGTCGACGAGACGGTGGTGGCCCCGGTGCTCAGCCAGCCGTCGCTGCCGTTCGCCGTCGGCAGGCGGCGCCGGCGGGAGCTCGGCGTGTCCGACGACGACCTCGCCTGCGTGCGCGAGCGGGCCGCGGCGGGCACGACGGTGCTGGGCCTGCGGTTCACGGGCGACCGGGCCGTGCCGCCCGACCGCTTCGCCCGCCTGCGGGAGGAGCTGGGCGAGGGGTTCGTGGGGGTCGAGATCGACTCGTCGAAGGGCAACGCCCACGGCATCCGGGGGACGGCCCACTCGGTCCTGACCCGCGAGCTCAGCGACGAGCCCGGCCACCCGACCCGCGACGCGCTCGACCAGGTCCTCGACCTCTTCCGGGCGCGGCTGCTCGTCCCCGCGGAGGGGTAGTCGTGGGGTGGTGACGCTGCCACCCGACGAGACCACGCTGCACGGCGACCTGCGCGAGATGCGGAGCCGGCCGGGGAGGGCCTTCAACCTCGGCGCCGCGCTCGGCCTGGCGCTGGCCACGGCGGTGTTCGTGTTCCTGGTGCAGAACCGTCGGCCGACCCGGTTCGCCTGGCTGTGGTTCGACTTCACGCTGCCGCTGTGGGTCGCCCTGGTCGGCGCCCTGGTGGCGGGGGCGCTGCTGGTCGTGGCCGCGCTGGCGGTCCACCGGCGGAGGCGGCGGCGCATCGCCCGCCGCGCCGACGCGGCGGCCCGGCTGGAGGACGCCCTCCCGGGCGGCCCGGCGGCCGGCGGCTGGCGTCCGTTGCGCGGGGACTAGGTGTGCAACTGACGTAGGGCGCTTACGCGGTCGGGGTCGTGGTCTTTTGTCGTAGTCGTTCGTAGGGAGTTTGGCCGCCGAGGCTGCCGTGGGGTCGGTTGAAGTTGTAGAAGTCCTCCCATTCTTGGAGTTTGTCGTTGAAGAGTTGGGTGTCGTCGATGACGACGCCGTCGAGGAGTCGGTAGAACTCCTCGGCGT
>DATFRN010000080.1:0-10598 GCA_035263165.1 Acidimicrobiales bacterium | reverse complement strand
GAGCGGCTGGCCGACGCCCACGCCGAGCACCCGGACACGGGCACCGGTGTCGGGCAGATCGACGAACGACGTCTCGACGTCCAGGCCCGCCTCCTCGAACAGCCGCCGCTCCGCCCCGCGGACCTTGTCGTCGATCGCCATCGGAACTCTCCTCGCTAATTGTGGATGTCAAAGCTCCATAATACTCGCCAGCCAACCCCGCACCCGACCCCCGGAGCCACTGCTCGCCCGGGTCACGAGATCGGCGACCGTGCTGGCCGCCAGTTGCGCCCGCCAGGCCTGCTCGGCGTCGTGCATCACCTTGGCGATGCCGCACGGTCGCCGGCAGTCGGCGGTCGCGACCGGCGCCGGGCCCCGCTGGCGGATCTCCGTGCACCGGAACAGCGGATCGCCGCCCTCGACCGCCTCCATGACGTCGAGGACGGTGATGCCGGCCGGCGGGCGGGCGAGGCGGAACCCCCCACGCGGCCCGGTCGTGGCGTCGAGGATGCCGGCGCGGACCAGGGACTTGAGGAGCTTCGACAGGTAGGCCGGGGGCAGCGCGTAGAACTCGGCCATGCGGCGCGACGAGAGCGCCTTCCCCGGCGGGACCTGAGCGAGGAGCCAGGCGCAGTGGAGCGACCACTCGACACCCTCGGAGAGCGGCATAGTCGACACTATATGTCCACTTTGCTCAGAGCCGGCGTTCCATGAAGATGGTGTGCGGTGCGAGCGGCGTGCCGGCGACCTCGGACCCGACGAAGCCCGCCCTTTCGACGAAGCCGGCCGCGCGGTAGAGCGCCTGGGCCGCGGTCATGAAGCGGAGGGTCTCCAGCCGGACGGCCGAGTAGCTCTCGTCGCGCGCCGCCTGGAGGAGGCGAACGAGGAGGACGCGGCCGGCGCCACGCCCCTGGGCGGCGGGACGGACATACATGCGCTTGATCTCGGCGGTGGTGCCGTCGACCGGCTTGAGGGCGCCCACGCCGACCGGGTCGTCGCCGAGGCGGGCCACGAGCAGCCGCCCGCGGGGACCGAGCAGCCCCGGGAGCTCGCGACGGAAGCCCTCGTGGTGGCGGGCCTGGTCGGCGTCGGTGAAGGCGATGCCGAGGTCCTGCCCGAGGCGTGCAGCGACCCACTCGCCGTACTCCCGGAACAGGGGCTCGACCACCGTCGGCGCCTCGGCCGCCGCGGCGTCGGTGACGGTGACGGTGGCCGGTCGGCCCATCGCTGCCTCCTGGACTTCGGATCCAATACTCAAGTTTTGAGTAGAATTAGCTCAAGACTGGAGTATTTTCAAGGGCGTGCCACCGCGCCCGACGACAAGCACCTACGCACTGCTCGGCCTGCTGGCCCTGCGGCCGTGGAGCGCCTACGAGCTCGCCCAGCAGGCGACCCGCAGCCTCCGCTACACCCACCCGCGCACGGAGAGCCACCTCTACGAGGAGGCCAAGCGGCTGCTGCGCCTCGGCTGGGCGACGACCCGGACCGAGCACCAGGGCCGGCGGCAGCGGACGATCTACGAGGTCACGGCCGACGGGCGCCGGGCGCTGGACGACTGGCTGGCGACGCCGCCGCGGAGCCCGCAGCTCGACTTCGAGGCCCTGCTGCGCCTGCTGTTCGCCGACCAGACCGACAAGGCCACGCTCGACCGGTGCCTGCAGCAGACGGCCGCCGACGCCCGCCACCTGTTCGACGACGCGATCGAACGGCTGCTCCGGCCGTACGTGACCGACGACAGCGCGCCGTTCCCCGAGCGCCGGCACATCGCCGCGCTCGTCGCCGCCTTCGTCGCCGACTACCTCCACCTGGTCGAGCGCTGGAGCGAGTTCGCCCGCGCCGAGATACGGACCTGGCCCCGCACGGACGGCCTCGGCATGACCGACCGCACGCGCCAGATCCTCGACGCCGTCCTCGACGGCCGCAGCGCCATCGGACCCGACGGCTGAGGGCGGCCGGCCCGGGTCAGGATGCGGCGCGCAACGGGCGGAAGAACTGCCGGATGTCGTCGAGCAGGAGGTCAGGCGCGTCGTGGGGCGAGAAGTGGCTGCCCCGGTCGTAGTGGTTCCAGCTGACGATGTTGGCGTGGTCGCGGTCGGCGAACCGGCGGACCGACTGGAAGTCCTCGGCGAAGATGGCGACGCCGGTGGGCGCCGTGGTCGGCCCGGTGGGGCCGTCGCCGCCGTGGGCCTCGGCGAAGTAGCGCCGGATCGACGAGCCGATCGTGCCCGTGAGCCAGTAGGCCGACGCGTTGGTGAGGACGTAGTCGGGGTCGGTCCACTCCTGGTACAGCTGCCCGACCCAGGCCAGCCACCCGGCGGGGGAGTCCTGGAGGGCGTAGGCCAGCGTCTGGGGCTGGGCCGACTGGTAGGCGTTGTAGGCGAGCCCGCCGCCCTCGGTGAAGGTCTGGAGGAAGTTCATGGCGGCCATGTCCTCCTCGCTCATGTCGGCGAACTCGGCCGGGTCGCCCGACGGGAACGAGAAGAGCTGGGTCACGTGGACCCCGACCACCTGCTCGGGGGCGGACCGGCCGACCTCGGGGGAGATCTGCGACCCGCCGTCGTTGCCGTGGGCGCCGTAGCGGTCGTAGCCGAGGCGGGCCATCAGCTCGACCCAGGCGCGGGCCACCCGCCGGGTGTCCCACCCCGGCTCGGTCGTCGGTCCGGAGAAGGCGACGCCCGGGATCGAGGGGATCACCAGGTGGAACGCATCGGCCGGGTCGCCACCGTGGCGCCCGGGATCGCTGAGCGGCCCGATCAGGTCCAGGTACTCGAACACCGACATCGGCCAGCCGTGGGTGCAGATCAGCGGCAGGGCCCCCGGCTCGGGCGACCGGACGTGCAGGAAGTGCACGCGCTGCCCGTCGATCGTGGTCGTGAACTGCGGGTGGGCGTTCAGCCGGGCCTCGTGCGCCCGCCAGTCGTAACCGTCGCGCCAGCGGTCGACGAGCCCGCGGACCCACTCGACCGGCACGCCGTAGTCCCAGCCGGCGCCGGTCAGCTCGTCGGGCCAGCGGACCCGGGCCAGGCGGGCCCGGAGGTCGTCGAGGTCGGCCTGGTCGATCTCCACGCGGTACGGCCGGACCGCGGTGTCGGACGACGTGGTGGGCATGGCGGGTCTCCCTTCACGGGTACGTCGGAGCGCGGCGGAAGCCGGAACGATAACATGCGTTCCGCTCGGAGCGACCGCGGCCGGGTCAGGACCGAGGGCGCCAGCGGCCGCTGATCTCGTCGGCCGTCGGTGGTGGCCCGGGCAGCGGGCGCCGGCCGTTGTCGCGCAGGGCGTCGAGGTGGAGCGCCAGGTAGCGGGTCCGCAGCTGCCCGGTGCGCTCGGCGGTGTCACCCCGGATGCTCGCCACCTGCTCGAACACGTTGGACAGGTCGTGGGCGTTGACGTCCCGGCGGAGCACGCCGGCGCCCTGGGCCCGGCCGATGATGCGCTCGTTGAGGTCGAAGGCCAGCGCCGCCTTGTCCTGCATCTCGGGGGTGGGGGTGAAGCGGCCGGCCAGGTGGGTCGCCAGCGTGATCGTGTCGGCGGAGACGATCTCGCCCATGAACCTGGCGAACACGTCCCACGGGTCGCCGTCCCCGTCGTCCACCGCCGCCCGCGCGATGGCGACGTACTGGTCGAGCCCGTCGGCGCACAGCCGGACCAGGAGGTCCTCCTTCGCCGGGTAGCGGCGGTACATCGCGCTCATGCTGACGCCCGCCCGGGAGGCGACGGCGGCGACCGGCGCGTCGGGGTTGGCCACCAGCACCGCCCGGGCCGCGGACAGGATCGCGTCGTCGTTGCGCCGGGCCTCGCCCCGGCGCCCGCTGAGGCCCGACTCGACCATCTCGGCCACGCTACCGGCGGCCCGGTGGCCCGGCCCAGGCCGCTCCCGGCGTGTGCAGGGCGGATGCGCGCCGGCGGATGCCGGACGAGCGCGATCCCCACCGGGAGCGGTCGCGCCCGGTCAGCACAGGGTGGCCAGCAGGACGAACCCGGCCACCGCGCCCACGCAGCTGACCCCCGTCTCGGGGCACAACAACGTCGAGCCCATGGTGCCGAGGGCCAGGACGGCGCAGGCCGTCTCGTCCGAGATGTCCGTCGCCACCGGCCCGCCGCCCCGCAGCGGCGACGTCTTGGCCCGGACGTCCTCACGCTCGCCCGGCAGCCGCTCGAGCACCGACGCGCACAGCGCCAGCCCCCGGTCGGCGTAGCGCCCGTCGGTGACGGCGATGGCCCGCTCGACGGTGGCCCGGTGCTCGGGCGCCAGCACGTCGGCGGAGAACTGGCGGGCCAGCTGGCCGTCCACCCAGGCGCCGTGGTCGGCGAACACGGCCTGCAACGCCAGCAGGTGCCGCTCGGCCACGGCGAGCCCGTCGTAGATGCGGTTGCCGACGGCGAGGAGCGTCTCCCGCCCCCGGTCGTCGACGTCGGCGGACTGGTCGGCCACCTCGGTCCACATCCGGTCCATCATCACGAGGTGCTGCAGGTCGGTCGCCGCCTGGCCCACGTCGAGCAGGACGTGCACGGGCGGGCGGCCGGTCGGCTCGCCCGGGGGCATGGTCATCGGCACAGGCCTCCTTGTCCGGCGGCGCCAGGGGAGTGGATCGCCACCGTCCACGGCGCCGTCCGCCTGGGCCGACAGGTTAGGGGCCTGCCCGCTCGCGCGCTCACAGCGACGACGCCGGCACCAGCGGTGGGACAGGGATGGCGGCCGGCGGCGTGAGGGAAGAATGTGGACGTGAAACGAACCATCATCGGACGGGCCAGCGGGCGGACCATGACCCTCGGCGACCTCCGGAAGTTCCTGGCCTCACTCGAGGGCATCGGTGACGAGACACCGGTCAAGGCGCGGGTCACCCTCGCCAAGCACATCCGCTCCATCACCGTCGAGGACGACGAACCGGGGCTGAAGGAGTACCTGCGCTCCATCGGCACCGACCCCGACGACGACAAGGACAGCAACAGCGACAAGTCCACGAGACCCCGGGCCCGGACCAAGGCGTGACCACGGACCAGTGATCCTGCCGAAGGAGCGCGACCCCCGGTTCGTCACGCTCCGTCGCGGGGGAACGCTCACGGACGGCGACCATCGGTTGCTCGCCCTGTGGGCGGCCGCCTGCGCCGAGCACGTGCTGGGACTCTTCGAGTCGGTGCAGCCGTCGGACCCCCGGCCCCGGCGGGCGATCGCCCAGGTCCGGGCCTGGGCGGGCGGCGAGATCAGGATGTCCGACTCGCGGGCTGCGGGCGGCCACGCCATGGCGGCGGCCCGGGTGTCGAGCGGGGCGGCCCGGCACGCCGCGTTCGCCGCCGGCCAGGCCGCGGTGGTGGCGCACGTCGCCGCCCACGAGCTCGGAGCCGCGGCCTACGCGATCAAGGCGGCGCGGGCGGCGGCCCCCGCGGGCGAGACCGAGCACGCCGGCCGGCTCGAGTGCCGGTGGCAGCGCGACCAGCTCCCGGAGGCAATCCGCGAGCTCGTGCTGGACGACCAGCGGCTGCGCAACGCCATCTGCTGGTCGGTGTTCGACTGACGGCGCCGGTCGTGCGCGGTGTCAAGCACGACCGTGCCTGCCTCGGCCCGCAGGTCGTCGACGGCTTGCAGGCGCCGGCCGGCCGGTCCAGCGCACCATCATCAGGGGATGCCACGCGCCCGCGCCGGCCAGGTGTCCTGGTTCCTGCTGCTCATCATCGTCCTCGCCCAGCTCCAGCTGGCGATCAACATCAGCGCCCTGCCCGTGTCGCTCGGACCGATCTCCGAGGACCTCGGCGCACCGGCGACCGCGACCGCGACGGCGCTGCTCATCTACTCGTTGTTCGTCGCCGCGTTCGTCATGCTGGGCGCCAAGATCGGCAAGCTCGTGGGCGAGCGGCTGGTCTTCCAGGTGAGCGTGGTCGTGCACGGCCTGGCGATGGCCCTGATGGCGGCCAGCACGAGCGTCGCCATGATGAACACCGCCCAGGTGATCGCCGGGCTGGCCGCCGCCGCGGGTGTGCCGACGTTCGTCGTGCTGATCGCGGCGAACTACCACCATCGGCAGCAGGAGACGGCGCTCGGCGTGCTCGCCGGCATCCCTGCGGTCGCCAGCGCGGTCACCTTCGTCGTCGCCGGCTTCCTCGCCACCGCCCTGAGCTGGCGCTACTCGTTCGGGCTCGTGGCCGCCATGGCGGTCGTCGTCTTCGCCCTGAGCTTCCGCCTGGCGCCCATCCCGCGCCAGCGCGGCATCACGGTCGACCTGGTCGGCGTGGTGCTGTCCGCCGGGGCGATCGCGCTGATCCTGTTCGGCGTCAACAACCTGCAGACGTGGGGCCTGCTCGTGGCGTCCGACGCCGCGCCGTTCTCCGTGCTGGGCCTGTCGCCGGCGCCGGTCCTCATCGTCGTGGGGATCGTGGCGGGTCAGGCGTTCGTCGCGTGGTCCCACCGGCGCGTCGCCCTCGGCCGGCAGCCCCTGCTGGCGATGGAGGTGGCGGACAGCGACGAGGAGCGGGGGGCCGTCGTCGCCTTCCTCGTCGCGGGCAGCCTCGGCCTCGCGGTGGGGTTCCTGATCCCGCTCTACGTCCAGATCGCGCAGGACCGGACACCGCTGTCCTCGGCGGTGGCGATCCTCCCCTACGCCCTGGCGATCGCGGCGGCGGGCGTCCTCTCCGTGCGCCTCTACGACCGGCTCTCCCCCCGCCGGCTCGGGGTCGCGTCGTTCGTCCTGATCGCGATCGGCCTCGTGCTCGTCGCCTTCACCGTCGGCAACGACTGGGGCACCGCCGGGGTGATCCTGGGCTTGCTCCTCGTCGGAGCCGGCGAGGGGACGCTGCTCACGCTGCTGTTCAACGTGCTGGTCTCGGCGTCGCCGAAGCAGCTGGCCGGCGACGTCGGGGCGCTGCGCGGCGTCGCCAACAACGTCTCGAACGCGCTCGGTGCGGCGTTCGCCAGCGTCGTGGCGGTCGGGCTGTTGGGCGTGTTCCTCAACTCGGCCTTCGCTCGATCCGACCTGCCACCGAAGCTGAGGAACGAGGCCGCCTTCGACGACGTCGACTTCGTCACCAACAGCGAGCTGAGACGGACGCTCGCCGCCAACGCCGCGACCCCGGCGCAGGTGAGGGAGGCGGTGGCGATCAACGAGGATGCCCGGCTCCGGGCGTTGCAGGGATCGTTCCTGATCATCGGCGGCATCTCGCTGCTGGCGATCTTCCCGGCGGCGAGGCTGCCGAGGTACGTGCGCGGTGAGCTGTCGGCGGAGGACATCGTGAGCGAGACGACGTCCCGCTAGTCACGCCGTCGTCGTCGCGGCGCCGGGGCCGGGGAGGACCTCGACGTCGGCGGCGTGCATCGGCTCGCCGCACTGCGCGCAGCGGAGGTCGACGTGGCTGATCTGGCCGCAGGCGCGGTGCCGGTACAGCACCGGCGGTCCGGCGCCGTCGTCGGCCCAGCGGTCGCCTCAGGCGGTGAGCACGTGCTCGTAGCGGGGCGGGCGGGTCTCGTACTGCCGGCGCTCCAGGGTCCCGGACTCGACCAGCCACTTCAGGCGCTCGCTCAGCACCTTGCGGGAGATGCCCAGGTCGGCCTGGATCTGCTCGAACCGGTCGATCCCCACGTACACGTCGCGCAGGATCAGGGGCGATCACGGCTCGCCGATGACGTCCAGGGTGCGGGCGATCGAACAGGCCATGTCTCCGAACCGTGTGCGCTGCGTGTACTGGCCGCACCTAACATCAGCAACGGAGGCTTCCATGGCCATTCCCCAGGGTGATCTTCGACTCCTGGACACCGACCTCGCCCAGGAGCTGCTCCGATCCTCGATCCCCGCCCGGCTGGCGTTCGTCGCGGCCGACGGCACGCCGCGGGTCGTCCCCACCTGGTTCGAGTGGACCGGCGCCGAGGTCGTGATGGCCACCTACGTCGCGGGCCCCGAGGCCGGGATCCGTCACCCCGCGGCCCGCGTCGCGGCGATCCGGGCCAACCCGGCCGTGGCGTTGACGATCGACACCGAGGACTTCCCGTCCAAGAGCCTGAGCATCCGGGGACGGGCAGAGATCGACGAGGTCGACGGCCTGGCCCCGGAGTACGTCGCCTCGGCGCAGCGCTACCTCGGCGACGCCGGGGCCGCCGCGATGCTCGGGCAGATGGACCGGCCGGGGACCGTGCAGGCCCGGATCGTGGTGCGCCCCACCTGGGTCGGGCTCCTCGACTTCGCCACCCGCCTTCCCAGCCCGCTGGGCGGCGTGTGACCGGCGTGGGCACCCATCCCCAGCGCTACGACAGCCTCGGCCGCGGCTACGCCCGGTTCCGCCGGCCCGATCCCCGGATCGCCGCCGCCATCGAGGACGCCCTGGGCGACGCCCGGACGATCGTCGACGTCGGGAGCGGCACGGGGTCCTACGAGCCCCGGGGCGGCCGGGTCGTGGCCGTCGAGCCGTCCCGGACCATGATCGACCAGCGGCGCCCCGACGCCGCGCCCGCCGTGCAGGGCGTCGCCGAGAGGCTGCCGTTCCTGGACGGCTCCTTCGACGCCGCGCTCGCCGTCCTCACGACCCACCACTGGCCCGACCACCGGGCCGGCCTCGGGGAGATGGCCCGGGTCAGCCCCCGCCAGGTGGTCCTGACCTGGGACGCCCGGATCTTCTCCCGCTACTGGCTCGTCGCCGACTACCTGCCGGAGATCGCGGTCCACGAGGCCGGCCTGGCGACGCTCGACGCCGTGACCGACGCCCTCCTGGTCAGCGAGGTCCGGACGGTGCCGGTGCCGGCCGACTGCACCGACGGCTTCGCCGGCGCCTACTGGCGCCGGCCGGACCGCTACCTCGACCCCGACGCCCGGGCCGCCATCTCCTCGTTCGCGCAGTGTGACCCGCTCGCCGTCACCCGGGCCATGGACCGCCTGGAGGCGGACCTGGCCTCGGGGCGGTGGGCCTCCCGGCACGGCGGGCTGGCGGACCGCGACGCGCTCGACCTCGGCTACCGGCTCGTCGTCGCCGCGGGCCTACGGTGACCGGGACCAGCGCGGGTCGACCAGGTCGGCCGCGTTGACCGGCGACAGCGGGGGGTGGCCGGTGAGGACGCGCACGACCTCCTCGGCGGCGAAGCGCCGCACGGTGCCGATCGCCTCCTCGGAGTAGTAGGCGGCGTGGGGCGTGATGACCACGTTGTCCAGGCCGAACAGCGGGTTGTCCGGTCGCCAGTCCCGGACCTTGGCCGGCTCCTCCTCGATGTCGTCGAGCCCGGCGCCCGCGATCCAGCCCTCGCTCAGCGCCCGGTGGAGGGCGCGATCGTCGACGATCGGCCCGCGGGCGGTGTTGACCAGGATGGCGGTCGGCTTCATGCGCCGCAGCTGGGCCTCGTCGAACAGGTGGTGCGTCTGCGGCGTGAGCGGCGCCTGGATCACCAGGCAGTCCGACCCGGTGACCAGCTCGTCGAACGACACGGCCTCGGCGCCGCCGGCGGCCAGGTCCTCGGCCGTGAGGAACGGATCGTGGGCGGTTATCCGCATGCCGAACCCCGCGGCGCGGGAGGCGATCGCCCGGGCGATGGCGCCGAACGAGAGCAGCCCGAGGACGCTGCCCCGCAGGCGGTGGATCGGTGCCCCGGACTGCCAGCGCCAGACGCCGCTGCGGGTCGCCCGGTCGTAGACGGCGACCTTGCGGGCCGCCGCCAGCAGCAGGGCCATGGCGTGATCGGCGACCTCGTTCTCGCACCAGTCGTTGGGGACGTTGGTCACGAGGACGCCGTGCCCCGTGGCCGCCTCGACGTCGACGATGTCGACGCCGGTGCCGTAGCGGGCGATGACCCGGCAGCGGGTCAGCTCGGCGATGACCCGGGCGCTGAGGGTGGCGTACTGGGCCACGACCGCGGCGGCCTCGCGGGCCGCCTCGATGACCTCGTCCTCGGTCCTGCACTGGGCGGCGACCAGCTCGAAGCCGGCCCGCTCCACGATCGCCCGCTCGATGTCGACGTCGCCGTAGTCGTAGTCGGCGATCACGACCGTGTCGGTCGGTCCCGCCACCGTCAGGCCCCCGTCACCAGCGAGCCACCGTGCGATGCGCTGGTCGCCACCCGGGAGTACAGCGACAGGATCCCGCTGGTGTGGCGGGACGGGCGCGGCGACCATCCCTCCCGGCGCCGGGCGAGGGCCTCGCCCACCTCGCCCTCCGGCCGCGGCCGGCCCTCGATGCCGACGATCGCCAGGCGCCGCTCGGGCACGTTCAGCTCGATCAGGTCGTTCTCCTCGACCAGCGCGATCGGCCCGCCGTCCAGCGCCTCGGGGGCGACGTGCCCGATGCACGGGCCCTTCATGGCGCCGGAGTAGCGGCCGTCCGTGACGATCGCCGTCGTGTGGTTCAGCTCGGGGTCGGCCGCCAGGATGGCGGCGGCGAAGTACATCTCGGGCATGCCGTTGGCGCGCGGCCCCTCGTAGCGAATGACCATCACGTCGCCGGGCGCGATCCTCCGCTCGATGAGGGCGTCGATGGCGTCGGGCTCGTCCTCGAAGACCCGGGCCGGGCCTGTGTGCACGTGCATCTCCTTCGGCACGGAGAAGGTCTTCACCATGGCGCCGTCGGGAGCGAGGTTGCCGCGCAGGATGGCGAGCCCGCCGTCGCTGCCGAACGGATCGCTGCGGGGGCGGATGATCTCGTCCCGGTCGATC
>DATFRN010000079.1:0-8339 GCA_035263165.1 Acidimicrobiales bacterium | reverse complement strand
CCGGCCAGCCGCCCGCATCGCCGGCCTGGTCGCTTGGCCAGCCGCCGCTCCCGGCCTGGTCCAGCCGACCGCCACTGCTCCCGGCCTGGTGGCTTGGCCAGCCGCCGGTGCCACCGGCCTGGTCCGGCCAGCCGCCGCTGCCACCGGCCTGGTCCGGCCAGCCGCCCGCATCGGCGGCCTGGTCGCCGGGCCAGCCGCCGGCACCCGCGGCGTGGGCCGCCGACCAGTCGCCGTCGCCGTTGCCGCCCGTCTGGTCGCCGGGCCAGCCCCCGCCCGCAGCGGCGCCGTCCTGCCAGGCGTCGTCGCCGTTGGCCGGGGAGCGCCAGGCCTCGTCGGCGCCGTCCTGCCAGCCGGGCGCGCCCGGCCAGCCCGCGGCCGACGCCGTGGGCGCGGCGAAGCCGCCCGGGGGCGCCGGCGGGGGCCAGGCGGCCGGATCCTCCTCGCCGGCACCCCAGGCGCCGGCCTCCTCGTAGCGTCCGCCCTCGTCGTAGCCCACCCGTTCTCCCTGCGACTCTTCGATCGGCACGCCGTGCTGCTGCCGCCACGACTCCTGCACGGCGTCCCAGGAGTCCTCGCTCGGCCCACCGCCGGAGCCCACGCCGGCCATCGCCGGCTCGCGGCGGGGCGCGGCCGCCGGGCGCGGGCGGGGCGGCATCCGGTCCTCGACCCCCAGCGGCCGGGCCGCCTCGGCCGGCGACGCCCCGGACAGGTCCCGGGCCACCCCGCCGATGTGGGCGGCCACGGCGTAGGCCCCGCCCCGGGCCAGCACCAGGGCGACGGCCGCCCCGCCGGCATCGGCCAGGTCGGCCCGGCGCACGAGCACGTACGCCGCGGTGGCCGCGGCGGCGCCGAGGAACCCCAGCGCCCGCCCGCCCATCAGCGCCAGCACGAACACGGGCAGGAACAGCGCGGTGGCGACGATCTCGCCGGCCGCGACCCCGGCGACGGCCAGCGCGGCGCACACGACGGCGACGACGGCGGCCGCGGCCGTCGCCAGCGCCACGCGCGCGTTCCCCGCGGTCAGTCCGGAGAACCTGTCGGTCAGGCCCTGCCCCATCAGGGCAAGCCTAGGGCTCGACCGCCCCGGATGCCCGACGGGCTACCCGGTCACGTCGCAGCGTGACGGTGCGTGCGCGCTCAGAGGTAGGTGCCGGGGCGGCTGTCGGACTCCGCGCCCGGGGGCTGGGGGCCGGCCGGGAGCCGCCGCCGCATCTCGTCGAGCTGCTGGCGGGCGGCCATCTGCTGGGCGAACAGCGTGGCCTGGATGCCGTGGAACAGGCCCTCCAGCCACCCGACCAGCTGGGCCTTGGCCACGCGCAGCTCGGCCTCGCTGGGGGCGTCGGTGCCGGCGAAGGGGTGGGCGAGCCGGCCCAGCTCGTCGCGCAGGTCGGGCGACAACGCCGAGGACAGCTCGGCCACGGAGGTCTCGTAGATCTCCCGCAGGCGCTCGCGGCTGGGCTCGTCGAGATCGGACTGGCGGACCTCGTCGAGCAGCAGCTTGATCATCGAGCCGATGCGCATGACCTTGGCCGGCTGCTCCACGGCCTCGGTGCCCTCGGGCGGCCCCTCGCCGGGGCTCACCACCTCGGGGTGCTCGACTGGGGTCAGGCCGCCCGGCTGGCTGTCCTGGGGGAACGACATGGAGATCCATCCTGCCACGCCCGGGGCCGGGCGGCTACGGCGGGTCAGATGCCCGCGACCAGCAGCGGCACCAGCATCTCGGCCCGGGTCATCGACCCGTGCCGGCCCACCAGCTCGTAGGGCCCGGTGTCGAGCGGGTCGTGGAAGGCGACGTCGGTCCGGGCCAGCAGGGCCACGTCGCCGAGGCGGGAGCGGGCCGCCTCGGTCACCACCGGACCGAGCCACTGGTCGGCGATCACCTCGTCGCGGGTCGCCACCCAGGCGTCGGCTCCGTGCCGCTCCCGGCAGGCCTCGACCAGCGCCCGCGCCCGGCCGGCCCGGGCGTGCAGCCACCGGAACCGGCCCTCGCCCGACTGGAGGGCGCAGTGCTCCAGCACGTCGGGCGCCAGCGGCACCACGTTGGCCCCCACCTCGACCTGCCCGTGGTCGGCCGTGACGATCAGCACGCCGCCCGGCCGCAGGGCGGCGAGGATGCACTCGACCGTGTGGTCGATCCAGGCCAGCTCGGCGTCGTAGTACTCGCCCAGGCCGTACTCGTGGGCCACCTTGTCGAGCCCGTCGTAGTAGGCGTAGACGAACGGCTCGGACGACCGCAGCAGCCGGTCGATCTCGGTGACCATCGTGGCCATGGTCCGGTAGCCCCAGAACCGGGCCGGATCGAGGTGCGCGCCGGTGAACCCCGAGCGCCGGTACTCGGCCCGGGTCACCACCGGCGGCCGCTCCCCGAGGAACGGCGCGGTGGGCTGGAGCTTGGACGGCGGGATCGTCTGGTGGGCGTCGCCCGCCCCCGTCGACCAGCGCAGGACGTTGAGCACCTCGCCGTGCACGGCGATCCGGTAACCGACCACGCCGTGCTCGCCCGGGGGCAGCCCGGTCGTGATCGAGGTCAGGGCGGTCGAGGTGGTGGAGGGGGCGACCGTGGTGATGGCCCGGCCGGCCATCGAGGCCAGCGTCGGCAGCCGGGCCAGCCGGGCCTGGAGCTGATCCCAGCCGAGGCCGTCGATCACCAGCAGCACGACCTGGCGCGCCTCGGCGACGGCCGCGGGCATCCAGTCGGGGGTGCGGTCCGGCGGCCCCAGCAGCGCCGGCACGATGTTCGCTATGCAGGCCCCGCCGTAGTCGGGGAGTACGAGTTCGTCGACCACGCCGTCTGCCATCTCCTGGGCACCACGCTAACCGCGCCCGGCGACCGGGCGGCAGGCGGGCGCGACTCCGACGCTCCCCTCCGGCAAGCCCGTACAGTGGCGTACCGTGAAGGTCTCCACGCGGGGTGACTACGCCAGCCGGGCGCTGCTGTCCCTCGCGCTGCACGGGAACGGGGCGGGGCCCACCTCGGTGCGGGACATCGCCGAGCGCACCGGGCTCCCCCAGCCCTACCTCGAGCAGATCCTCCTGGCCCTCAAGGGCGCCGGGCTGGTGCGGTCCAAGCGGGGCGTCGGCGGCGGCTACGTCCTCGCCCGCGACCCGGCCCAGATCACGCTGGCCGACATCGTCAGCGCCGTCGACGGCCCCATCGCGGTCGGCGACTTCGGCGAGCCCCACCAGAACGGCGCCTGCGACCACGAGGGCCAGTGCGTCCTGCTGGCGGTGTGGCAGATGGTGAGCGACCACATGCGCCGCCACCTGAACGGCCTCACGCTGGCCGACATCGCCAGCATCTCCCGGGGCGAGCGGGAGTGGCCCACGGTCGCTTCCGTGGACGTCTCCGGTTGACTCCCAACCAGAAACGTCCACGGAACCGGCTGGGTCAGCGCAGCCCGTCCAGCACCGCCGCCAGGTCGGCCGGCAGCGGCGAGTGGAAGGCCAGCCGCTCGCCCGTGACCGGGTGGTCGAGGGCCAGGTCCTCGGCGTGGAGGAAGGGCCGGTCGACCGGCAGCGAGCGGCGGTCGCCGCCGTAGCGGGCGTCGCCCACCACCGGGTGGCCGATCGACGCCAGGTGGACCCGGATCTGGTGGGTGCGGCCGGTCTCCAGCTTGCAGGCCAGCTCGGCCACCTCGACCGGCTCGTGGTAGGCCCGCCGCAGCTCGTAGCCGGTGCGGGCCTCCCGGCCCCGCACGGTCACCGCCATGCGGGTGCGGTCGCGGCCCGAGCGCCCGATGGGGGCGTCGACCAGGCCGGTGGGCGCGTCGGGCACCCCCCACACCAGCGCCCGGTAGCGGCGGTCGACCGCCCGGGCGCCCAGCATGGCCACCAGCGCCTCGTAGGCGGCCGGCGACCGGGCCACCAGCAGCAGGCCGGAGGTCCCCTTGTCGAGCCGGTGGACGATCCCGGGCCGGTCCTCCTGGCCGACGCCCCGGATCTCGGGGTACCGGGCCAGCAGGCCGTGGACCAGCGTCCCCGCCGTCTGCCCCGCCCCGGGGTGGACGACCAGGCCGGCCGGCTTGTCCACCACCACCAGGTCGGCGTCCTCGTGGACCACGGCGAACGCCACGCCCGGGTCGGCCACCAGCCCGCCGTCGCCGACCGGGGCCGGCAGCTCGACGTCCAGCACATCGCCGTCGGCCACCCGGTGGGAGCGGGAGGTCACCGCCCGCCCGGCCACGGCCACGGACCCGGCGTCCACCAGCGCGGCCGCCTCGGCCCGGCTGCACCCGGCCACGAGGGCCACCACCCGGTCGAGCCGCTGGCCGTCGAGCGCCCGCGGCACGACCTCCCTCACGCGGTCTGCCGATCCCCCGGCGAGTCGTCGTCGCGCCACTCCACCAGGAACAGGAGGATGGCGCCGATCACGATGGCCGAGTCGGCCAGGTTGAAGATCGGCCACCACTGGAGATCGACGAAGTCGACCACGCCGCCGCCGAGGAACCCGTGCCCCGGGCGGAAGCCCCGGTCGAGCAGGTTGCCGATGGCGCCGCCCAGCACCAGGCCGATGGCGACGGCGGTGGGCGCCCGGGTGGCGTAGCGGCCGGAGCGCAGCAGGACGGCGACGATGACCAGGGCGGCCAGCGAGATCAGCGCGCCCCGCCCGTTGGCCAGGCTGAAGGCCGAGCCGTGGTTGAGCGTCAGCCGCAGGCGCAGCGTCCACACCACGTCGATGGTGCGGAGCTCGAGGTTGTTCACGGCCCACCACTTGGTGAGCTGGTCGAGGGCCAGGACCGCGGCGGCCACGCCGAACAGGAGCGCCCAGCGGGCCCGGGGGCGGGGCGTGTCGCCGGCGGGTGCCGGCGCGGCGTCGCCCCCGGCCGCGGCGGTGGCGGGCTGCCCGTCCTCGGAGGTCGCTGGCTTGCCGGTCATGTCGCTGGCTCCGCCCCCGCAGGGTGGTCCGATGTCGCCGGGGTCACCATGGGCGACCCGCCCGCCGCTGTCAACGCCGTCAGCGGCCGAGCCCGAGGCTCCCGCTCTTGCACTTCACGCACAGGGCGGCGTAGGGCAGGGCCTTCAGGCGCTCCTTCGGGATGGCCGTGCCGCAGTTCTCGCAGCGGCCGTAGGTGCCCTCGTGGATCTTGGCCACCGCCCGGTCGATCTGCTCGATGGCGGCCCGGGCCTGGGCCGACAGGGTCAGGTCGCGCTCGCGCTCGACGGCCAGCGTGTCGCCCTCGCCCGACTCCTCGTCGAACTGGACGTCGCCCGGCTCGCGGTCCTCGGTGAGCGAGTCGGCCTCGGCCTGCAGCGTCTCGGCCTGGCGCAGGTAGTTGGCCCGCTCACGCTCGAGCTCCTCGAGTTGGCCCTCGAGGAACTTGTCGAGGGCGGGCGCCTTCTTCTTGGCGCCACCGGCCTTGCGGGCCGGCGCCGCCGCCTTCTTGGCGGCGGCCTTCGCGGGAGCGTCCTTGGTGGCTCTGGGCATGAGACCTCGCCGTCCTGGGGGAGAAAAGAGTTCCGGATGCTATGCCGACACCGGTACCCGGTCAAGGAACGCGCGCAGGCTAGGGGTTCGAACGCGCGTTTCCACCTTTCGCCGAGAATCGGCGCTTGAGCAGGCGATTCTCGTGTCGGGAAGGGACGGGTCGTCCCACTAGCCTTGATCCATGCCTTTCGGCCCCGTCGACCCCGACCTCGACCTGCCCTCCCTGGAGGACCGCGTCGCCGCCCGCTGGCGCGACCGGAAGGTCATCGAGGAGGTCGCCCGCCTCCGCGAGGGCGGCGAGCCGTGGATCTTCTACGAGGGCCCGCCCACCGCCAACGGCCGCCCCGGCCTCCACCACGTGTGGGCCCGGGCGTTCAAGGACCTGTTCCCCCGGTTCCAGACCATGCGGGGCCGCGACGTCCCCCGCAAGGGCGGCTGGGACACCCACGGCCTGCCCGTCGAGCTGGAGATCGAGCGGGAGCTGGGCCTCGGCACCAAGGCCGAGATCGAGGCCTACGGGGTCGAGGCGTTCAACGCCCGCTGCCGCGAGTCGGTGATGCGCTACGTCGAGGACTGGTCGGCCCTCACCGCCCGGTCGGGCGTGTGGATCGACACCGCCGACGCCTACTGGACGCTCACCAACGACTACATCGAGTCGGTCTGGTGGCTCATGCGCCAGCTGTGGGACAGGGGGCTGCTCTACGAGGGCCACCGGGTCACGCCCTACTGCGGGCGGTGCGGCACCGCGCTCAGCTCCCACGAGGTGGCGCAGGGCTACGAGGACGTGGTCGACCCGTCGATCTACGTGCGCTTCCCGCTGGAGGGCGGGGGCGCTCCCGACGCCGACCTGCTGGTGTGGACGACCACCCCGTGGACGCTCATCTCCAACGTGGCCGCCGCGGTGGGGCCGACCTTCGCCTACGTGCAGGTGGCCGACCCGGCAGGCGGGCGCGACCTGGTGCTGGGCGAGCGGGCGGCCGAGCGCCTCTACCCCGAGGCGAGCGTCACGGCCCGCTGGACGGGCGCCGAGCTGGCCGGCTGGCGCTACCGGCGGCCCTTCGAGTTCCTGGAGCCGGTGGCGGGCAAGGACGCCTGGCGGGTGGTGGCGGCCGACTACGTCACCGACGACGACGGCTCGGGCATCGTCCACATCGCCCCCGCCTTCGGCGAGGAGGACGCCCAGGTGGGCCGGGACGAGGGCCTGCCGGTGCTCAACCCCGTCGACGCCGACGCCACCTTCGACCACCGGGTCACGCCGTGGCAGGGCCGGTTCGTCAAGGACGCCGACCCCGAGATCATCGCCGACCTCCGGGCCCGGGGCCTGCTGGTGGCCGAGCAGCCCTACGAGCACAGCTACCCCCACTGCTGGCGGTGCGGCACGCCCCTCATCTACTGGGCCAAGACCTCGTGGTTCGCCCGCACGTCCGAGCGGCGCGCCGACCTGCTGGCCCAGAACGAGACCATCAACTGGTATCCCGACCACATCAAGCACGGCCGCTTCGGCCGCTGGCTCGAGGGCAACATCGACTGGGCGCTGTCGCGCGACCGCTACTGGGGCACACCGCTGCCCATCTGGCGCTGCCGGGGCTGCGGCCACGACACCTGCGTCGGCTCGGTGGCCGAGCTGAGCGAGCTGGCCGGGCGCGACCTGTCCGACCTCGACCTCCACCGCCCGTTCGTCGACGACGTCACCTGGACCTGCCCCGAGGAGGGGTGCCAGGGCACGGTGCGGCGGCTGCCGCCGGTGCTCGACGCCTGGTTCGACTCCGGCTCGATGCCGTCGGCCCAGTTCCACCACCCGTTCGCCCGCGACGGCCGGTTCGAGGCCAGCTTCCCCGCCGACTTCATCTGCGAGGCCATCGACCAGACCCGGGGCTGGTTCTACTCGCTGCTGGCGGTGAACACGCTGGTGTTCGACCAGACCCCCTACCGCAACGTGGTCTGCCTCGGGCTGCTGGTCGACGAGGACGGGCTGAAGATGTCCAAGTCCCGGGGCAACGTGGCAGACCCGTGGGCGATCATCTCGACCTTCGGCGCCGACGCGCTGCGCTGGTACTTCTTCTCGTCGGGCCAGCCCTGGGGCCAGCGCCGGGTGTTCGAGGAGGGCATCCGCGAGTCGACGCGCCAGACGCTGCTGACGCTGTGGAACGTGTTCAGCTTCTTCGTCACCTACGCCGACCTCGACGGCTGGCGGCCCGACGCCGACGGGTCCCCGCCGCGGCCCAGCCACGTGCTCGACCGCTGGGTGCTGGGCGAGCTCGACGCCACGGTGGCCGAGGTGACCGCGGCGCTCGACGGGTTCGACGCACTGGCCGGCGCCACCCGCCTGGCCCGGTTCGTCGACGACCTGTCCAACTGGTACGTGCGCCGCAGCCGGCCCCGGTTCTGGAAGGCGAGCGACCCGGCCGCCCACGCCACGCTGCACCACGCGCTGGTGGTCACGGCCCAACTGCTGGCGCCGTTCGCCCCGTTCCTGGCCGACGAGCTGTACGTGACGCTCACCGGCGAGGCGTCGGTCCACCTGTCCGACTGGCCGGCGCCGTCCGGCGCTGCCGACCCGGGCCTGGCGGCCGAGATGGAGGCCGCCCGCCGGCTGGTCGTGCTGGGCCGCGCCGCCCGCACCGACGCCAAGGTCAAGGTCCGCCAGCCCCTGGCCCGGGCGCTGGTGCTCCACCCGGGCGCCACCGTGGGCCCCGAGGCCATGGCCGAGGTGGCCGGCGAGCTCAACGTCAAGGCGGTCGACGACGTCGACACGCTGTCGGGCCTGATGACCTGGACGGTGGTCCCCAACTTCCGGGCCCTGGGCCCCCGCCTGGGGCCGAGGGTCAACGAGGTCAAGGCCGCCCTGGCGGCGGCCGACGGCTCGGCCCTGGTGGCCGCCCTGGAGGCCGACGGCTACATGGAGGTCGCCGGC
>DATFRN010000078.1:0-15739 GCA_035263165.1 Acidimicrobiales bacterium | reverse complement strand
ATGCGCGAGCAGATCGAGGGCTACATGCGCGAGGTCGCC
The DNA here is from genome assembly GCA_035263165.1 of Acidimicrobiales bacterium. Classification (GTDB taxonomy): domain Bacteria; phylum Actinomycetota; class Acidimicrobiia; order Acidimicrobiales; family VFJN01; genus ZC4RG19. The sequence goes on along the minus strand of DATFRN010000078.1, from coordinate 15,700 downwards.
TGTCCCGCGTGCGACGGCGCCCGGCTCAAGCCGCTCTCGCTGGCGGTCACCATCGCCGGCTACACGATCGCCGACCTCTGCCAGATGTCGATCGGCGAGGCCGCCAAGGTGCTGGCCGACCTCGACCTCGACGAGCGCGACCGCATGATCGCCGAGCGCGTCGTCAAGGAGGTCAACGCCCGCATGGGCTTCCTGCTCGACGTCGGCCTCGACTACCTCACGCTGTCCCGCAACTCGTCGACGCTGGCCGGCGGCGAGGCCCAGCGCATCCGGCTGGCGTCGCAGATCGGCTCGGGCCTGGTGGGCGTGCTGTACGTGCTGGACGAGCCGTCGATCGGGCTCCACCAGCGCGACAACCGGCGCCTGATCGACACGCTCATCCGCCTGCGCGAGCTGGGCAACACGGTCCTCGTGGTCGAGCACGACGAGGAGACGATCATGGTGGCCGACCACGTGGTCGACATCGGCCCCGGGGCCGGCGAGCACGGCGGCGAGATCGTCCACACCGGCACGGTCCGCCAGCTGCTGCGCAACCGGCGCTCGCTCACGGGCCAGTACCTGGCGGGCAAGCGCCACATCCCGGTGCCCGAGAAGCGCCGGCCCCCGAGCGACACGCGGCTCAAGGTCCGGGGCGCCCGCGAGCACAACCTCAAGAACATCGACGTCGAGTTCCCGCTGGGCAACTTCGTGGCCGTCACCGGCGTGTCGGGCTCGGGCAAGTCGACGCTGGTCAACGACATCCTCTACCGGGCCCTGATGCAGAAGGTGTACCGGTCCAAGGTGCCGCCCGGCCTGCACACCGGCGTCGACGGCATCGGGAACCTCGACAAGGTCATCGACATCGACCAGTCGCCGATCGGCCGCACGCCCCGGTCCAACCCGGCCACCTACACCGGCGTGTTCGACCACATCCGCAAGCTGTTCGCCCAGACGCACGAGGCCAAGGTGCGGGGCTACCTGCCCGGCCGGTTCAGCTTCAACGTCAGCGGCGGCCGGTGCGAGGCGTGCTCGGGCGACGGCACGATCAAGATCGAGATGCACTTCCTGCCCGACGTGTACGTGCCGTGCGAGGTGTGCAAGGGCGCCCGCTACAACCGCGACACGCTCGACATCACGTTCAAGGACCGCAACATCGCCGACGTGCTGGCCATGAGCTGCGAGGAGGCGCTGGAGTTCTTCGCCAACCAGCCGCCCATCGCCCGCCACATGCAGACGCTGGTCGACGTCGGCCTGGGCTACGTGCGGCTGGGCCAGCCGGCCACCACGCTCTCGGGCGGCGAGGCCCAGCGGGTCAAGCTGTCGAGCGAGCTGGCCAAGCGCTCGACCGGCCACACCATCTACATCCTCGACGAGCCCACGACCGGCCTGCACTTCGAGGACATCCGCAAGCTGCTGACCGTGCTGTCCCGCCTCGTCGACCAGGGCAACACGGTGCTGGTCATCGAGCACAACCTCGACGTGATCAAGACCGCCGACTGGATCATCGACCTCGGCCCCGAGGGCGGCAACGGCGGCGGCACGGTGGTGGCGACCGGCACCCCCGAGGACATCGCCCGCGAGTCGGCGAGCTGGACGGGCCAGTTCCTGTCGCCGCTCCTCAGCGGCGAGCGCACCGGCGTGGGCTGACCTCGCGCGTTCAGGCCCACGTCAGGGCCGGTCTGCCATGGTCGGGCCATGCGCAGAGGTGCGATCTGGGCGGGGGCGGCCGTGGCACTGCTCGCGGCCGGGTGCGGCTCGTCGGGCGGCGGGTCGTCGTCGGCCACCACCACCGCCGCCGGGCCGTCGTCGCCGCCGTGGGAGCTGCACGGGACCTACGCCCCCAAGCTCGACCCGGCCGACTTCGTGGCCACCATCGACAACCGGTGGTTCCCGCTCGTCCCCGGCACCACGTTCCACTACGCCGGGGTCAAGGACGGCGCCCGCCAGACCGACGACATGGCGGTGACCCGCCAGACCCGGCAGGTGGCGGGCATCACCGCCACCGTCGTGCGGGACACGGTGTCCCAGGGCGGGCGGGTGATCGAGCGGACCTACGACTGGTACGCCCAGGACCGGCAGGGCAACGTCTGGTACCTGGGCGAGGACTCGCTCGAGCGGGACAAGGGGAAGCTGGTGCGGGCGAGCGACTCGTGGGAGACGGGCGTCAACGGCGCCCGGCCCGGGATCATCGTGTCCGGCCACCCGCAGCCCGGCGACGTGTACCGCCAGGAGTACTACCCGCCGGGCGAGGCGCTCGACCAGGCCCACGTGCTCGGGCTCGACGCCCACCAGCGGGTGCCCGCCGGGTCGTACGGCCACCTGCTCGCCACCGAGGAGTGGAGCCCGGTCGAGCCGCAGATGGAGCAGAAGTTCTACGCCCCCGGCCTCGGCGAGGTGAAGGAGAAGGTCGTCGCGGGCGGGCACGAGGAGTTCGAGCTGGTGGGCGTCACCCACGGGTGACGTCAGGCGGGCGGCGACCAGCCCGGCGGGGCCATCTCGAAGCCCGCGAACTCGAACCCGGGCGACACCGTGCAGCCCACCAGCGACCAGGCGCCGGCCGGCTCGGCCGACTGCCAGGCGCCGGCGGGCACGATCGCCTGGGGGCGCTGGCCGGCCGCCAGGTCGGCGCCGAGCGTGATCTGCTCGGCCGGCCCGTCGCCCGCCTGCGGCGCCAGCCGCAGCGGAGCGCCGGCGTAGTGGTGCCAGATCTCGGTGGCGTCGACCCGGTGCCAGTGCGACCGCTGGCCGGCGGCCAGCAGGTAGTAGATGGCGGTGCCGGCCGCCCGGCCCCCGCCGGCCGGCTCGTGGCGCCAGGTCTCGGCGTACCAGCCGCCCTCGGGATGGGGCGCCAGGCCGAGCAGTTCCACCAGCGCGGCCACCGGGTCGTCGGTCATGGCCCCAGTCTGGGCCGGGGAGCGGGATGCGGGGATGATGGACACCCGCCGGCGGGGAAGGTACCAACATGGAGACCGGTCCCCGAGGCCAGGAGGCCGCAGTGGAGCTCGGACTACCCCCCGACGTGCGCGCCTGCCTGTTCGACCTCGACGGCGTGCTGACCCGGACGGCCACCGTCCACGCCGCCGCCTGGAAGGAGATGTTCGACGAGTTCCTGGCGGCCCGGGCCCGGGAGATGGTCGACGAGCCCCGCCCCTTCACCTCCGAGGACTACGACCGCTACGTCGACGGCCGGCCCCGGCTCGACGGCACCCGGGCGTTCCTCGCGTCCCGCGGCATCGGCCTGCCCGAGGGCGACCCCTCCGACCCGCCGGGCGCGCCCACGGTCCACGGCCTGAGCACCCGCAAGAACGACCTGGTCCTGGCCAGGCTGGCCGACCACGTGGAGGTCTACGAGGGCTCGATGCGCTACGTCCGGGCCGTGCGGGGCGCCGGGCTGCGCACCGCGGTGGTGTCGTCGAGCGCCAACGCCAAGGCGGTGCTGGACGTCGCCCACATCGCCGACCTGTTCGACCACGTGGTCGACGGCCAGCTGGCCCAGGCCCGGGGCCTCCACGGCAAGCCGGCGCCCGACACCTTCCTGGCCGCCGCCGAGGACCTGGGCGCCGGGCCCGGCGAGGCCGCGGTGTACGAGGACGCCATCGCCGGCGTCGAGGCCGGCCGGGCGGGCGGGTTCGCCCGGGTGGTCGGCGTCGACCGGGTGGGCCAGGCCGACGCCCTGCGGGAGCACGGCGCCGACGTCGTCGTGAGCGACCTGGCCGAGCTGCTCGACGGCCAGGCGGCGGCCGAGCCCACCCCGCGCCGGGAGGGATGATGGACGTCTTCTCGGTCGAGCCGTGGGGCGTCACCGAGCACGAGCTCCACCTCGACGCGCTCGGCCGCAGCGAGTCGGTCTTCGCGCTCTCCAACGGCCACATCGGCCTGCGCGGCAACCTCGACGAGGGCGACCCCCACGGCCTGCCCGGCACCTACCTCAACTCGGTCTACGAGCTGCGCCCGCTGCCCTACGTCGAGCGGGGCTACGGCTACCCCGAGTCGGGGCAGACGATCATCAACGTCACCAACGGCAAGCTCATCCGGCTCATGGTCGACGACGAGCCGTTCGACGTCCGCTACGGCACCGTCGAGTCCCACACCCGCACCCTCGACCTGCGGGCCGGCACGCTGCGGCGCGAGGTGACCTGGGCCTCGCCGGCCGGCGACCGGGTGCGCATCACGTCCACCCGGCTGGTGTCGCTCAGCCAGCGGGCCATCGCCGCCGTCCGCTACCAGGTCGAGCCCCTCGACGAGCCGCTGCGCATCGTGGTCCAGTCCGAGCTGGTCGCCAACGAGGAGCTGCCCGACCTCGGCCGCGACCCCCGCACCGCGGCGGTGCTGGAGCGGCCGCTGGCGGTGGAGGAGAACACGGTGTCGGGCACCGAGGCCGTGATGATCCACCACACCCGGCGCAGCGGCCTGCGCATGGCGGCCGGGATGCGCCACATCGTGGACGGGCCGGAGGCCACCAGCCACGACGTCTGGGGCTCCGAGGACGTGGCCCGGCTCACCGTCGCCACCCGCCTGGAGCCCGGCCAGTCGCTCACGCTGGTCAAGTTCCTGGCCTACGGCTGGTCGAGCCAGCGCACCCGGCCCGCGCTGCACGACCAGGTGGTGGCCGCCCTGGCCGCCGCCCACCTCACCGGGTTCGAGGGGCTGGAGGCCGAGCAGCGGGCCTACCTCGACCACTTCTGGCACCACGCCGACGTCGAGGTCGACGGCGACGCCGAGGTCCAGCAGGCCGTGCGGGTGGCGCTGTTCCACATCCTCCAGGCCGGCGCCCGGGCCGAGCAGCGGCCGATCCCGGCCAAGGGGCTGACCGGCCCCGGCTACGACGGGCACACGTTCTGGGACACCGAGATGTTCGTGCTGCCGGTGCTCACCTACACCCAGCCCGACGCCGCGGCCAGCGGGCTGCGCTGGCGCCAGCTCACGATGGACATCGCCATGGAGCGGGCCCACGAGCTCAACCTGGAGGGGGCGGCGTTCCCGTGGCGGACCATCCGGGGCCGGGAGTCGTCGGGCTACTGGCCGGCGAGCACGGCGGCGTTCCACATCAACGCCGACATCGCCGCGGCCGTGGTCCGCTACCTGGACGCCACCGGCGACGAGCGCTTCGAGCGGGAGACCGCCCTGCCGCTGCTGGTGCAGACGGCCCGGCTGTGGCGCAGCCTCGGCCACCACGACGCCGAGGGCAGCTTCCGCATCGACGGGGTGACCGGGCCCGACGAGTACAGCAGCCTGGCCGACAACAACGTGTACACGAACGTGATGGCCGAGCTGAACATGCAGGCCGCGGCCGACGTGGCCTCCCGCCACCCGGCGGAGGCGGCCGAGCTGGGGGTGAGCACCGAGGAGATGGCGTCGTGGCGGGACGCGGCGGAGGCGGTCGTCATCCCCTACGACGAGAAGCTCGACGTCCACCCCCAGAGCGAGGGCTTCACCCGCCACGCCGTGTGGGACTTCGCGGGGACGCCGCCCGAGGGCTACCCGCTGCTGCTCCACTACCCGTACTTCGACCTGTACCGGAAGCAGGTGGTGAAGCAGGCCGACCTGGTGCTGGCGCTGCAGGTGCGGGGCGACCTGTTCACGTTCGACGAGAAGGACCGCGACTTCCGCTACTACGAGGCGATCACCGTGCGCGACTCGTCGCTGTCCGCCTGCAGCCAGGCGGTGGTGGCGGCCGAGCTGGGCTACCTGGACCTGGCGCACGACTACCTGGCCGAGGCCGCGCTCATGGACATCGAGGACCGGGCCCGCAACACCCGCGACGGCCTGCACATGGCGTCGCTGGCGGGGGGGTGGTCGGGCCTGGTCGAGGGCCTGGGCGGGATGCGGGCCCGGGGCGGGCGGCTGTGGTTCGCGCCCCGGCTGCCGGCCGGCCTGAGCCGGCTGCGGTTCCGCATGTGCTACCGGGGCGCGTGCGTCGAGGTGGCGACCGACGGCCAGACCGCCACCTACCGGGTGATCGACGGCGGGCCGATGACCGTCGGCCACCACGGCGAGCTGATCGAGGTGGGGGACGAGCCGGTCACCCGGCCCATCCGCCACCTGCCGCTGCGCCCGCGGCCCCACCAGCCCCCGGGGCGGGAGCCGGAGCGGCGGGGGATCGACTGACCCGGCCCGCCCCGGTCAGGTGATGTCGAGCATCCGCTGGAGGGCGACCCGGGCCCATTCGGCGGTGTCGGTGTCGACGGTGATCTGGTTCACGACCCGGCCCTCCACCAGCTCGTCGAGGACCCAGGCCAGGTGGGGCTCGTCGATGCGGTTCATGGTCGAGCACGGGCAGATCAGCGGGTCGAGCGACACGACCGTCTTGTCCGGATGCTCCTGGGCCAGCCGGTTGACCAGGTGGATCTCGGTGCCGACCGCCACAGTGGACCCGGCGGGCGCGGCCTCGAGGGCCTTGATGATGTAGTCGGTCGAGCCGACCTGGTCGGCGAGGCGGATGGTCTCGTGCGGGGCCTCGGGGTGGACGACGACGAGGCCGTCGGGGTGCTCGGCCCGGAACGCCTCGATCTGCTCGGGGCGGAACCGCTGGTGGATCGAGCAGTGGCCCCGCCACAGGAGTAAGGTGGCCGCCTTGGCCGTGGCCTCGTCGAGGCCGCCCAGCTCGCGGCGGGGGTCCCAGACGGCCATGGCGTCGAGGCCGTAGCCCATGGCGACGCCGGTGTTCCGGCCGAGGTGCTGGTCGGGGAAGAACAGCACCTGGTCGCCCCGGCCGCCGGGCGCCCCGGGGCCGCCGCCCAGCGCCCACTCGAGGACGGCGCGGGCGTTGGTCGAGGTGCACACGGCGCCGCCGTGGCGGCCGACGAAGGCCTTGAGGGCGGCCGAGCTGTTCATGTAGGTGATCGGGACCAGCCGGTCGGTGTCGACGATGCCGCCGAGGGCCTCCCAGGCCTCCTCGACCTCGTCGATGTCGGCCATGTCGGCCATCGAGCAGCCGGCGTTGAGGTCGGGGAGGATGACCCGCTGGTGGTCGCCGGTGAGGATGTCGGCCGACTCGGCCATGAAGTGGACGCCGCAGAACACGATGGCGTCGGCCTGGGGGCGCTCCTGGGCGAGCACCGACAGGCGGTAGGAGTCGCCGCGGGCGTCGGCCCAGCGGATGACCTCGTCCCGCTGGTAGTGGTGGCCGAGGATGAAGAGGCGGTCACCCAGCGTGTCCTTCGCGGCACGGATCCGGGCCGCAAGCTCGTCGGGGTGTGCCGCGCCGTACCGCTCGCCGAGCGGGGTCTGGAGCCGAAGCATGGTCTGGTCCCTCCGTAGGGGGGGTCCCGGTTGGCGGACGGTGGGGACAGCCCGGTCGCCTCTCCCACGGGGATGTCGTCCCCGGAACCGATATGCAGCCGGAATGCCGGGCCGGCTTGCCGCGAGTCTACGGGGGAGAGGTGTCAGCCGGACGTCTCCGACCGGAAACCTTGCGGACACGTCGGGCCGACCACCGGCCGTCCCCAGCCGGATCGCCGCCGTCGACACGGGCGGAGCCTGCGTGGGGTCGGAGGTCCGGTCGCGCCCTCTAGCGTGCAGCTTGTGGTGCAGCGTCCGCCGGCCGGCACGATTCCCGATGCTCCCGGGTCCTACCAGTTCAAGGACCGGGAGGGGCGCGTCATCTACGTCGGCAAGGCCCGGAGCCTGCGGCAGCGGCTGGCCAACTACTTCCTCGACCCCCGCCATCTCGCGCCCCGGACCGCCGCCATGGTGGCGGCCGCCGAGACCGTCGAGTGGATCCAGGTCCGCAACGAGGTCGAGGCGCTCATGCTCGAGTACAGCCTCATCAAGCAGCACAGGCCCCGGTTCAACATCCGGCTGCGCGACGACAAGAGCTACCCGTTCCTGGCCGTCACCGTGTCCGACGAGTGGCCCCGGCCCACGGTCATGCGGGGCCGCAAGCGCAAGGGCGTGCGCTACTTCGGCCCCTACGGCCACGCCTACGCCATCCGGGAGACGCTCGACCTCCTCCTGCGCACCTTCCCCCTCCGCACCTGCAGCGACAACAAGTTCCGCCACCACGAGCGCCTCGGCCGCCCCTGCCTGCTGTTCCACATCGAGAAGTGCTCCGGCCCCTGCGTCGGCGAGGTCGACCACGAGACCTACCAGCACCTGACCGAGGAGCTGCTCGACTTCCTCGACGGCGACACCGACCCCATCGTCCGCCGGCTCGAGGCCGCCATGCGGGAGGCGGCCGACGAGCTGGAGTACGAGCGGGCCGCCCGGGTGCGCGACCGGCTGACCGCGGTCCGCAAGGCCATCGAGCGCCAGCAGATGGTGGCCGACCGCAACGAGGACCTCGACGTGATCGGCATGGCCGAGGACGACCTCGAGGCCGCGGTCCAGGTGTTCTTCGTGCGCCGGGGCCGGGTTGTGGGCCGCAAGGGCTTCGTGCTCGACAAGGTCGAGGACCTCGCCCCCGGCGAGCTCGTGGGCGACGTGCTCGAGGCCCTCTACGACGATCCCCCGCTCGGCGTGCCCCGCACGGTGCTGGTCCCGTCGGAGCCCGACGACCCCGAGCTGTACGCCGACTGGCTGGCCCTGCTGCGGGACGGGCGGGTCGACGTCCGGGTGCCCCAGCGGGGCGCCAAGCGCGAGCTGGCCGAGACCGTCACCCGCAACGCCGCCGAGGAGTTCACCCGCCACCGTCTGCGCCGGGCCGGCGACCACAACGCCCGGGCCAAGGCCCTCAACGAGCTCCAGGAGGCCCTGGGCCTGCCCGAGGCCCCGCTCCGCATCGAGTGCTACGACATGAGCCACATCCAGGGCACCGACTACGTCGGGTCGATGGTGGTCATGGAGGACGGCCTGCCCAAGAAGTCCGACTACCGGCGGTTCAAGGTCCGCACCGTGCCCGGCAACGACGACTTCGCCGCCATGGAGGAGGTGCTCACCCGGCGCCTCACCGCCTACATCGACGAGCGGGCGCTGCCCGTGAACGAGCGGACCGGCAAGTTCTCCTACCCGCCCCAGCTGCTGCTGGTCGACGGGGGCAAGGGCCAGCTCAACGTGGCCGTGCGGGTGTTGGAGGACCTGGGCCTCGAGGACGAGATCCCGGTGGCGTCGCTGGCCAAGCGGTTCGAGGAGGTGTTCGTGCCCGGCCAGGCCGACCCGGTCCGCGTGCCCCGGGGGTCGGAGGGCCTGTACATGCTCCAGCGCATCCGGGACGAGGCCCACCGCTTCGCCATCACCTACCACCGTCAGCTCCGGGGCAAGCGCATGACCACCTCGGTGCTCGACGACGTCAAGGGCCTGGGCCCGGTCCGCCGCAAGCGGCTGACCAAGGAGCTGGGCGGGGTCAACGCGGTCAAGCAGGCGTCGCTGGAGGACCTGCGGGCGCTGTCGTGGCTGCCCGACGAGGTGGCCGAGGCGGTCTACGACAAGATCCACCGGACGAGCCGGTCGCCGGTGGCGGTGCGGGGACGGCGGTGACCGGCGAGGGCGCCGACGCCGAGGCCTGGGAGGCCCACGCCCGCTGGTGGCAGGAGGGCTTCACCGACGGCGCCGACGTCGAGTACGAGGAGCAGATCCTGCCCCTCGCCACCCGCCACCTGGCCGGCGCCGGCCAGGTCGTCGACGTCGGCTGCGGCGAGGGCCAGATCGCCCGGCTGGCCGCCGGCGCCGGGGCGGCCCGGGTGGTGGGGGTCGACGCCTCGGCCGCCCAGCTGGCCGAGGCCCGGAAACGGGGCGGCGGGCCGGTCTACGTGCGGGGCCGGGCCGAGGCGCTGCCGCTCCCGACCGCCGCCTTCGACGCCGCCGTCGCCTGCCTGGTGCTGGAGCACGTGGCCGACCTCGACGGCGCCCTCGACGAGGTGGCCCGGGTGCTGCGCCCCGGCGGCACGTTCGTGATGCTGGTCAACCACCCGCTGTTCCAGACGCCGGGCAGCGGCTGGATCGACGACCAGGTGCTCGATCCGCCCGAGCAGTACTGGCGGGTCGGCCCCTACCTGCCCGAGGTCGCCTCGGCGGAGGAGATCGACCGGGGGGTGAAGCTGACCTTCTACCACCGGCCCCTCGGCCGCTACGTCAACGCGCTGGCCGAGCGGGGCCTGGCCATCACCCGCATGCTGGAGCCGGCGCCGCCGCCCGGGTTCCTGGCCCTGTCGCCCGAGTACGCCGAGGCCGGCACGATCCCCCGCCTGCTGGTGCTCCGCACCGAACGGCGCTAGCCGGGGAACTCGCCGTAGGGCGCGGTGATCAGCTCCAGGAGGTGGCCGTCGGGGTCGCGGAAGTAGAAGCCCCGCCCCCCGTACGCGTGGTTGATCTCGCCCGCCACCTGGCAGCCCGGGTCGGCGTAGATCTCGCACCCGGCGCTGCGCACCCGCTCCAGCCCGGCGTCGAACTCGTCGTCGCCCACCAGGAACGCGAAGTGCCCGGGGGTGACGTCGGGGACCTCGTCGTAGTCGAGCGTGACCCCGTTGGCCGTGCGCACGGGGACGAACGGGCCCCAGGCGGGCCCGGCCTCGACGCCCAGCACCCCGGCCAGGAACCGGGCCGAGGCCCACTGGTCGGTGGCATAGACGATGAGGTGGTTCAGGTCGATCGCCACGCTGCCCATCCTAGAATTGCCTCCGCGATGGGCGAGATCGTTGTCATCACCGGGCTCTCGGGGGCGGGGCGCAGCCTGGCCGCCGACGACCTCGAGGACCTGGGCTGGTTCGTCATCGACAACCTGCCCCCCGAGCTGGTGCCCAAGGTCGTCGAGCTGGCCCAGACGCCCGGCTCGCGGGTGGCCCAGGTGGCCCTGGTGGTGGGCACCGGGCACTACCAGGACGAGATCCTGCCGACCCTGGCCTGGCTGCGCTCGACCGGCGCCCGGGTGCGGGTCCTGTTCCTGGAGGCGGCCACCGACGCCCTGGTCCGGCGGTACGACAGCAGCCGGCGCCGGCACCCCCTGTCGGGCGGCGGCGACCACGAGCAGCTGGTGTCGGCCATCGAGCGCGAGCGGCTGCTGCTGGAGCCCGTCAAGGCCGAGGCCGACATCGTGGTCGACACGAGCGTGCTCAACGTCCACGAGCTGCGGCGGCGCATGCGCAGCCTGTTCGGCGACAGCGGCGAGACGACCATGCAGACGACGCTGCTGTCGTTCGGCTACAAGAACGGCCTGCCGCTCGACGCCGACCTCGTGTTCGACTGCCGCTTCCTGCCCAACCCCCACTGGGTCGACGAGCTGCGCCCGCAGACCGGCCTCGACGCGCCGGTGCGGGACTACGTGCTGGGCCAGCCGGCGGCGGGCGAGTTCCTCGACAACCTGGAGACGCTGCTGGTGCAACTGCTGCCCGCCTACGTGGCCGAGGGCAAGGCCTACCTGACGATCGCGCTCGGCTGCACCGGCGGCCGCCACCGCTCGGTGGTGATCGCCGAGGAGCTGGCCCGCCGCCTGCGCGCCCGGGGGCAGGCGGCCGCGGTCCTGCACCGGGACGTCGACAAGGTCGATGCGTGACGGCCGCACCGCGCGTCGTCGCGATCGGCGGCGGGCACGGGCTGGCGGCCACGATCCGGGCGGTGCGGGGCTACGCGGCCTGCACCACCGCGGTGGTGGCGACGGCCGACGACGGCGGCTCGACCGGGCGGCTGCGGGCCGGCCTGCCCCTGCCCGCCCCGGGTGACCTGCGCCGCTGCGTGGCGGCGATGGCCGCCGACCCCGAGGCGCCCCTGGCCCGGGCGCTCGAGTACCGCTTCGGGGGGACCGACGTCGAGGGCCACGCCCTGGGCAACCTGCTGCTGGCCGGCCTGGCCGAGGCCACCGGCGACTTCGGCGCCGCCGTGCGGGAGCTGTGCCGGCTGGTCGGCCTGGACCCCGCCCGGGAGCGGGTGGTGCCGGCCACGACCGACCCGGTCGTGCTGATCGGCGAGACCGCCTCGGGGGAGGAGGTGGTCGGCCAGGTGGCGGTCAGCAACACCCTCGGCGTCACGGGGGTGCGGGTCGAGCCGGCCGACGCGCCGGCGCCGGCCGAGGTGGCCGAGGCGGTGGCGGCGGCCGACCAGGTCGTGCTCGGCCCGGGGTCGCTGTACACGTCGGTCCTGGCGGCGGTGACGGTCGACGACGTGCGGGAGGCGGTCAAGCAGTCCCGGGGGCCGCGGGTGTACGTGTGCAACCTCCGGGCCGAGCTGGGCGAGACCCGGGGTTACGACGTTGCGGCCCACGTCGCGGCCCTGCGCCGCCACGGGATCGAGCCCGACGTCGTGCTGGCGCAGCGGGGTGCGCTGCCCACCGGCGACCTCGACTGCCCGCTGGTCGAGGCCGACGTCGCCCGCCCCCACGGCCTCTCCCACGACGCCGCCCGGCTGGGGGAGGCTCTGCGGGGGCTCGTCCCCTAAGGTCCAATGAAGACGCAATCGGGTCAAAACGACAGGAAGGCGATCGAGATGACCATCCGCGTGGGAATCAACGGTTTCGGCCGCATCGGGAGGAACTTCTTCCGGGCCGCCAAGAAGGCGGGGGCCGACATCGACTTCGTCGCGGTCAACGATCTGGGGTCGCTCGAGACCATGGCGCACCTGCTCAAGTACGACTCGGTGCTGGGCCAGCTGCCGTACGACATCGCCGCCACGTCCGAGGGCATCGGCGTCGACGGCGACGTCATCCAGGTGCTGGCCCTGCGCGACCCCAAGGAGCTGCCCTGGGCCGACCTGGGCGTCGACGTGGTCATCGAATCGACCGGCTTCTTCACCAGCCGCGACAAGGCGTCGGCCCACCTCGAGGCCGGGGCGCCGTACGTGATCGTGTCGGCGCCGTCGTCGGGCGCCGACGCCACCTTCGTGGTCGGGGTCAACGACGACACCTTCGACGCCGCCGCCCACAAGGTGGTGTCCAACGCCTCCTGCACCACCAACTGCTTCGTCCCCATGATCAAGGTGCTCGACGACGCCTTCGGCGTCGAGTCGGGCCTCATGACCACGATCCACGCCTACACCGGCGACCAGATGCTGGTGGACGGCCCCCACAACGACCTGCGCCGGGCGCGGGGCGCCGCCATCAACCTGGTCCCCACCGGCACCGGCGCCGCCCGCGCCACCGGGCTGGTGCTCGAGGCCATGCAGGGCAAGCTGGACGGCCAGTCCATCCGGGTGCCGGTGCCCGTGGGGTCGCTGACCGACTTCACCGGGGTCGTCGGCCGCGAGGTCAGCAAGGACGAGGTCAACGAGGCCTTCGCCGCCGCCGCCGGGTCGGGCCCGCTGGCCCCGGTGCTCGACTACTCGGAGGCGCCGCTGGTGTCGTCGGACATCGTCGGCTCGCCGGCGTCGTGCACCTACGACGCCCCGCTGACCCAGACGATCGGCAGCCTGGTCAAGGTGTTCGGCTGGTACGACAACGAGTGGGGCTACTCCAACCGGCTGGTCGACCTCGCCGTCACCATCGGCGCCGCCAACCAGGGCTGATCCGTCGATGCCCAGCGTGCCCACGCTGGAGGACCTGCCGCCGCTGGCCGGCCGGCGGGTCCTCCTCCGGGCCGACTTCAACGTGCCGCTGCGGGACGGCGAGATCGTCGACGACCTGCGCATCCGGGCGGCGCTCCCCACCATCTCCTGGCTCGTCGACCAGGGCGCCCGCGTCGTCGCCGCCACCCACCTGGGCCGGCCCAAGGGCATGCCCGACCCCCGCTATTCGGTGGCACCCGTCCGGGCCCGGCTGGCCGAGCTGGCGCCCGGCGTCGAGCTGGCCGAGAACCTGCGCTACGACCCGGGCGAGGAGGCCGACGACCCTGCCTTCGTGGCCCGGCTGGTCGAGGGGTTCGACGCCTACGTGAACGACGCCTTCGGGGCGTCCCACCGGGCCCACGCCTCGATCGTGGGCCCGCCCCGCACCCTGCCGTCGGCCGCGGGCCGGCTGCTGGCCCGGGAGGTCGAGGTCCTCCTCGGCCTGCGCAACGACCCCCGGCGGCCGTTCGTGGCCATCCTCGGGGGGTCGAAGGTGAGCGACAAGCTCAAGGTCATCGAGGCGCTGCTCGACGTGGCCGACCGGCTGCTCATCGGCGGCGGGATGTGCTTCACCTTCCTGGCCGCCCAGGGGTCGCCGGTGGGCGAGAGCCTGTGCGAGGTCGACATGGTCGACCGTTGCCGCGCACTGCTGGACGAGCACGGCGACCGGCTGGTGCTGCCGTCCGACGTGACCGGGCTCGGCCCCGGCGGCCGGCTGATGCGGCCCGAGGCGGGCGGGGACGTCCGCCAGCTCGGCACCAGCATCCCCGCCGGCTGGACGGGCGTCGACATCGGCCCGGGCACGGCGGCCGAGTTCGGCGACCACGTGGCCGAGGCCCGCACCGTGTTCTGGAACGGGCCGATGGGCGTGTTCGAGGATCCCCGGTTCGAGGCCGGCACCCGGGCCGTGGCCCAGGCGGTGGCCGACACCCGGGCCTTCACGGTCGTGGGCGGGGGCGACAGCGCGGCAGCGCTGGCCCAGTTCGGGCTGGGCGGCGAGGTCGACCACGTGTCGACCGGCGGCGGCGCCTCGCTGGAGCTGCTGGAGCAGGGGGACCTGCCGGGGCTGGAGGCGCTGCGCCACGCGCCCAACGCCGCCGGTGACGATGACGACAAGGACGACGATGGCTGACGCCGCCCGCAAGCCGCTGATCAGCGGCAACTGGAAGATGAACCTCAACCACTTCGAGGCGACGGCCCTGGTCCAGAAGCTGTCCTGGATCCTCACCGCCGAGGACTTCGCCGCCGTCGACGTGTCGGTGCACCCGCCGTTCACCGACCTGCGCACGGTGCAGACCTACTTCCTGGCCGAGAAGGACCCGGTGCCGATCGCCCTCGGCGCCCAGACCTGCCACTGGGAGGACGCCGGGGCCTACACCGGCGAGGTGGCGCCGGGGATGCTGGCCAAGCTGGACGTCGCGTACGTCATCGCCGGCCACTCGGAGCGGCGGGAGCTGTTCGGCGAGTCCGACGAGGACGTCAACCGCAAGGTGCGGGCCATCCTGGCCGCCGGCATGACGCCGATCATGTGCGTGGGTGAGACGCTGGACGAGCGGGAGGCCGGCACCACCGAGGCCAAGGTGACCGGCCAGGTGAAGGCCGGCCTGGCCGAGGTGGCGGCCGAGGCGGTGGCCGGGATGGTGATCGCCTACGAGCCGATCTGGGCCATCGGCACCGGCCGCACGGCGACGCCCGACGACGCCCAGGTGGTGTGCGCCACGATCCGCACGACGGTGGCCGGCCTGGCCGGCCCCGACGCCGCCGCGGCGGTGCGCGTCCAGTACGGCGGGTCGGTCAAGCCGGACAACGCGGCCGACCTCATGGCCTGCCCCGACGTGGACGGGGCGCTGGTGGGCGGCGCCAGCCTCGACGCCGACTCGTTCGCGGGCATCGTCCGCTACCGCGACCGGGTCTGACCCCGGCCGCGGCGGCGGGCAGCTCAGTCGAGGCCGTTGAGGGCGATGCCGGCGACGATTGGCGTGGCCGCGAGGGCCACGGTGGTGGCCAGGGCCAGGAGGCCGGCGAGGGCGAGGGGGAGTCGGCGGGTCATGGGGGGTCCGTTCAGTCGAGGGCGTTGAGGGCGATGCCGGCGACGATCGGGGTGGCCGCGAGGGCGACGGTGGTGGCCAGGGCGAGGAGGCCGGCGAGGGCGAGGGGGAGTCGGCGGGTCATGGGGGGTCCGTTCAGTCGAGGCCGTTGAACGAGATGCCGGCGACGATCGGGGTGGCCGCGAGGGCCACGGTGGTGGCCAGGGCCAGGAGGCCGGCGAGGGCGAGGGGGAGTCGGCGGGTCATGGGGGGTCCGTTCAGTCGAGGGC